>NZ_JADYXG010000013.1:0-126496 GCF_015864415.1 Pseudoalteromonas sp. SCQQ13 | reverse complement strand
ACTAGCTCAAGTAGCTCTTCGTCATCAACCATGTCACATTTGTTCATGAACACGATGATGTAAGGAACGCCAACTTGGCGAGAAAGTAGGATGTGCTCACGTGTTTGTGGCATAGGACCATCAGTCGCAGCTACTACTAAAATAGCACCGTCCATTTGAGCAGCACCAGTGATCATGTTTTTAACATAATCGGCGTGACCAGGACAATCTACGTGTGCGTAGTGACGAGTAGGCGTATCGTATTCAACGTGAGACGTTGAAATTGTGATACCGCGCTCGCGCTCTTCTGGAGCGTTGTCGATTGATGCGAAATCTTTAGCAACACCGCCGTATACTTTTGCAAGTACGTTAGTGATTGCTGCAGTTAATGTAGTTTTACCGTGGTCAACGTGGCCAATTGTACCTACGTTAACATGCGGTTTTACGCGTTCAAACTTTGCTTTTGCCATGACGGAACCTATCAGTTTTGTGTATCTATATTACATATGAAAATAATCCACCATAGGTAGATTAAGTTGATTTTTTCAAATTTCAAATAGTTTTTTTCTGACAGATAAAGGAAGCGCTTAAGGAGGTTCTTAAAACTGGTGCTGATAGGCAGAGTCGAACTGCCGACCTCACCCTTACCAAGGGTGCGCTCTACCAACTGAGCTATATCAGCATCACCATAAACTGGAGCGGGCAGCGGGAATCGAACCCGCATCATCAGCTTGGAAGGCTGAGGTAATAGCCATTATACGATGCCCGCGTTAGGAACCTGTTCTTAAAATACCTCTAACCGTCAAGAATAAAGTGGTGGAGGGAGCTGGATTCGAACCAGCGAAGGCTGAGCCGTCAGATTTACAGTCTGATCCCTTTGGCCGCTCGGGAACCCCTCCACGATAATTCTTTACTAATGCACTTTCGGTAAAAAGGAAAGTGGTGCCGACTAACCGAGTCGAACGGTTGACCTACTGATTACAAGTCAGTTGCTCTACCAGCTGAGCTAAGTCGGCACTGCTTTAGTACGGGGCGAGATATTAGAGTAAGCTTTATTGGGATGCAACTATAAAATTAAAATAAATGAGAATTTATTGTTTAAATGCTCACAATTCAGGCAAAAACCGGCTTTTTTATAATTTATTGCTATTTTCATCTAATTCATACCAATAATTTAAGCCTTTAATAACCAGCATAGGATCAAAAATACTCTCTTTGAATTGCTGTTGTAATAACGAACCATAACCACCGGCAAAAATAATTTGCGTATTTTTATCATTTAAATAAGGTTTAGCTTGGTTAATTGCTCCTATGGTGGCAACCAAGGCACCATTTTTTAAACCATTTGGGGTGTTTATTCCCAGTTGATTAGTAAATGGCGTATTTTCATCATCAAAAACGCGCTGGGTATTTTGCGTTAACGAGCGGGTCATTAAATCAAGGCCAGGTAAAATCCAGCCACCTAAGTGCTGCCCGTCACTATTGAGTACATCAATTGTGGTAGCAGTACCGGCATCAACAACTATGCAGGCCTTATTTGGATACAAGGTAAAGCTTGCAATAAGTGCCAGCCATCTATCTATACCTAAATTATTAAAGTGCTCGTAAGCACAGGTGAGCCCGCCTAGCGTTTTAGTTACTTTAGCTTCAAAGCAGCTAATACTATTAAAGGCGGCTTGCGCTAAAATGGTGTTAAGTAGTTCACTGCGCCCTACGCAAGCATAAATAACGTGTGTAATTGCACGCCAAGGTAAATTATTTAAATCACATGCTTGAACTTGCTCGTTTTGCCACAGCTTAGCTTTAAGTGAAGTATTGCCTACATCAATGAGTAATTTCATAGTTGCGCCTTTCTGAGCGAAATTTCGCCGCCGTAATAGCTTTTTACTTCACCATCTTGGCGAATACGAATTCCGCCTTGTGAGTCTATTCCCTCACATATTCCGCGCCAACTACGATGTCCGGTATTTAGCTCTACACATTCACCAGCAAATGCATTTAAAGCATTCCATTGCTGATGCATGCTCTGTAAACCGCTTTCACTATACTGCTCTAAACGCTGCTCTAAATAATAAGTAAGCGAGGCAACCAACTGATTTTTATTAAGCTGCTGCGTATGTTGACTTAAATCAGTCCATGCTTGATCAATGTGCTGACTAAAGCTCTCTGGCATTTGTAAGTTAATACCTATGCCTATAACTAACTGACAAGGACCTTGCGGTTGCGCGTCGAGCTCAACTAATACGCCAGCGAGCTTTTGTTTATTGAGGTAAATATCGTTAGGCCATTTTAGCTCTACTTCTATGTTGTATAGCGCTTTAATAGCATCATATACAGCTAAGCCAACCACTATAGATACGCCCATAGCGGCTTGTATGCCATCATCTAAGCGCCAAAAGTAACTATAATATAAGTTGGCTCCAAATGGCGACTGCCAAACCCGGCCCCGACGCCCACGCCCCAACTGCTGCATTTCGGCCACAATAACAGTACCCGATTCAAGCTCAGTTTTTGCTTGTATGCGGCGCATTAGCTCACTATTAGTGGAGTCTATTATGGGGTGTACTTCTACTTTGGCGGTAGTTGCACCTAACGCTTGATAGTGTTGTTGTATTTGCGCTTGGTTTAACAGTCCGACTTGGCTATTTAAGCTGTAACCTTTACCAGTTACCTTAAAAATATCTAAGCCCATTTCTTGTAAGCTTTTAATATGCTTACTAATAGCTGCGCGGCTAATACCCAGTTGCTCGCCTAATACCTGCCCTGAAATAAAACCACCTTGATTGAGGGCATTTAAAATGGCGAGTTTATTCCCATCGGGTGCTTTCATGGCGTTGGCTCCGCTGTAATATGGCATTCACTACTGTTATTAATTAAGCGTACTTCGTGCTCTAACATAATGTTGTAACGAGAAAATACGCTGTGTTGAATATGTTTAATCATCGCAATTAAATCGCTTCCTTGGCTTTGGCCGTAATTTACTAGCACTAGGGCTTGTTGTTTATGTACCTCAATACCTGCAATGCGGTAGCCTTTTAAACCCGCTTGCTCTATTAGCCAACCCGCAGCCACTTTATGGTGCTTTGCACCGTGTTTATAATGCGGTAAATCTGCAAAGGTAGTTAATAAAGCAGCTAAACATTGATTAGTAATAATGGGGTTTTTAAAAAAACTACCTGCATTAGGTAAGGTATAAGGATTGGGCAATTTGCTGTTACGTGTTGCTATTACTTGCTCAAATACCGCTTGTGGCGTAACGGCTGCAAGTTGCTGCAGCGGTCCATAACTCAATACCGGCTGCCACCCTTTAGGCAAGGCTAAATGCACAGTAGTGATCACCGCTTTATTTTTTAACGCGTGTTTAAAAATAGAATCGCGATAGCCAAATTCACATTGCGCATTATTTAAGGTATTAAAGGCTTTGTTTGCTATATCAAAATACTCAACCGACTCTACAAATTTAGCCAATTCAACTCCGTAGGCACCAATATTTTGCACCGGCGCAGCACCCACAGTACCGGGAATAAGCGCTAGGTTTTCAAGCCCGGGAATGTTTTTAGTCAACAGCTCGCTGACTAGTTGATGCCAGTTTTCGCCAGCGGCCACGCTAATTAAGTAATCGTTTGCGCGCTCTTTTATTTGTACACCTTGAGTTGCCATTTTAATAACAGTACCGGTGTAATCATTTAAAAATACCGTATTACTGCCCTCGCCTAATAGGCAAAATGGAGGCTTAAAGCTTTGCGTTTTAAGCTGCTCTAGGTTATTAATTTTAACAAATTGTTGGCATTGGCTGGTTAATGCAAATGTATGTAACGTTTGTAATGAGTGCGCCACAAAGCTCTCTAAATATACCGGTAACTAATCGCGTTAGTTTAACGCATTGTCGCAAATAGCGCATCTGAATGTAAAAATTGCTCAACCCGCCTCGCCAATCATGATATAAAACCAACACTTATTTATTTGTGTTCAGGGTAATTATGAAAATCACACCTCTTTTTTTAAGCCTAGCTATGGCTGGTATGTGCTCACAAGCAATGGCCAATGCTATTGATCAAAACTCGTATGCTAATCTTAATGACGTTATTACTACGCATTTAAACCTTGATTTAGATGTCGACTTTGCCGACAAGCAATTAGAAGGTTTTGTTGAGCACACCCTAGAATGGCAAAATAACAACAGTAAAACTCTAGTGCTCGATACTCGCGATTTAGATATTGATAAAGTAATGTATCAAACGCAAAACGGCACATGGCATAAAGCTAAATTTAGTTTAGCAACACGCGATGATGTTAAAGGCTCAAAATTAACTATTACTTTTAAAAGCCAAGCGCCAAAAGTACGTATTTACTATAATAGCCGCCCTGAAGCGTCTGGCCTACAATGGTTAACACCAGAGCAAACAGCCAGCAAAACACACCCGTTTATGTACAGCCAATCGCAAGCAATTCATGCACGTAGCTGGATCCCAGTACAAGACACGCCAGCAATGCGAGTAACGTACTCGGCGCGCATTCATACTCCTAAAGATATACGTGCGGTAATGAGTGCCGACAATAAAGACGCACTTTATAAAGATGGCGACTACATTTTTGATATGCCACAAGCTATTTCGCCTTACTTAATTGCTATTGGCGCAGGTAATTTAGAATTTAAAGCAATGTCGCATCAAACCGGTATTTTTGCTGAGCCAACTATTTTAGATGCTTCAGTTGCCGAATTTAACGACACCCAAGCGATGATCGATAAAACTAACGCACTTTACGGCGATTATGCATGGGGTCGTTACGACTTACTTATGTTACCGCCAAGTTTTCCGTTTGGTGGCATGGAAAACCCACGCCTTTCGTTTATTACCCCAACCGTGGTTGCAGGCGATAAAAGCTTAGTAAATCTAATTGCACATGAGCTTGCTCATTCTTGGTCTGGTAACTTAGTTACCAATGCAACCTGGGAAGATTTATGGTTAAACGAAGGTTTTACCTCGTACGTTGAAAACCGCATTATGGAAGAAGTATTTGGTCGTGACCGCGCAGTAATGGAACAAGCCCTTGATGCAGCAGGTATTCGCGCGCAAATTAAAACGCTTGATGCGCCAGACACGCGCCTTAACTTAAAGCTTAATGGCCGCGATCCTGATGATGCGTTTAGCTCTGTACCTTATACCAAAGGGCAATTATTCTTAATTTACCTAGAAGAAAAATATGGCCGCGATAAGTTTGACGCCTTTGTAAAAACTTACTTTAACGAATTTGCCTTTAAATCTTTAACCACCGCACAATTTGTTACTTACCTAAAAGCTAACTTAATTGATAAGTACCCTGGTATTGTGAGCATGGATAAAGTAAATGAATGGATTTTTGCGCCAGGTTTACCAAGCGATACACCTAATCCAACATCAGATGCTTTTGATAAAGTAGATACAGCAACAGCTACTTGGTTAAATGGCGATATCACAGCAGCGCAATTGCCTACAGCTAATTGGTCGGTGCATGAATGGTTGCACTTTTTAAATAACTTACCGCGCGATTTAAGCCAAACACATATGAGCGAGCTTGATACTGCGTATAACTTAACGCAATCAACTAACGCTGAACGTGCCTTTGCTTGGTTTATGCTAGCGGTAGGTAATGGATACCAGCCAATTTATCCGGCGCTTGATAAGCACTTAACCAGTATTGGTCGTCGCAAGCTAATTGTCCCGCTTTATAAGTCACTTATTGATAACGGCAAAAAAGACTGGGCACAAAGCGTGTACTTAAAAGCACGCCCGGGTTATCACCCACTAGCACATGGCACTATAGACGCATTATTTGAATAAATTATTCAAATAATAACGAGCTTAATAAGCGAGTGTTTAAAATACAAAAAGGGCCGACATTCGGCCCTTTTTTAATTGCATAAAAGCTAATTGGTTACTTTTTCTAAAAAGGCTTGTTGTTGAGCTGGGGTTGCTTGTTGCCACCAAAAGTCTAGCATTGCTGCTGCGCTGGGCATGCCCTTACCATTAATAGGTGCAACGAGTTTACTTACTTCGCTGGCGCTTGTTGCCATTGCCGTTGTATTACTAACTTGCTGTACTGGCACAGTGTTTGTAAGCTGGGCATTAGAAATTACACTTAATGGCGCAGCCAGTGCACTTCCTTTTGCTTTTAAGCTTACTTGTGGCGACTGTGCAAATACTTTAGCCGCAACCGCATTTTTGGCACGATTAAACTCTAAAGTATAATCTTTACCCGCTTCAATAGTTACATTTACCCAAAATGGTTCAGACTCTACCACTTCGTGATCGTCGTAACCTAGGTCATACAAGTCAGTATATTTAAGCTTTAATTTATAACTACCCGGTGCTAGCTCTATGTCGTCAACACGGCTAAATATCGAGCTTTCAATAATACGCTCACCAACTTGCAGAGGTACAAACTCTTCTGGAAAGTGAATATTTTCTGCCATGCTCGACACACTAAACAATAGCGCTGCGGCACTACCTAATAATATTGATTTACGCATATTTTCTCCTTTATTTGATTTCAGTTTGACACTGCTTGTAAAGTTTGTCATTAGTGGAGCTTACTTTAATCATACTTAATTAGGGGCCATATAATGAGCCAAGAGACTATTTTTACTAAAATAATTAATCGTGAGATCCCAGCTGATATTATTTATGAAGATGAGCATACTCTCGCCTTTAAAGATATAAACCCTCAGGCGCCATTTCACGCACTTATTATCCCCAAAAAGGCAATTGCTACTATTAACGATGTAACGCCTGAAAACTCGCATTTAGTAGGTAATTTATATGTAGTAGCGGCTAAATTAGCCAAGCAACTAAACTTTGCCGACGATGGCTACCGAGTGGTCATGAATTGCAATGAACATGGTGGCCAAACCGTATATCATATTCATTTACATATGCTTGCAGGTAAAGAGATGGGCTGGCCTCCTTATCAAAACACCAAAAAAGTGGCGCTATAAACAGCTATTTATTTTATACAATTAGTTATAAGCTTTTTAGGTTGTTTTATTTTGTAATCGCAATCAATAAATAATTACTTATTTGCAACATTTTATGTTTAAATAATCATAATATCGTACTTGCTTTTTGCGTTACAACGCGACTTTCTAATACAAAAGGTGTGGAGGTCGTGGTAAACTTAATCATAAGCTTTATAAAAGAGTAAAAATAATATGAGCAGTTCAGCCTTTTTGTTATTAGATGAAGAGCCCATTAACACTATTGGTATTAACGTTTTAGAACCTTTGTTAAAAACGCAAGGTATTAGCGTAACCACAGGCACCAATATTTTAGATGTGCCTGTAGGAACACGACTTTTGTTTATCGAAACATCGAGCAAAGATGCGTGGGGAAAATTAAAAGAGCAACTGGTTAATTTACGGATTAAATGCGATATCGTATTATTTAATTTGGATGAAAACCCAGAGCTTGCTAATCGTGCCTTACTTAGCGGAATTCGTGGTGTATTTTACACCACAGATAACGCCGATGTATTGATGAAAGGTATTCGCTTACTACTTGAAGATCAACTTTGGTATCGCAGAGATATAATGTGTAATGCATTAAATCGTATGTTGCAGTTTAATAAAGATGCACTGCATAAGCTTACCGAAGGCGATATTGAGCCAGTTAAACTTACCAAGCGCGAAAAAGCCATAATTTCATTAATGAGTAATGGCTCAAAAAATAAAGAAATTGCTGAAGAGCTAAGCATTAGCCCACACACAGTTAAAACTCATTTATACAGCGCATTTAGAAAAACAAAATGTCGTAACCGTATTGAGCTACTATCGTGGGCACAGCAGCATATTCCAGACGAAATACGTTAATTTAAACTTTAGTTTAAACACAAAACAGGCACATACGTGTCTGTTTTTGTATCTGGGCAAGCTTAATCAGCAAACTCAAACTTTAAATAATAAGTCGCTCCCCAGCAAATAAAATATACGTTTTAATTTCAATACAGCTCAATGTGTTAAACAATATATTGAGCTATTTTCGGTTAAGTAATTATTGTTATACTTTTAATCTAATAACACGCTATTGGTGCCTCAATGCTCGACTCTTTTACCCTATATTTTGCCAGTATCGCCGTTATGGTTGTAATGACCCTGCTAAATTTTTTAACCTGGCGCACCAATAAACACACTCCAGGCACTCTGCTTTATATTTTTTATCCTGTTTTATTGCTCGGCGTTATTATTGGCTTTACTCTGATCGGGCGAGTCCCTGAACTTGTCGCCATTAGCATTGCCAATATATTGATGTTTGCGGCCTCAATTGTGCATTGCCTTGCTATTAGCCAGTTTTTAGATTATCGCGGTATTGGCTTTAAACTTGTTTGTTCATTTACTGCTTTTAGCAGCGTAATGCTGGGTTATTACAGCTTTTTGTCGCCATCTATTCAAGATAGGCTGTTTATATCTGATATACAGCATATAGCTGAAGCTGCATTTTTACTGTTTATATTTATAAAGTATGCACGTAAGCCCTACCCCAACGGCAGCATTGTTTATATTATAATTTTAACTTTAGTTGCCGTAAGCTTTATTGCCCGCTCGATATTTATGCAAAAAATTGAGCAACATGACACCCTATTAAGCCCTTGGTTTAGCTCGTTACTTTTTTTAAACGGGGTTATAGCACCTATGTTTTATGCCGCTGGCATGGCACTGTTGTGTAATGAGCGCAGAGAGCAGCATCTTAATAAGCTCACTAAAAAAGCCCGTAAAGATCTAGAAATACGTGGGTTGTTTTTATCAACTATCAGCCACGAAATTCGCACCCCTTTAAACGGCATTTTAGGCAGTGCTCAGTTAGTTATGAACCAAACAAGTGATGCTCGCAATAAAGCCTATTGCGAGGCAATTATTAACTCTGCCGAATCCCTTAATTTACTGGTTGATAAAGTACTCGACTACGCCAGCCTTGATCAAAGCGACGAAGCTCTTTACGAAGAAGATATTGAGTTTAAAACTTGGATACAAAATTTATGCTTATTACTAAGCCCTCTGGCAGAGCAAAAGCAACTTAAGTTTGAGCTACTTTGCAATATACCCGATCAAGCCTGTTACTACTGCGATCAGCAAAAACTCAGGCAAATTATTATTAACCTTGTGGGTAACGCAATTAAATTTACCGACCAAGGTAGCGTTAAAATTCAAATTGATCTAATCACTGAAAAACAACTTGAACACACTATTAAAATAAGCGTAAAAGACTCAGGCCCCGGCATCGAGAATGACGAAATAGCCTACCTAACCGAACCCTATGTGCAAAGTAACGCCGGAAAAGAAAAAGGCGGTACAGGCCTTGGTTTAGCAATAACCAGCCGCTTACTCGAAAAACTGCATAGCAAGTTAGAAATAGCCAGTAGCCTAGGGAGTGGCAGCGTGTTTAGCTTTGATATTACGTGTGCGCTGGGCGAACTCAGCCTAGTAGCGCAACGTCATCAAAGTAAAGATTATTTAACCGGTTTAAAGGTGTTGTTAGTAGAGGATTTAGATTTAAATCAAAAAATAGCCGTAGAATTTATGGCCGACGACGAACATAAAATTAAGTTAGCAAAAGACGGTAAAACTGCAATAGAGTTAATGCAAGCGCATCATTTTGATGTAGTGCTGCTCGATATGAACCTACCTGATTTGACCGGCCAACAAGTACTTAAAACATTGGCTAAAATTGAGCATAAAAACCAGCGTACTCCCGTACTAGCCTTTACTGCAAGCTTAAGCCCTAGTGAGGTAAAAGAGTACTTAGCGCTGGGTATAAAAGACATTGTAGGTAAACCTATTAAACACCAAAAATTGCGCCAAGCACTAAGCGATTCACAGTCAACTAAAACGGCTACTGTAGCTGTAGATTTGGTTGATACTTTATATGACGCAAGCGCTAGCGAAACGCTTACCAGCTCTTTTAGTATTGATGAAGTGTCGTCTATTTATAACGAGTTTGTGCTCTCTACCCGCAGTAAACTAAATCACTGCCAAGCGCTCGTAGAACAACAGCCCGAGCAATGCATTAAATTATTACATCGCCAAGCCAATACCGCACTACAGCTGGGCTTTAACCGTTATGGTTTAGCGCTGAAAAAAATAGAGCGTCGTATGCTTGATAAAAAGCCGCTAAAAAACGCCATCAATGAAGCGCTCGACCTTTGGCAGCAAAGTTTAGAAGAGTATTTAAGGTGTGTACGCAAAGGGCTGCAGTAAAGCGTTGTTAGTTTCTGCCATATTTATCATCAAACCGTTCAATGTCGCTTTCATCTAAAATAGTGCCTGTTTGTACCTCAATTACTATTAACGGTGTATTTTTATTATTAGCCAAACTATGAATTTGCTTAGCGGCAATATAACAAGACTGATCTGCACTGAGTGTTAGTGCTTGCTTATCAATGCATACATCGGCAACCCCAGATACAACTACCCAATGCTCGGCACGATATTGATGGCGCTGCGTAGAGAGCTTAGCGCCGCTGTTTACGGTTATTTTTTTAACCTTAAATCCACTGCTTTCTACCAAGGTACGATAATTTCCCCACGGCCGATAAACAACTTGGTGGTGGGTTAACTTGTCAGTTTGCGTAAGCGCTACTTTTTTGAGTAATAACGGCAGTGCATCAAGCTCATTTTGATTCGCAATAAGTGTGGCATCGTGGGTATGAATAACAGCTAAATTACTTACCCCTAACGTGGCAATAGTATGATCGGTTTCGCTTATTATTAGATTGTTTTTACTGTTTTGCGCTACATAGTTAGTATTTAAGTTATTGCCTTGCGGATCTTTTTTTAGCAACTTAGCAAGTGATGAAAAACCACCTACGTCACTCCAGTTTAAGGCAACAGGCATGACAACTACGTTATCACTGCGCTCTAAAATAGCATAATCTATGGAGTCACTCGGGCAAGCTTCGAGCGTTTTTGCACTGGGCCGTGTAAAGCCTAAGTCCTGACTAAAATTGGCGGCGTTAGCCACACAATTGGCAATTTTAGGTGCAAAGCGAGCCAACTCTTGTAAATACGCTGCAGCAGTAAACAAAAACATACCGCTATTCCAACTATAACTTCCATCTAACAGGTAGCTTGTTGCGGTGGTTAAGCTGGGTTTTTCTTTAAATTCAGCTACTTCAAAGCAGTCAGTACCGGTAATGGCGCTTCCTTGTTTTATATACCCGTAACCTGTGTGTGGCTCGGTAGGCGTAATAGAAAAGGTAACTAATTTACCTTGCTCAGCTAATATTGTCGCGCCGTGTAACTGCTCGGTGAGTAAGTTAAAATTATTTATATGATGATCCGCTGGCATAACTAACAGTGGCCCTGTTATGCCATTTTGTAGCGCATAATGCGCAGCTAAAGCAATTGCTGGGGCAGTATTTTTACCTGTGGGTTCTAAAAGTAATACGCGCGGATTTGCACTAGCAGCTTGCTCAGCGGCAATAAATCGGTGCTGTTCGTTACACACTAAAATAGCTCGATTGAATACCCTACCGGTTACCCGTGTTAGGGTATTTTGTAATAACGACTGCCCAGTAGGTTCAGCATCGAGTAAGGGTAAAAACTGTTTTGGCATTGCTTGGCGCGACAACGGCCATAAACGAGAGCCAATGCCGCCCGCTAAAATAACTGGAGTGATTAAAGAGTTGTTCATAGTGCTGCCGCCAATAAATATCAGCGGCTATTTTAACACTTAATTAGCCGCTGGCTAATTTAAGCTGCTTTATACTAAGTTAAAAGCATCCGCATCTAAATGCGCCGGAAATTTAGCCTTAAAGTCATTTAATGGTGCTTTGTGCAAAGTAATGGTTATTAGCGCTTGGCTATTATCTGCAGCTTTTACTAAAGCATCACCTTTAAAGTCATATACCGCTGTGCCACCATTGTGAGCAACACCATTGGCATCATCACCAATGCGATTTACCCCAACCACATAACATACATTTTCCATCGCTCGCGCCATTAATAATGTATCCCAAACATGGCGTCGCACTGCGGGCCAATTAGCAATATTAATCATTACATCGTAATCGTTGTTATTGCGCTGAAATACCGGAAAGCGTAGGTCGTAGCACACTTGTGGTAATAGCTTAAAGCCATTAATAGTAAACACTTTGCGCGCTTGTCCTGCTACTACAAAGTCGCCTTCGTTGCCTAAACAAAACAAATGACGCTTATCGTAAAAGTCTACTTCTCCATTGGGCTGCACCCAATAAAACCGGTTGGCCTTTTTACTGCCTTGCGTAACAAATACTGAGCCTGCAATTACTGCATTATGTTTATGCGCTTGCGCCTTTAACCAGGTAAGTACTTTGCCGTTTTCAGGCTCAGCGCAATCTAAGTTTATTGCAAAGCCTGTGGCAAAGGTTTCGGGCAGTAAAATCAAGTCTGACTGCTGAGTCACTGCATCTAGCTGCTTATTAAACATAGCTAAATTAGCGTCTTTATCGAGCCAGTGTAGTGAGCTTTGCAATAATGTAAGTGTTAAAGTTGACATAGTTTTGTGCCGCCCTCTTTTAAGTTTTTAGTGTTTTTAGCTAAACCAACTTAATTGTTATTAGAGTTTGATAAAACATACCTTATGCTGGTAGCTTAGTTATTAACACTCTATATCCTTAATTGTGGTTTTGCACGCAAAGCGGTGCTACCATCACTTAAGATAGAAGTTTAGCCGTCTAAATACAATTAACTGATGCTCGTTTGTGAGGAATATATGCAAAACAACAATACCGCTATTTCGCAACTTATTGAAGCTGGGAAGTGGGTTAGCCAAAAAGAGTGGATACCCGCAACCGGTGGGAATTTTTCAGCAAGAACTGAGTCGGGCTTTGTAATAACAGCTAGTGGCCAAGATAAAGGCAAGTTGACCAATGAGCAATTTTTACAGCTAGATCTACAAGGCAAGCCTTTGGCAGGAACAAAAAAACGCTCAGCCGAAACACAACTGCACTTGAGCTTGTATCAGCTAATTCCCGAAGCGCAATGTGTACTGCACACGCATTCTGTTGCGGCTACCGTGCTTTCGCAAATAACAAAAAGTCATAAACTCGATTTAACTGGCTACGAAATGCAAAAAGCTTTAACCGGTTTTACCTCGCATTTAGAAACCCTAAGCATTCCTATTTTTAATAACGACCAAGACATAGACCATTTAAGTTTATTGGTAAGCGACCATCATTTACACACTCCTATTGAACACGGAGTGCTTATACGTGGCCATGGTTTATATGCTGTAGGGCGAAATATTGATGAAGTTCGTCGTCATTTAGAAGTGCTGGAATTTTTATTTAGCTGTGAATTAGAGCGTTTAAAAATTACCGGCATTCAAGCAAATAATAAATAAATAAATAAAATTAAGGCCCATTGTTATATTACGTAACAATGGGCCTTAATTAATGACCTAATAAATATTGAGTGCATAAAAAAGCAGCTTAGTTTAGTGCGCTTAAGCACTCATATATTTAATGCTCACTGTGTTATTTATAATTTTCGTAAATTTTATCTAATGGCTCTGAAAGACCACTTTCTTGAACTATACGCACATGTTCACGTTTTAACTCTCGCGCACTAGATACGCCGCACGAGTGCGCGATTAAGCCCGCTCCATAGTGCACATACTTATTATAGTTTGCCACACGCTGTGCTTTGTCTGCCACATTTAAGCCACGTTGCAGGCGCTTGTCGTGCGTGGTGATCCCTGTAGGGCAAGTGTCTTTATTACATTGCATTGCTTGAATACACCCTAGTGCAAACATATGGCCGCGAGCAGATACAACAAAATCAGCCCCCAGTGCTAATGCCCATGCAACTTTAGAGGGTACGATTAACTTACCTGAGGCAATAACCTTTACTCGCTCTCTGAGCCCATGTTTTTCTAACAAGTTAATTACTAATGGCAAGCTTTCTCGCAGTGGTAAGCCCACTGAATCTAATAATGACTGTGGTGCGGCGCCTGTGCCACCGTCTGCACTATCAATAGTAATAAAGTCGGGCGCTGACTCAACACCGCGATGATTTATTTCAGCGAAAAGAGTTTCTAACCAAGTATACTCACCAATTACCGCTTTAAAGCCGGTTGGTTTACCGGTTGCGTTACGTACGGTTGCCAACATATCAAGAATATCTGACGGCTTTTTAATTTCAAGATGGCCATTAGGGCTAATTGAATCTTGCCCTTCGGGAATACCGCGTATTTTTGCAATTTCAGCGTTAACTTTTCGCCCTGGTAACATACCGCCTTTACCTGGTTTAGCGCCTTGGCTTAGCTTTATTTCAAACATTTTTACTTGTTCGTGAGCTGCTATTTCTTTTAATTTAGCAGTGCTTAAATTGCCATTATCGTCGCGCACACCGTATTTAGCAGTACCAATTTGAAATACAATATCTCCCCCGCCTTCTAAATGATACGGGCTTAAACCGCCTTCACCGGTATTATACCAACAGCCAGCAAGCTTAGCTCCTTTAGATAAAGCACGTACTGCAGGTTTTGACAAAGCACCAAAACTCATACCTGAAATATTAAATATTGAATTAGTGGTGTAAGGTGTTTTACAGTAAGGGCCTAAAGTCACATTACTAGGATCGAGCGCTTCTTCATCTAAAGTAGGAAATGCACAGTTCATAAACATCACTGTACCGGTTACTTCAAGGCTTTGAGTCGAGCCAAACGCAGCAGTATGATCAACATCTTTTGCAGCGCGATATACCCAACTACGTTCAGCACGATTAAACGGCATTTCTTCTCTATCAAGTGCGAAAAAGTACTGGCGGAAAAATTCTCCTTGGCGCTCAAAAAAATATCGAAACCGACCAATTACCGGATAGTTGCGCCTAATTGCATGCTTTGTTTGGGTTATATCTCTAAAATAAAAAATAATAACCGATAAAACTATAAACCCTAATACAACAATAAAAAGGCTCGCAAATACATTAATACTTAGAACTATAAAATTGTTCACTCAAAACCCCTCTGCAGTACTTTTTCGCCAATAAATGAAAATGGCTTCAATAGACAAATGCGCATATCACTTATTATAGATGATATGCGCATTTTATTAATTTATAACCCTAGGGTCTGTTGACCTTTGCGGATTGAAATTTGTTCAAACTAGGGGCGATTTAATCACGGCGCGAGGTTTGTAACCTAGTGGGCTCGATAACTGCTCCTGCGTTATTCTACTGGCTTACATCCATGTAAGAATAAGTAAAAACCGAGCAAAGCTTCCGCGTCCTGCTCACGCCCCTTACCTACATCCATGTAGGCAACAAAGAGTCAATCGCCCCTAGGCAGAACCCTTCGGGCAGCGCATGTTTGCCATTGATGCTACGTTATCGCCTATTTATGGGGAGTAACCACACCACATAGGCTCTGCCTTGCCTAAATACCAAACACACTGCTGCAAATTTAACCTTGAAAGATAAACAGACCCTAATATAAGCCATTACGATTGATGCGGATTAATTAAATATCCTGTTTAGCTAGTTCGTTTTTAATATACAAACGAATTTGCTGCTCAAGTACAGATAACGGTACTGAACCATGGCGTAGCACTTGATGATGGAACTCTCGCACATCAAATTTTTGGCCAAGGGCCTGCTCCGCTTCTTTACGTAAGCGCTTAATAGTTAATTCTCCAATTTTATACGATAACGCCTGCGCAGGCCATGAAATATAACGATCTGTTTCAGTTTTAACGTTGTGCAACGACAAAGCAGTGTTATCGCCCATAAAGTTCATCGCGCGTTCACGGCTCCAGCCATACATATGCATTCCCGTATCAACAACTAAACGTGCAGCGCGCCACATTTCATAGGTTAAACGTCCGAAACGGCTATATGGATCTTGATAAAACCCAGCTTCTATTCCTAAGTACTCAGAATAAAGCCCCCACCCCTCGCCAAATGCTGATAAATAAGCATCACGACGATAACTCGGCAAGTTTTCTAGCTCAGCATTAAGTGATATTTGTAAATGGTGCCCTGGTACAGCTTCATGCAGCGTTAACGCCTCTAGCGCGTAAAGAGGTCGCTTATCTAGCGCATAAGTGTTTACCCAGTAATAACCAGCTTGATCGTCGCGGTTCGAACCCGAGTAACGCCCTGTAGTATATTTAGGAGCAATATTGGTGGGAACAGCCACTACGCCATAAGGTTTGCGCGGCAAGGTATGAAATAATCTAGGCAGTTGCGCATCCATTTTTTTAGCAATATAAGCAGCTTCTTTTAGTAACTGCTCTGGAGTAGTTGCGTAGAACTGCGGATCAGTACGTAAAAAGTGGATAAATTCAGCGAACGTGCCTTTAAAACCAACTTCTTTTATTACCTCTTCCATTTCGCTACGAATACGTGCCACTTCTTTTAGGCCCAACTCATGAATTTCTTTTGGGGTCATATCTGTAGTGGTGTAATGCTTGGCGCGATTAGCATAAAAAGCAGCCCCATTAGGCGTTGCCGAAATACCAATACTGTCTCGAGCACCTGCTTGATACTCTTCAGTAAAAAAGGTGAGGTAATCTTTATATGCTGCTATTACTTGTTCTTTAATTATTGTTTTAGCTTGGAGTTGCAGCTCATAAAATTCGCTGCTACTTAAGCCTGCAGTATTCGTTAAAAATGGCTGATAAAATTCAGATTGTGTTACATCATCAACAATATAAACACTAATTGAATCTTCATAACCTTTAAGTACAGCTTTAGGCTGCGTTAACCCTATTGCTAAACCTTGTTTCATCCAATAAACATTTTGCTCAAAAAAGCGTGGTACCTGAGCTAATCGCGCTAAATAATTTTTATAATCTTGTAACGTTTTATATTGTGAACTTTTAACCATAAACGACAAGCTTGAATGAAACCCATATTCAGATGTAAGCGGCATATAGTGGGCATTAAATACATACTCATCCACGCTATTTTGCACTTGAGCACGCAAAATACTAAAGTTAATCCGATTTTCATCACTTAACTTATCAATGTTTACCGTATCTAAATCGGCAAGTAGCTGGGTATTTTTTTTATATTCTTGCGCTAAATACTCGGCAGTTAAGTTAGGTAGTAAGTAGCCATCTACACCCTGAGGATTATTATTATAAGGGCTAGCATCTTGTCTATTTTGCACAATGTTTTCGGCAACTTGAGTAAATTGCTTATCGGCATTAAGTGAGGTTGTTTGGCATGCACTTAAGGTGCATAAAAAAGTAATTCCCAGTAGCGAGTGGCGTAATGGTCGAGATAAAAGTTGATTCATTATTATATAGCTTCACAATTAAATAGATTTTGTAAACCTATCGCAGGCTAAATAAATAGCAAGATAAATACGACCAAGCACGCAAAAACTAATACGACTGATATAAGCAGGTTGGTATTTAATAACCAGTAATAAAACATGCTTTTGAATGAAACAAAAAGTAATTGATGATAAAAGCAGCCATTATGTTGCTAAAGTTACAATTTAGATAACTAACTGTCGTTTTTACTTTTAAATAACCGATATAATGATTATGGTACAAGTGCTTGGATGCGAAACGCTTCATTGGATGAGTTTATAAATTAATACGCATATGTATTTAGTTGGTATTTGCAAATGATGTTCCATGACTCTATGGCTGTAGCACAAGATAAAATGACAAAAGTGTGTGTATTTTTAGAGCGCCATGTTTTGCCACCTACACCACTTAATTATCAGGTTGTTTATACTTATATTAGCCAAGTAAACAACGACCTTAATAGCGCCATTGAGCGCGCTATTGCAAGTAACACTCTTATTGACAGTTTATTTACCGAGCAACTCTATTTTGAGCATTTAAATCAAGGCCATGCCACTGAAGTGTCGATGATAGAGAATGTTAATGGGGTAATTAACTCGCTGTCTAAAAGCGCACAACACACTGAAAAACAATTTATTAATTTTGCCGGCCATATTAGCGAGTGTATGCATTCGCTTGATGAAAATAACATTAAAAATAGCCGGATCGCACTTACAAGGCTAGATCAGCAAACAGCAACACTGTTAACGCAACACAAACAGTTTAAACAACAATTAAGTAATGCTAAACAACTCCACGAAAAAACTAAAAAGCAGCTTAACACCCTGCGTAAACAACATATTATTGATAGTCAAACTGGCTTGTATAAACGCCATTATTTAACCAAGCAAGTGCAAATATGGGCAAATCAACATAAACCGGTTTGTGCTATTGCTATTCAAATAGACAATTTAGATCACTTTATTGATAACTTTGGCGATGTAATCGCAGAAGCAATTTTAAGCAAAGTGGCTAAACAAGTACAAAAATATGTGTTTCAAAGCGGCCTAGCGGGGCGTACTGCAAAAGATCAATTTACTGTGCTACTTACCGACGTAGATTGTGAAACAACCAATTTAATTGCAGAAAAAGTACGCGCTGGTGTTGCAAAGCTGCGCTTTATCAGCTCAAAAAACGCGCTGGCATTACCTGCAATTAAGCTCTCTTTGGGGATTGCACAGCAACAACAAGCTGACTTTGAGCAATTAACTAAAAGTGCTTCTAATGCGGCATTTAAAGCACGCTCTTTAGGGCAAAATAGCTTTACTGCGGAGCATTAATTAGCTGATAAATCATATTCAAATTGCACCTTCAGGGCACAATCAAGTACACTAGTCTTCATTACCACAATAGAGATTAATGATGAGCGAAACACCACAAAAGACCACGCATTTTGGCTATAAAACGGTAGCCGAAAACGATAAAGCCTCAATGGTTGCAGACGTATTTCATTCAGTTGCGGCAAAATATGACGTAATGAATGACTTAATGTCTTTTGGGGTACATCGTTTATGGAAACGTCAAACAATAGCCAGCTCTGGCGTTCGTAAAGGCCACCATGTTTTAGATTTAGCCGGTGGTACGGGCGATTTAACTGCAAAATTTAGCCAACTAGTCGGAGAAACCGGTCAGGTTATACTCGGTGATATTAACTCGTCTATGTTAAAAGTGGGCCGTGAAAAACTCCATAATTTAGGCTTAGTTGGCAATATTGACTACGTGCAAATGAACGCTGAAGCCTTACCATTCCCAGATAATAGCTTTGATCTGATCACTATTGCATTTGGTTTACGTAATGTAACCGACAAAGACAAAGCATTACGCTCAATGTACCGCATTTTAAAACCAGGCGGGCGCTTACTGGTATTAGAGTTTTCAAAGCCAGAGCATGAAATACTCAGTAAGGCATACGACTTTTATTCATTTAACTTATTACCAACTATGGGTAAGTTAGTGGCAAACGACAGCGAATCGTACAAGTATTTAGCTGAGTCGATTCGTATGCATCCAGATCAATACACGCTTAAAAGCATGATGTCTGATGCAGGCTTTGAGCAAACCACTTATCAAAACTTAACCGGTGGTATTGTTGCGCTGCATCGTGGCTTTAAGTACTAAGGTAAATAATTATGGCGCTTGAGCAAGCAACCGAAAAAAATTCTACTGAGGCTCCCTCAACTGATTTTTTTATGTTACCCAACTTAGTACTTTCGCTCGTGGAGCGAATACTTAATCAAGCACTTAAACTCGATACAAGCCTATCGGGAAAGTTGGCAGCAGTTAAGCATCAGCGCTTAGTCGTTGATGTTAGGGGCTCTCAGCTAAAGCTGCTGCTAGTGTTTAGCGACAAGCAACTTCATTTATATAGCGCAACCAGTGATACAGACGCAGATTGCATGATTAGCGCCGACCTTAACACCCTGCTTGCGCTAAAAAACCCAGCCATGCTTACCCAGCTAATTCGCCAAGACAAACTTGATTTACAAGGCGATTTAAACATAGCTCAAACCTATAGCAATGCATTTTCAACACTAGATATAGATTGGCCTGAGCAGCTTTCATCGCACCTTGGTGATGCTCCCGCACAGCAATTATATTTACACTTCAAAACGCTCCAGCAACACGGCAATAAAGCAAAAACGCAGTTAAGCCGCACCCTAACAAGCTTATGCCAAGATGAATTGGCAATTACCATTCATCCGTTAGAGCTTAAACAATTTAAACAACAAAACCGTGAGCTTAAAGGCCAAGTTGCTGCTATAGAACAACGTATTAATGCCTTACTAACCACTTTGACTACCCGCTAAGGATTTTTTGTGTCAACTGCACGACTGTATTACATCACTAAAACACTGCTTAGCTACGGATTAGATGAGTTAGTGCCAAAACATAAAATCCCTTGGTTTGCGAAAATAGCCCGAGGTAGTTTATTTTGGCTGCGTAATCAGCATAAAGATAAGCCCGCCGGGCTGCGATTACGTTTAGCCCTACAACAGCTTGGCCCAGTATGGGTTAAGTTTGGCCAAATGCTTTCTACGCGTCGTGACTTACTGCCGCACGAAATTGCATTAGAGCTGGCATTTTTGCAAGATCAGGTTGAACCTTTTCCCGGCGAACTTGCACAAAAAATAATAGAAAAAGCTCTCGAAATTAATGACATAAGCGAGCGTTTTAGTGAGTTTTCACAAACACCACTGGCGTCGGCATCAATAGCACAAGTACATACCGCAACGTTAGTTGACACAAATGGTATAGAGCAAGATGTAGTTATTAAAGTAATCCGCCCTAACATTAATCAACAAATTAACGCCGACTTAGCCTTAATGGAAAAGCTCGCTAAGGTGTTAGCAAAAGTACACCACGAGTCAAAACGTCTGCGTCCTGTGGAAGTAGTAAAAGAGTACAAAAAGACTCTACTTGATGAACTTGATTTAATGCGCGAAGGTGCAAACGGCATTCAACTTAAACGTAACTTTGAAGACTCAGATTCGCTTTACATCCCTACCGTTTATAGCGATTACAGCCGCCATAATATATTAGTAATGGAGCGTATTTATGGTATTGCGGTATCAGATACTGATGCTTTATTAGCGCAAAACACCAATATGAAACTACTGGCTGAGCGTGGCGTTGAAGTGTTTTTTACCCAAGTGTTCAGAGACAGCTTTTTTCATGCTGACATGCACCCAGGTAATATTTTTGTTTCTCGTGAGCACCCCGAAAACCCTAAATATATTGGTATAGATTGCGGTATTGTGGGCACCTTAAACAAAGAAGATAAACGCTATTTAGCGGAAAACTTTATAGCCTTTTTTAATCGTGATTATCGCCAAGTTGCGCAGTTGCATGTGGACTCGGGTTGGGTACCGCCCGACACCAGTATTGAAGAGTTTGAATTTGCTATTCGCACTGTCTGCGAGCCTATATTTAATAAGCCTTTAGCTGAAATTTCGTTTGGTCATGTATTGGTTAATTTATTTAATACTGCAAGGCGCTTTAATATGCAGGTACAACCACAATTGGTATTACTGCAAAAAACCTTACTGTATGTTGAAGGTTTAGGCCGCCAGCTTTATCCACAATTAGATTTATGGAAAACCGCTAAGCCCTTTTTAGAAGACTGGGTTAAGCAACAAGTTGGTCCGTTATCGGTTATAAAGCAAATGTATGCACAATTACCCTTTTGGGCCGAAAAAATGCCAGAGCTGCCCGATCTAATTTATCAAAGCTTAAAACGCCCACCACAAATTCAAGTACAGGCTCCGAAGGGATCTCATAAACCTTTGGTTTTAGGTTTGTTTAGCAGTGCGGCTATGGTTATTGCTGCATTATTTTATTTACAGCACGATTTAATTGCTGCAAGTATCGCTATAAGTAGCGCTATTATTGGTTTTATAGCAGCATGGCGTAGCACATAAACTAAGTGCTATTTACGTTTTTAGGCGTATAATTAGTATTTAAAATATACACTTTATAATTATGAAAACGGGAGATAAACATGGGATTTGGCGGTATTAGTCTTTGGCAGTTATTGATTGTATTAGCAATTATTGTACTTTTGTTTGGCACTAAAAAATTACGCGGTATTGGTGGTGATTTAGGTGGAGCAGTTAAAGGCTTTAAAAAAGCAATGTCTGACGAAAAAAATACAGATAAAGAAAAGCCAGAGCAGATTCAAAAATCAGAAGAAAGTGCACCGCTTGATTCTGCCCATACTGAAAAAAATAAAGACAATAACAAGGTTTAATTAGCATGGGGATGTGGGAGCTAATTGTTGTTTTAATTGTTGGTTTAGTGGTGCTTGGTCCAGAGCGTTTACCTGTAGCAATTAGAACGGTAAGCCGATGGATAAAAACTGCAAAGTCGCTTGCTAACTCAGTGAAAGCTGAAGTGAGCGAAGAGTTGCGTGTGCACGAATTACACGAAAACCTTAAAAAAGCGGAGCAACAAAACTTAACCGATTTAAGTCCTGAACTACAAAGTTCACTAACTGAACTACAACAGGCCGCTCAGTCTGTGACCCACAGTTATAAAAAAAATCAAATCGATCCCTCTAATAAGCAAAATATTGATGATACAAAGTGAAATTAATTTCTCATTTTGTGGTCAACTTACTAAATGGTATAAAAAATAATGGCTGAGGAAGTAAAATCGGGGTTTGTCGCGCATTTAATTGAATTACGCGATCGGCTGATTAAATCACTATTAAGCATTTTAGTTATTTTTATTGCAATAGTGTATTTTGCAAACGACATTTATACATTTGTTGCAGCCCCATTAATTTCACATTTGCCAAGCACTGCAACCATGATAGCAACTGATGTCACAGCGCCATTTTTTGCCCCTTTTAAACTAACGTTATTTGTCGCATTATTTGCCTCTATTCCGTGGATATTACACCAGGTTTGGGGTTTTATAGCTCCGGGATTGTATAAGCACGAAAAACGCATGTTAATGCCAATACTCGCCTCAAGCATCTTTTTGTTTTATGGTGGTATTGCCTTTTGCTACTTTGTAGTACTGCCAATTATTTTAGGCTTTTTTACCAGTGCGGGTCCTGCAATGCTCACCTTAGCACCGGATATTAGTAGCTACTTAGGGTTTGTACTAAAACTATTTTTTGCCTTTGGTGTCGCTTTTGAAATTCCAGTAGCCATTATGCTGCTGTGCTGGAGCGGCGCTACAACAACGCAAAGCTTAAAAGAAAAACGTCCCTATATTGTAGTGGGTGTTTTTGTAGTAGCGATGTTTTTAACACCGCCCGATGTATTGTCACAAACTTTATTAGCGCTACCTATGCTTATTTTGTTTGAGCTAGGCCTAATTTTAGCTAAATTTTATACCGCTAAACCACAACAAGAACCTGAGGAATAACATGAACAAAAAACTACTCTCACTATTAGTTTTGTTAAGCGCACCGACTTTTGCAGCCACAGCTATTAACGAGCAAGCACTGCAAGCATGTAGCTTTATTGAAAACGACTTTAACCGCCTGCTTTGTTACGATAATACGGTTGCCGGTAAACCGCTGAGCAAGCCTACTGTAAATAAAACACTCTCACCAACAAATACAGAAGCCACCGCACCTGTTGCTGTAGCGGTAACACAAGCAGAAGAGTTTGGTTTAGAGCATAAAAATATTGCGAAAGAAAATGACAGCTCTATTAGCTCAACTGTATCAGCCATTAAAGAAGCAGCTTATGGTGAGTTAATTATTACTCTAGAAAACGGCCAACAATGGCGCCAAATTGGATCTGACGGCATAACGCTAAAAGAAGATGACAACGTGGTTATTAGTCGTGGTGTATTTAATTCTTTTTTATTAAAAAAAGAAGGTCAAAACCGCTCTATACGCGTTAAACGTACTCAATAATGCCATACAGCTTAATTGATGCTGGGGTTAATTTAACTAACCATCAGTTTGATAAACAGCATCAAGATATTATTGCCCGCGCTAATGCTGCGGGAGTAAAGCATATGCTGATTATAGGCTGCGATGTAGCAGCCAGTGAGCAGTCGCTTGAGCTGGCTATAGAGCATCAGCAATTTTCTACAGCAGGCGTACATCCTCACGATGCTAAATCGGCTACTGATGAGCTTGAGACACAACTCACTCAACTTGCAAGCCATAAACAAGTTATAGCCATTGGGGAGTGCGGCCTTGATTATAACCGTGATTTTTCGCCTCGCGATGTACAACGAAGTGTACTTAGACGCCAGCTTGCCCTAGCTGAACAGCTAAACTTACCTGTATATTTGCATGAACGTGATGCCAGCGAAGACATGCTCAGTATTTTAAAAGAATTTAATGTACGCGGCGTATTACATTGCTTTACAGGTAACGCTCAGGCATTAAAAAGCTACTTAGCGTTAGGGCTTTATATCGGCATTACCGGCTGGGTTTGCGATGAACGCCGTGGAAAAGAACTACAACAATTAATCCCCAGTATCCCTCTTAATAAACTGTTAATAGAAACTGATGCGCCTTTTTTGATTCCGCGCACCGTTAGCCCAAAGCCTAAATTTCGCCGTAATGAACCTGCATTATTAACTTATGTGTGCGAAACAATTGCCCAATTATATAACCTTACTCCTGAGGCAATAGCGCAGCAAACTACTCTAAACTTTTATAATGTTTTTGGTTTAAAAGCTAAGTAATGAAAGTTATTGGGGTGTTATTAAGCTTATTAACTATCCTTTTTGCTGGTTTAGCAGCCGCTAATACGATAGAGATAGATGAGCAGTTTACATCTGAAAAAATTAACTCTATTTATTATTCTTTTGCGCCTACATCCATAGCAACCGCCCAGCAGAGCGATCTTAAACAGTGGCAAACGTTAACCAACAAACCACTTAATTTAGGGATTGAACAACGCCCTGTTTGGATCCAATTTATAATTAAAAATACGCTCAATACGCGTGTAACGCCAATACTCTCTATCGATAATCCGCTATTAAATGAAGTACAGGTATATCACTTACTCGATAAGCGACGATCCTCCTCAATAAATATTAATGCTCCTCCTTTACTGCCACAACAACAAATAAAAAACGAACCTTTGCTGGTAAAATTAACGCTTCCTGCCCACAGTAATACCACTGTTATTGTTAAAGTGAGCAATAGCTCAGGGTTACGCGTGCCTTTAACCTTATGGCAGGCAGATGCGCTCTTTACATATAAAAGTAAGCTTAATTTGCTTTACGGATTGTTAATTGGCTTTGTTTTTTCTTTAGCGATTAGCTGTCTTATTTTATATGCTTTTTCGCGTAAGCAATACTTTGCTTACACGGGCGCTATAACATTAATGCTCAGCATCTTATTATATTTTATTTGTGGCTTTAGTTTCATCCACACACGTTCTGCGAGCACAGTACAACTTATGATCCCCATGTTGGTAATGCTGATAACTGTACTTTTCTTACCTCTACAGCAACAGGTATGTCAGCCTAAAACCGTTACATGGTTTAAAGTGCAAAAAATTATAATAGCTATATATGCACTGCTTATTGCGTTTATTTGGCTTTTTCCCACACTTGTTGTCACCTTATTTTGCCTTATTACCACTCCCATTGTTTTAGGCTACTATGTTGTAACAACCTTACTTTGTATTCGCCAAAACCCATCAGAACCCCAAAAAGCACTTTTGCTAGCTTTATGCAGCTTTTTAGCCGCAATTGTTTATTTTATTATTACTGTTTCAGGGCTTTATATATTTACAAACAGTAGAGTGGCTTTTGTGTTTATTTGCTCTCTTAGCTGCGCTTTCTCCCTTGGATATGCGGTAATGAAACTCTTTATTTTACAGCGCGATGAACAAGTAACTACTCAACAAACCTTAATAGCCAAAAGTGCTGCCCAAGATGCCTTATTACATGAGCGGCTATCTTTACAAGAAAGCGTGCGTCAAGAGCTCGAAACACAAGTAGATGAGCGTACTTTTGAGTTACAAGTAACACTAAGAGAACTAGAAGAAAAAAACCGTGAGCTTGAACAGCTAAACATGGAAGATCCCTTAACTGGTATTAAAAACCGGCGCTTTTTTGATAAAAAATTAGTGATGGAGTTGCGCCGCTCGCGTCGCGAACAAACACCATTAAGTGTTATTATGCTTGATATAGACAAATTTAAGGTAATAAACGATACCTATGGCCACCTAACTGGCGATCAGGTTATTCGTACTGCTGCTGATACTATTAAAAAGCAATTACAACGCCCGCTTGATGAAGTAGCACGTTACGGCGGCGAAGAATTTGTGGTGCTATTGCCCAATACCCAAAATGATGGCGCGATAGCCATTGCTGAAAAAATTCGCCACGCTATTGCTACTAATAATGTGCATGTGGCTGGCACTACTATTTCATTTACAATCAGCGCGGGAGTGTATACTAGCGTTGCTGAAGATATAAATAATCCTGAAATTTTTACCGAACGTGCCGACAAAGCACTGTATTTTGCCAAGCAGCATGGTCGTAACCAAGTGATTAATTTTCCAATCCCACAATCCCAAAGTAGGAGCGTATAAATATGGCCCAATCTGGTCTAGATCTTTTCCCATATACTCGCATGCGCAGAATGCGCCGCGATGATTTTTCACGCCGTCTTATGGCTGAAAACCAGCTTAGCGTTAATGATCTTATTTATCCGGTATTTGTACTCGAAGGTAAAAACCGTCGTGAAGCAATTGAATCAATGCCCGGTATCGAGCGCTTATCAATTGACTTACTACTTATAGAAGCCAAAGAACTGGTTGAGCTCGGTGTGCCCGCCATTGCTATCTTTCCGGTAACACCGGCCGACAAAAAGTCATTACATGCTGAAGAAGCGTATAGCGATGATGGTTTAGCACAACGTACAGTACGTGCATTAAAAGAAGCATTCCCTGAGTTAGGTGTAATTACTGATGCCGCGCTAGACCCATTTACCACCCACGGACAAGACGGCATTATTGATGAAAGTGGCTATGTAATTAACGACATCACAACTGACATACTAGTTAAGCAAGCACTGTCGCACGCCCGAGCAGGTGCTGACGTTATTGCCCCTTCTGACATGATGGATGGCAGAATTGCCGCTATTCGCGAGGCACTTGAAGCCGATGGCTACATTCACACTCGCATTATGGCTTACTCAGCTAAATACGCCTCAAGCTATTATGGCCCATTTAGAGACGCGGTAGGCTCTGCCGGTAACTTAAAGGGTGCTGATAAAAAAACCTATCAAATGGATCCAGCTAATTCTGACGAAGCCATTCGCGAGGTCGCGCTTGATTTGCAAGAAGGCGCCGACATGGTAATGGTTAAACCTGGCATGCCATATTTGGATGTTGTACGTCGAGTTAAAGATGAGTTTGGCGTGCCAACCTTCGCTTATCAAGTAAGTGGGGAATACGCTATGCACAAAGCTGCGATTGATAACGGCTGGTTAGCTGAAGAGGCCACTATTATGGAGTCGCTACTGGCATTTAAACGTGCTGGCGCCGACGGTATTCTTACCTATTTTGCTAAGCAAGCTGCACAATACTTAGCTAAAAAGTAAGCCTTACAAGGCGGGCAACAAGCCCGCCTTACTTTATTTTTAATTACAAACTTAAATAGTGCTACATCATTTTTACGCTGCTATAACTCAACAAAAACTGCTACCTACATAACCAGTATTAGCCCTCCTCTTTGCTTTATTTAATTGGGATTAATTTTGTACCAATTAAAACCTAATATATACAAATGTAATTCAGACAAGCTTCAGTAAACTTTGTGTACTATCCGTACTAAATCTACTCACTCTCGTATTTAGCCTGAAAACAACAAAGCATACTTGAGCCTTTTTATACGTTTATTATTAAAAGTACCAATGAAACAAATTAATAAATCGATATTAATCTTAACTGTAAAAATAAGTCATGTTTTTATAAAGGAACGAAAATGAAAGCACCAATTCACCTAATATCAACATGGAAAAAAGCCTCAGTACCATTACTTAGCTTGTTTCTTGTTTTTTCAGCTCAGCAAGCATTTTCCGCTACGCTTGACGTTGCCATCCCGCAAGACAGTTTATTTGATGTGATCAGCGCCCGCGCTCAAAAATTAGCGAGTGAGGAGTATATTGCCCCTAAAAACATCGAGCTAGATGCGCTAAATAATATTGAGTATCAAGATTATCGCTCTATTCGTTTTAAACAAGACAAGTCAATGTGGAAAGACGAAGGTCTTTACGAGCTACAGTTGTTTCACCCCGGCTTTTTATATAAAACACCAGTAACAATTAATACAGTTGATAGCGATTCTAAACTTAGCCGTTTGCCGTTTAGTACTGACTTTTATCAGTACGATGGTACTGCAGCACCTTTAAAAGATGAAATAGCCAAGAGTGTTGCCAATAAACAATTAGGCCATGCTGGATTTAGGCTGCATTACCCAATTAATACCACTGAGTACAAAGATGAAGTAATGGTGTTTCAAGGTGCTTCTTATTTTAGAGTTGTTGGGCCTAATCAAGTGTATGGCCTATCGGCGCGAGGGTTAGCAATTGATACTGCTGAAGCGTCTGGTGAGGAGTTTCCTGTGTTTAAAGAGTTTTGGCTAGTAAAACCACAGCCAGAACAAACTAACATTATCATTTTTGCACTGCTTGATAGCCCATCGGTTGCCGGCGCTTATAAGTTTAGTATTGACCCTACCACCAACACCAGCGTTAAAGTAGATATGCAAATTTTTGCCCGTAAAGACGTGAAAAAATTAGGCGTAGCACCACTAACAAGCATGTTTTATCACGGCGAAAACAGCACTAAGTTTTTTGACGATTACCGCCCAGAAGTGCATGACTCAGACGGACTGTTAACCCAATCTCAGGATAACAACTGGATTTGGCGTCCGCTTAATAATCCGTCGCAACTTAGCGTAACCTCTTTTTCATACGAGAACCCTAAGGGATTTGGCTTAGCGCAACGTGATCGTGAATTTAATAATTACTTTGATATTGAAGCGCATTATCACAACCGCCCTAGCCTGTGGATAGAGCCTGAAGGTGACTGGGGAAATGGTCGAGTAGAGCTGGTAGAAATACCGACAGATACAGAAACAAACGACAACATAGTGAGCTACTGGGTACCTGAAAAACCATTTAAAGCAGGCGATTCGTTAAAGCTAAGCTATAAAATGACCACCTTTAATGCTTACTTAACTCAGCATGATAAGGCACGCGCAGTTCGCACTCGCATTGGTAGCGCGGCATTACCGGGTGAAGATAATCCGCCACCTAAAAGCCATCGCCAATTTACGGTTGATTTTGCTGGGCCTGATATAAATAAGCTTTCAGAAAAGTTAAATTTAAATGCCGACATCCAATTAACAACGGGTGAGGTTAGAGATGTAACTGTGCAAAAATTACCTGATTCATTAGGCTGGCGAGTTGCTTTTAAAATAGCTCCACAAAACGGCAAACCTGTAGACATGCGCTTATCGTTAAAGCTGCATGATAAAGAAATTAGCGAGGTATGGAGTTATGTTTGGTATCCAAATGACATCAAGTAAACAAACCACCAAAATATCTATGCCCTTTAAGGCACTTCGTATTTGGTTATTTGCCATTGCCGCAATTGGTATATCTGCGTATGGCATCTCTATTATGTTTGAAATTTTAAACTCAAATGGTATGACACCACTTGAATATGCTTTGCTGGCATTATTTTCAATTACCTTTGCATGGATTGTTACCGCATTTTGTAGTGGTACTATAGGGTTTGTACTGCAGTTACTGCGTATTGATCCGCTTACCCTTAGGCGCATAAAACCTATAAAGCTTGATAGTCAGGCATTTTCTCAGCAAAAAACTGCCATAGTAATGCCTATTTATAACGAAGATACACACCGTGTTATTGCAGGCTTTGAAGTGAGCTTACAGTCATTAAAAGAGACTGGGGAATTAGCCAACTTTGATTTTTATTTACTCAGTGATACACAAGATCCAACAATAGCTAAAAATGAACTAAGTGCTTGGCATGCTTTGTGTGAGCGCCTAGGCGAGACATCAAAGCAGTTGTTTTATCGTCGCCGCGAAGATAATAAACACCGTAAAGTAGGTAATTTAACCGACTTTTGTGAGCGCTGGGGAAGCCAGTACGATCATATGATTGTGCTTGATGCCGACAGCGTTATGACAGGTAAATGCATGCTAGAGCTAACGGCAAGCATGATTAACAACCCGCAAGTAGGACTTATTCAAACCATTCCTATTCCGGTACGCCAAGATACCTTTTTTGGTCGTTTTTTACAGTTTGCTTCGGTACTTTATAGCCCTATGCTGGCAACAGGATCGGCATTTTGGCAAACCGATAAAGCAAACTACTGGGGCCATAATGCCATAATTAGAGTAAGCGCATTTATTGACTGCTGTGGTTTACCCACACTTAAAGGCAATGCTCCTTTTGGTGGTGAAATACTCAGCCATGACTTTGTAGAAGCATCATTACTACACAGTGCAAATTGGGAAGTATTACTACTTGCAGATATTGAAGGCAGCTATGAAGAAGTCCCAAGTAATATTTTAGATTATGCCGTGCGCGACAGACGTTGGGTACAGGGTAATATTCAACACATTGGATTACTCCCGTCACCAAAGTTAAAGCTGATGAGCAAATTTCACTTTTTACTTGGCGCTACCGCTTATATTTCGTCATTAATATGGTTACTTATGCTCGCGTTAAGTACGGTTGATGCCGTAACACGTGCTTTAAATAGCGACGTTTATTTTAACCGCGCTTATCAATTGTTCCCTACTTGGCAAATAGCTAAAACCGATTTAATTGATGCTCTGCTCTATCTTACTATTGTTATTTTATTGCTACCAAAACTAATGGGTATAATCGTAACCTTGGTGCACAGAAAAAACCGCTTCGGTGGTGCTATTAAGCTTACGTTAGGCGCAATTATAGAAACAGTTTTTGCTATTGTCATGGCTCCATTAATGATGGTGTTTCATGCTTATTTTGTTGTTTGTGTGTTTTTAGGCAAAAAAGTTAAGTGGGATGCTCAACCACGAGAAGGCCGTATGGTGCCATGGAAAGAAGCGTTTAGTTATACGTTATTTTCTACTTTGGTCGCTATTGCTTGGGGTAGCACAGCGTATTACTTCACGCCGGTATTTTTTTGGTGGCTATCACCTATATTACTAGGTTTAGTACTAGCTGCACCTATAGTGCGTTATTCAAGCAGTATAAAACTGGGGGTTAAACTCAGAAATCTAGGTATATTTATCTGCCCTAGTGAAGTAGATAACGATACCATGCTAGAGGCACTTAAAGTGCACCTTAAAGAGATTTCGGTACCCACCGCAGGGCAATGCCCTTTAACTATACCCGCATTGCCAAAAGAGCACTTGGTTACCATGCCAATACAAAGCTTTAATAAGTCACGCTCGCCAAAGATGAAAGCGCTAAAAGAAAAGCTAATTAAAAAGCTTAGCTAGCGCCACACTTTAAAATAAAAAAGGAGCTACAAATAGCTCCTTTTTTATTACTAGATTAGGTTATATTTACAAAACAAAGCAAGCTCGTAATTATAGATAATTAACCAATTACTTTATCACTGTATAATTTATAAATGGCAGTACGAGTTTTCTCATCTAATCTCCAATTGTAAAAATATATACTTCTACCATTTAATAGAGATACTTTAAAAATAGTATTAATAAAAAATGACTTAAAGGAAATAGATTTTATCTCTTCTCTACTAATATAACGCTCACCAAATATTCGTTTATAACATATGCCAGGCTTGTAGCAATGTAATAGCTGTAAGTTCATCTTACTAACAATAAAAAATGTGAGTAGTGTTGGTATCAACACGATTATCGCCACTCTAAAAGTAACGGTGGAAAATATAGGTATTAAAAGAAATAAGCCTATAACAGTAATATATTTAAACAGTTGTAGAGACCAATTAGGCACTAACTTAATCATGTTCGTAAACGTCTTATATAAAAATAAATATAATCAATATCCCACTTGGAGACTTCCACATATGCAATCTATCCTCAGTTGAGGCTTGTTCTCGCGAATCCTACATCAGCACTGAGCCTATTTCAATTGTTACTACTACTTATTTAGTAATGACAAAAACAATGTCAACTAGTTGTTTATAAATATGTTTTACTAATTTTTTATTTTAATTATTTGTAACTTTTATACCATTAGGTAATTAACAGTGCGCTTTATGCAATAAATTATGGGCAATAAAAAACCCGCAACATGTGCGGGTTTTTTTAAAGAGTTAAGGTGCTAATTACTTAGCAGCTTTTTTCTCTTTTTCTGCAGCGATTACAGCTTCAGCAACGTTATTAGGACATGGTGCGTAATGTGAGAACTCCATAGAGAACTGACCACGACCTGATGTCATTGTACGTAATGAACCGATGTAACCGAACATTTCTGATAACGGTACGTCTACTTTAATGCGAACGCCAGTTAAACCAGGCTCTTGGTCTTTCATCATACCACGACGACGGTTAAGGTCACCGATTACGTCACCTACATGATCTTCCGGCGTGAACACGTCAACTTTCATGATTGGCTCAAGAAGTTGTGCACCCGCTTTAGGGATAGATTGACGGAAAGCACCTTTAGCAGCGATTTCGAACGCGATTGCTGATGAATCCACTGCGTGGAAGCCACCATCAAAAAGCTCAACTTCAACGTCAAGTACTGGGAAGCCAGCTAGAACACCAGTGCCCATCATTGACTTAAAGCCTTTCTCAACTGCAGGCCAGAATTCTTTAGGTACGTTACCACCAACAACAGATGATTTAAACGTGAAACCAGAAGCAACTTCGCCTGGCTTAATACGGTAATCAATTTTACCGAACTGACCAGAACCACCAGACTGTTTCTTATGCGTGTAGCTATCTTCAATTTCTTTAGTGATAGTTTCACGGTAAGCAACCTGTGGTTGACCAACAATAAGGTCTACACCGTAAGTACGCTTAAGGATATCTACTTTGATATCTAAGTGAAGCTCGCCCATTCCTTTAAGAATAGTTTCGCCTGAATCTTCATCAGTCTCAACTTGGAAAGATGGATCTTCTGCAACCATTTTACCGATAGCAACACCCATTTTCTCATTACCGCCTTTATCTTTAGGCTGTACAGCAATCGAGATTACTGGAGTTGGGAATACCATTGGCTCAAGTGTTACTGGGTGCTTAGGATCACATAATGTGTGACCAGTTTGCACGTTTTTCATGCCTACGATAGCAATGATGTCACCAGCTTGTGCGCTAGCTAATTCATTACGGTCATCTGCTTGCATCTCAACCATACGGCCAACACGCTCAGTTTTACCAGTAAACGCATTAAGGATAGTGTCACCCTTGTTTAGTTTACCTGAGTAAATACGTACGAATGTTAACGCACCAAAACGGTCATCCATTATTTTGAATGCTAACGCTTTAAATGGTAGGTCTGTAGATACGATAGCGAATTCGCCGTTTTCATTACCTTCTTCATCCATAAGAGGTTGAGGATCAACTTCTGTAGGAGATGGTAAGTAATCAACAACTGCGTCAAGAATAAGCTGCATACCTTTGTTTTTGTATGCTGAGCCACAGTATGTTGGGAAGAAAGCAAGGTCACGAGTACCTTTACGAATACAACGCTTCACATCTTCAATTGAAGGGATTACACCTTCCATGTACGTTTCTAGTAGCTCATCGTCTTGCTCAACAGCAGTTTCGATAAGTAACTCATGGTATTCCTCAACTTGGTCAACCATGTCTGCAGGAACGTCTTCAATAGTGTAGTTCTCTGGAAGACCAGTCGCATCCCAAACATATGCTTGCTTGGTTAGAACGTCAACAACACCAACAAACTCATCTTCTCTACCGATTGGTAAAGTCATGATTAATGGAGTTGCACCAAGTACTTTTTGTACTTGATTAGTTACACGGAAGAAATCAGCACCCATACGGTCTAATTTGTTTACGAAAATAACACGTGCTACACCTGACTCATTCGCATAACGCCAGTTAGTTTCTGATTGTGGTTCAACACCACCAGAGCCACAGAATACACCGATGCCGCCATCTAATACTTTAAGTGAACGGTAAACTTCAACAGTGAAGTCAACGTGTCCAGGAGTATCGATAACGTTAAAACGGTGATCTTTCCAGAAACAGCTTACAGCCGCAGACTGAATAGTAATACCGCGCTCAGACTCTTGATCCATGAAATCTGTAACTGATGTGCCATCGTGCGTGTCACCACTTTTGTGGATTTGACCAGTAAGCTTTAGTATACGCTCAGTGGTGGTAGTTTTACCCGCATCAACGTGCGCGAAAATACCAATGTTTCTGTACTTCGATAAATCTGCCATTAGTTTACTCTTAATAAAGTCGAAAAATTATTCGGCCAGAGTATAACATCACTTAAAGCGAACATCACCATAGAAGTCGCTTAAAATGCAGCCAATTATATAAAAAAAATGATCCATCCTTTGAAATAGCTATTTTTTGTAGTGCGAGCGAGCGATCTATTTACCTAATGAGGCCTTACCTTACTCTGTACTCTTTATTTTATTGGCATATTTTATAGCAACGCTCTGGACGACCAATACTACCATAGCTTTGATCAGCTCTAACCTGCCCCGCTTCAAGCATATATTCTAGATATCGGCGAGCAGTCGATCGGCTTACACCCACTAAATCACCCATTTGCTGAGCTGTAAATGCTGTTTCTTTATGTTCATTAAATGCAGTTATTATTTTTTTTAAGGTAAGCGAGTCGACTCCTTTGGGTAAGCGTGTTGTGGTACTAACACGCTCTTTTGAACCAAATAGGGTATCAACCATAGACTGCGTCACCTCAACAGCAGCCGAAAAGCATTGTTGGCGAGCTTCAAAACGTGCCAGAGCTTGATCTAACCTACTTAACATGAGTGGTTTTACTAAAAAGTCACTGGCGCCTAACTGCATTGCTTTTTCGAGTATTTCCACTTCTTTTGCCGCTGTGAGCAACATCACTTCGCTTTTTATGTTTAAGCGGCGCAAATCACTCAATAAGTCTAAGCCGTTACCGTCGGGCAAATGAATATCAAGTAACACTAAATCTGGATTAACTGCCTGCAACAAAGCCTTTGCCGTAGCTAAGTTACCGGCAATGCCCACTACCTGATACTGCCCTTGCCTGAGACTTTGCTTGGGTGTGTTGTTTCCTGCAACACCATTGGGTAGCAGTAAATATTGTGCTAATAACTGCGCAACCTCTACTTCATCTTCCACTATCACTACTGAGTACGTCATGTTTTATTACTCTTATTATTTGGGGATATAAACACTGAGGCGCGCACCCAGTAGATCTGATTCACCTATTTCTAAACTCCCACCGCACGAATCTAAATTAGTTTTAACTAAATACAAACCAATTCCATGTTCCGCCCCCGACTTAGAGCTATATTGTGGGGTAAATATCACATTATGATCAGGTCCTAAACCAAAACCGCTATCTTCTACATCAAAAAGTAGCGTTTTGCTGGTTTCATCAACCGTTACCCGCACTTTAGCAGCACGAGTATCTGATGCTCGAATGGCCGCATCAATCGCGTTGTCGATTAGGTTACCTAAAATAGATACCACCCGCTCTAAAATATCTTTGCGAGTTATTTCACCAAGCAAGCTATCAGGGTTAAGCGTTAACACCACATTTAACTCTCTTGCTTTATGGTATTTACCAACTAACAAACCTGCAAGCACAGGATCTTGTATTCGCTCTAACAAGTTATGTATTTGCGCCTGCGATCCTTGGCTTTCTTGACCTATAATTTCAATCGCTTGCTCATTTTTGCCCATTTGCACTAACGCCCCAATTAAATTGAGCTTATTTGAATAGTCATGAGTTTGCACTCTTAACAGCTCCGCAAACGCTTGCACTTTAGTAAGTTGTTGGCTTAAATATTCGAGTTCATCAGAGGGGCGCATACTAAGTAAAATGCCATCGGCTTGGCCTTGTACCTGCAAAGCAAAGCGCGATAATATTATTCGTTTATCGGCGGCAAATAGTTCAAACCCTACTATTTCGCGTGACTGGTTACGCAGCAAAAATTCAGCATGCTCAGGAAGTAAATCAGCAAGCGTGAGGGATTGGTGAGTATAAGCAAGAGGTTTATCTAAAATTTCGCAAGCACGTTGATTCAACTTACGTACATTCCCCTCGGGGTCGAGCGCAATTATACCGTTACGCACCGTATTTAAAATAGCATTTTGTTCTGAAAACAACCGCGCAATCTCATCTGGCTGTAAACCAAAAATAGCATTTCGCACCCGCTGACCAATATAAATAGCCACCACAATACTTAAGCCCACCACCACTAAGCCCCAAATTAAAATCTCAATACTGCGAGAACGTATAAGAGGGTCAATTGACTGCACTAAAAACCCGACCGATACCAAGCCTATTATTTGGTTATTATTCGAATAAACAGGCACCTTACCGCGAATTGACTCTCCTAAACTGCCACGGGCAAGCGAAATATAGCGCTCACCCTTTAATGCAGCTTGGCTATCGCCACCCACCATACGCTTGCCAATTTTCTTTTCATCAGGATGCACAATACGCAATGCATTTTCATCGCCAATAACAATAAAGTCGGCTCCAGTGAGTTGCCTTATTTCTTCTACTTCCTCGTTAATAGCCAATAAATCTTTTGGATTTTGCAGTGCTTTTATAACATCAACGCGTGAGGCTATACTGCTGGCAACGGCCAATGCTTTGTCGCCAATGTGACTATGTAAGCTTTGCGCCGTAAGCTGATACACCAACGCGCCAAACAACAATGCTTGTAATACACATAAACCGGTTACCCAAATAATTAGCCGAGTTTCTAGGCGTTTAGGTTTTTTAACCATATGTTGCAATGGGCTTAGCGGGTTGGTGTTTTTCATTTTATGACTCTGTTAAGCCTGCTCTTGAAGCGCAGCTTTATCTGCACGGCGCTGCATTAAGTAATCTTTTAACGGAAATAAAAGCACTAAAATTGAAATAACAAATATACTCAATGTAAGTGGGCGATCCCATAAAAAGCTCAATGAACCATCAGAAATCATCATAGAGCGACGGAAATTACGTTCTATCATATCACCCAAAATAAAACCGAGTAATAAAGGTGCCATAGGAAAAGCTAATAATCGTAATACCAACGCCACTAAGGCAAATCCCACCATCATAAATAAGTCAAAGGTATTAAAAGACACCAAATACACACCAATTAAGCTAAAGAACAAAATCATTACTGTGAGTACCGATTTGGGCATAGCTAATACTTTTGCAAAGTAAGGAATAAGCGGTAAGTTTAAAATAAGCAGCACTATATTACCAAAGTACATACTAACAATAACAGACCAAAAAACACTGGGGTTTTCTTGCATAAGCATTGGCCCTGGTTGTATACCATAGGCAATTAATGCCCCTAGCATAATAGCCGTAGTACCTGAGCCCGGAATACCTAGCGTTAACAAAGGTACAAATGAGCCAGTACATGCCGCATTATTAGCCGATTCGGGTGCAGCTAAACCACGTAATGAGCCTTTACCAAATTTTTCTTTTAAGCCTTTCGGTGCTAAGTTGCGCTCGGTTGCATAAGCCATAAAACTTGCAATAGTTGCGCCTGCGCCCGGTAACACACCGACAATAAAGCCCAAAATAGACGAGCGACCAATCACTGGCGCTATTTCTTTAATCTCGCTTTTAGTTAACTTAGTTGAACCTATTTGCGGCGTATCTGAATCGTTAATATTTTTGGCGTCTTTTTTCTCTGGTTTTACTACGTTAACTAACGCTTCTGCTAATGCAAAGGTTGCCATAGCCACTAATAAAAAGCTAATACCATCAAGTAAGTCCGCTTGGCCAAAAGTAAATCGGTCGGTGCCCGATGAAGGATCGATGCCAACAGTAGCAAGCATTAGCCCAAATACCGTCATCATCATCGCTTTTAAAAATTGTCCTTTATTAGAAAACGCTGCAATTGCGGTTAAGCCTAAAAACATCAGCACTACATAATCTGGTGATTGAAAACTCAGCGATACTTTAGCTAATAAAGGTGCGGCAACCATTAACAATATAGCGCCGATAGTGCCCCCTATAAAGGAGGAGTAGGCAGCAATTGCCAATGCTTTACCTGCATGGCCTTGTTTTGCCAGTGGGTAGCCATCAAAGGAGGATGCCACCGTACCCGCAACCCCTGGTGCGTTAATTAAAATAGATGAAGTAGAACCACCAAAAATGGCACCATAATAAACACCTGCCATTAAAATCATGCCTGAGTCGGCACCTATGCTATAAGTAATCGGGATCATTAATGCAATCGCAGTAATTGGCCCTAACCCCGGTAACATACCAATAAAAGTGCCCACTAGGCAGCCAGCAATCACATACATTAAATTATTAAAGTCGAGCACGGTCGACAAACCAAGCATAATTCCATCAAACATAATTTAACTCCACAAATCGCCCGGAACTAAGTAAATACCTAGCACTTGAGTCATTAAAAACCAAAACACCACAGCAACCGGAATCGATGCAAATAATAAAATACCTTTGCGCCTTTCACCCATTACAAAAAAGCCTGCTAACAAAAATGTACTGGTCGAAATTAAAAACCCAACCGGCTCTAACATGGCGCTATAAATCACCATTAGCACTAATAAGCTAATAGTACGCAGTACATGTGATTTTTCGAGGTTTTCATCGGTAGCTTCTTTTTCGCTTGGTTTAAGTAATGTTGTAGCAATAGCAAGTAAACACACCACAATACCAAACGCGGCATATACTTTAGGTAGAGTTGCAGAAGTAACCGTTTCGTATTCTTCAAACGGTAAAAGTGGAATTTGCCATGCAACAACGGCGTACAGGGTAAATAGCGCCAAGAATAAACTTGGCCCTAGTAATTCGCGATTCATCATTTTAAACCTCGATTATTGCAATGTACGGATAAAGCCAAGCTCTTCCATCACTACTTTAAGCTGCGCTTCTTGCGCTTCTAATGACTTAATAAACTGCTCTTTTTCTTGGAATAAATTTAACCAACCGTTACGTGCACGGACAACTTCCCACTCAGGAGTACTTTGTAATTTGCGCAGTTTTTTGGTGTACTCTGCCAATTTTTCAGCAGGTAAGTTCGGCGCTGCAAAAAAACCACGCCAGTTTACAAATTCCATATCGTAACCAAGAGATTTAAGGGTAGGTATTTCTGGGTAATCCGGTAACGGCCCACCTGAGGTAACCGCTAAAATGCGTGCTTGACCACCATTAGCTACTTCTAGTGCTTCACTTAAGCCGGTAGAAAGTAAGTTAACTTCGCCTGATAGTAATCCAGCTTTTGCTTTACCACCGGCGTCGTAAGGAATATAACGTAAACGTCGACCATCAATACCCGCCGCTTTAACTGCTTGCGCTGCAACTAAATGATCCATACTGCCACGCGCAGAACCGCCCGCTACCTTTACTGAGCTTGGATCTTCTTTGATTGATTTAACAACATCTTGCCACGTTTTAAATGGCGAATCGTTACGCACCACAAATGCGCCATAATCGGCAATCATGCTGGCAACAGGAGTTAAATCGCGGTAGCTATAAGGAATGCGACCAGTTAATGCACGCAATACGATAGGTGTTGAGTTAACCATTAAAATATCGCCCTTTTTAGTGCCCGACTCAATTAAGTAAGCAATAGCACGACCGCCGCCGCCACCCGACATATTTTGAAAAGACGCATTATCTTCAATACCTGACTTAACTAAACCTTCGCCTACACCACGTGCTGTTGTATCCCAACCGCCACCAGGGCCGCCAGGTACTAAAAAGTGAATGTCGGCCATTACAAATGGGCTGCTAAGTACCAGCGATGCTGCAAGTACTGTGGTTTTTAGTGATTTAAGTGACTTAAATAATTTCATTGTATGATTCCTTAAAATAAATACTGCATACGCGCACTAAAGCCCATACCAGAGTCTTCATCGCCTACCAAAGCTGTAGTACCAGGGCCTGTCACATCACTGTAAATAAGGTTGCCCATAAACTTAATATCGCTACTGATGTAATAAGATGTGCCTAATGTATAAGTAGTTGCTTGCGTCCCTTGTAAGCTGCTAGTTGCATCCATTTGTGAAACACGCGCAACTAACTCCCATGCATTTTTAATGTTTTTAGGTTGTACAAATAATGCTGAACTTGCTTTGTATTGGCGCTGCTCGCCACCTAAAAAGTAACTTGCCGATACATGAAAACCATCAAAGCGCTCGCCATCTAGCAAGTCTGCGCTATTAACTGCGTTTAACGAGCGGCTTGCATATTCAGCTTCAAGGGTTAAAGAATCTGCTTGGTAAGCAAATTCAAGTCCGCTTTGCGATAAGCTATCAAGTGCTGCGGTTACGCCACCAGCGGCATAATCAACAAGCCTAGTATTAGCTTCGCGAACTTCTCCACGAGCAAAACGCGCACCTAATTCATTGCCGCCCATATCACGATATGAATGCCACGCCCCTAAATGAATCACATCACCCGGTGCAGCACTTGACCACGTTACGCGCCCTGTTGCAGCCAAAGTTAGCCTGTCGTTTTCATCATTACCCGTTGCGCCAAAGGCATCATTTTTATAAACACCCACTGCGTAGCGAAATCCCGAATCTTTAAAGTATTGGTAAGCCGATGCACCCCAACGAAAAAATGGCGAGAAGGTATTTGCTAAACTACTACGCTCAATAGTGTTGATATGTTTTGAGCTGGTTAATGCATTAAGCGATATATCTTCGCGAATTTTACCTGCTTTAATTTTAAGCCCGTTATCAAACGCATAACGTACACGTGCCATAACAATTTCAGCTGTGCCTTCGCCAAATTCGAGTAATAACTTGTGATCCCAATTACCATGCTCGCTAGCAACGTAAGTACGAATACGTCGCGGAAAAAAATCACTGCCGCCAGAGCCGCCATTATCTGCATTGTAAGCGCCATCAAAATAGTTGTAGTCAAGCTGTACGCGTCCACCAAACTCTAAATTAAAACCACTCGATTTTTTTAATGCACTGACTTCTTTTTGTAATGCATCTAATTGCTGTTGTAATTTATCGGTATCGTTATTGGCTAAAACTGATGTGCTCGCTAATGCGGCAGCTACTGCCAAAGCGAGTTGTGTGTTACTTGCTTTCATTGTTGTCTCCACGCTGTGTTGGTGTATTTATTGTCAGGTAGATAAGCGACTACAAACTGCTATCTAAAGCGCAGCTTATTGTTAACGTGAAATTAACTAAATATTTAGACGGTAAGGTGCATTGATGATCTTTACGCGCTTTTTGTGCATAAAAACCATGCGCAAAAAGGACAAAACTAGCCGCGCATTACTCTTTGATTTATAGTGCCTTTATATTTAAAGTGGTTTTATAATAAATAAATTGGTAGCTTTTTAAGTTATAAAAAAACCCGCAACAATGCGGGCTTAATTAATAAGCTATTATTTAAAATGTCATTTCGGGTGTGTTTTTAGGGATAATTAAACGCCCCTGTGTTTTCGCTTGAATTTCTTCTACGCTCACTCCGGGGGCGCGCTCTAATAAATGAAATGCACCATCTTTAATTTCCAGTAAGGCCAAGTCGGTAATTACTTTATTAATACACCCCACACCGGTGAGCGGTAAGCTGCACTCACTGAGTAATTTTGACTCACCATGCTTGTTAGCGTGGGTCATGGTACAAATAATGTTTTTTGCACCAGCTACTAAATCCATCGCACCGCCCATACCTTTTATTAACTTATTGGGGATCATCCAGCTAGCAATATTGCCGTTTTGGTCAACCTCAAAGGCACCCAATACGGTTAAGTCAACATGACCGCCGCGGATCATCGCAAAGCTTTCGGCTGAGTTAAAAATTGCTGCGCCAGTGGCGGCAGTAACGGTTTCTTTACCGGCGTTTATCATATCAGCATCGAGCGCATCGGCAGCAGGATACTGCCCCATACCCAGTAGGCCATTTTCTGATTGCAGCATTACTGCAATATTATCGGGGACATAGTTAGCTACTAAGGTAGGAATACCAATGCCTAAATTAACGTAATAGCCATCTTGTAATTCCATCGCGACTCGCTTGGCGATTTGTTCACGTGTTAATGCCATTAGCTTACTCCTTATTGCTTTGCTGCTTGGGTGGTCACTTTTTCTATGCGTTTTTCAAACACCCCTTTTATAACCCGATCGATATAAATACCGGGAGTGTGTATTTGGCTTGGCTCTAACTCCCCAGGCTCTACAATTTCTTCTACTTCGAGTACAGTTATCTTACCTGCGGTGGCGGCCATAGGATTAAAGTTCATCGCGGTATGGCGATAAATACAATTACCAAAGCGATCCGCTTTCCAGGCTTTTACAATGGCAAAGTCACCGGTAATACTGTGTTCTAACAAGTAGTCTCGACCATTAATATTGCGCGTTTCTTTGCCCTCAGCCACTGGCGTGCCTACTCCAGTGGCGGTATAAAAAGCAGGAATACCTGCACCACCAGCGCGCATTTTTTCAGCCAGTGTACCTTGTGGAGTAAGCTCTACATCTAGCTCACCACTAAGTAGTTGCTGCTCAAATAAGGCATTTTCGCCCACATACGAGGCCACCATTTTGCGTATTTGTTTATCCTCTAGTAACACGCCTAAACCAAAACCATCTACGCCACAGTTATTAGACACCACAGTTAAGTTACGAATACCTTGGCGTTTAATTTGGCCAATAAGTCCCTCCGGTATACCGCACAAGCCAAAACCACCGGCAATCACTGTCATGCCATCCTCAAGCCCTGCCATTGCTTCGCTGTAACTGCTTACTACTTTATCGAATCCTGCCATTGTTAGCTCCTATTGTGCGGTCCAGCCGCCATCTATTGCTATAGCTTGTGCGGTAATGTTTCGCGCCGCATCAGCCATTAAAAAGGTTACCGTATGGTGTATTTCATCTAAACCAATAAAGGCTTTTTTAGGCATGGGTGCTAGCATAATAGTATCGATAACTTGTTGCTCAGATAAACCATGCTCTTTGGCTTGTGCGGCAATTTGCTGCTCTACTAGCGGAGTTTTCACATACGCGGGGCACACGGTATTAATGGTTATATTGGCATCTCCTGTTTCAAGCGCTATGGTTTTACTAAAGCCAATTAAGCCATGTTTGGCGGCCACATAGGCCGACTTATATTTAGAGGCCACCATGGCATGAATAGAGCCAATATTAATAATTCGGCCAAAATTTTGTTCCCGCATTTTAGGCAATACCGCTTGGGTCATCATTGCGGGCCCAACTAGCATTACTTGCTGCAAAAATTGCCATTTATCAGCCGGAAATTCTTCAAGCTTTGCTACGTGCTGAATGCCGGCATTATTTATAAGTACATCAACAGCTTGCGGTAACTGCTTAAAAAAAACGGTAATTGCCTCGCTGTCGGCCACATTTAATGCATAACCTTGGGCTTTTCCGCCTTTAGTAACAATATCTTCTGCCGCTTCTTTTGCGTGCGCTGCATTTAGGTCGGTTACTATAATATGATGACCCGCTACGGCTAATTGCTGTGCTATATATAAGCCAATACCGCTGGCTGCACCGGTTATTAAAATTGTTTTGCTCATGCAGGCCTCCTAGTTGGCTAAAAACTCACTAATTTGCTGCGCTTTAGGCGCAATCGAAAACAGCCCATCTAAATGACCCCAGCCTCCCGCAATTTCAGAAATAGTAACCTCCTTACCTAGTTCATCCATTATTGAGTGCATTTTGCGGACATTTTCGGGACGTAGTAATAAATCGTTAGTGGCAGGTAGCAATAAGGTTTTTGCCTGCACCTTTTTTAGGGCATCAGTTAAATTGGCTGATCTACCTGCGGTAAATAACTGCGATGCTCGCACTAAGTACAACACATGGTTTGCATCTTGTAGCTTAGCTTTAGCTAATGCTCTAGCCTCTAAAACCTGGTTTACTTTTGGTAGAGTACGAATATCTTGCAGTGCGCCGTCATCTAGCACCTCAAAATGTGGGAAACTGGCGTTATAAATAAGCGGATGCATAGCATCTTGGGTAATGTTTAGTAGCGTAGCGGTAAGCCCTGCAAGCGGGCGCTCTTTATTATAGTAATTACCTTGCTGCCAGTTTTTATCTAAACGAATTGGCATAGCCCACTTTTCTAGTGCCGACACAGTCCATGCATCCATGGTTGCTGCGCCAATTACATGTACTAAGCGCTCTACTTGCTCGGGATAACGTACCGCCCACTCCAGTGCCTGAAACGATCCCATTGAGGCACCTATTACGGCATGCAGTTTGTTAATACCTAAACTATCGAGTAAGCGTTTTTGCACTTCAACAAAATCAGTAATGGTCACTACCGGAAAATCAAGGCCATACGGTTTACCTGTTGCCGGATTAGTTGATGCAGGGCCAGTCGTAATTACATTAGGATCGTGCCAATTGGCATTAACTAAAGTGTCTGAGCTAATTACAAAGTATTTATTAGTGTCGATTGCTTTACCTGGGCCAATTAACGCATCCCAATAACCCGCCAAGGCATCATCGGCTTTATATTTACCAGCTGCATGCGACGTGCCCGAAAAATAATGCGTAATTAGTACCACATTATCTTTAGCTTTATTTAAAGTACCGTAGCTCTCCCAGCCTACGTCTACTTGGCTAAGCGTAACTCCCGACACAGTAGTAAAATTTTTAGTGGTAAAATGTTGTTTTTCAACCAACATAGGCGCTATTTTATCATTGCTATAAGCAACTGTGCTTACTATTAACAGCAGTACACTCATTATTAATTTAGTTTTCATTGTTATCCCTTAAAAGAAAATAAATAAGCCAATTGCTAATGCAACCCCAATTAGCGGTACTACGGTTGTTAACGCAGCCATAGACCAATAAGCACGCTGATGTGTTTCTTTACAAATAGCGCGGATCAAAGTAACTACATAACCATTGTGCGGCAAGGTATCTAGCGCACCTGAACTAATAGCTACCACGCGGTGTAGTTGCTCTGGGTTAACCCCCATATCTATATATCCTGGAGCAACCAGTGGTAATGCAATAACTTGCCCTCCTGAGGCAGAACCCGTTAGCCCCGCTATTACACTTACCGCTACGGCCGCGCCTACTAGCTCATTACCTGGCATATGGGTCATTACTTCAACCGCGGCAGTAAATGCTGGTGACACTTTGGCAACTGCACCAAACCCAACCACCGCGGCTGTATTTCCTATTGCCACTAATGCCCCGGTTGTTCCTACATTTACAGCGCCAGCCAGATCATGAAAGTACTTAAAGTTAATTACCATAATACTCAGCACGCCACCTAGTAGGGCAATAATAAGCGCGGTTTGTTGTAATGTATCATGTAAAGTGAATGACAATAGCAGCACCACTAATAGCGGAATAAGCCCAGTAATAGGGTGTGGCCTTTTACGATCAACCACGCTTGGATCGTCATCACGCTCTTCAAAATGCTCACCATTGGCAAGCGCTTTTTTTATCATTTTATTGAGCCAATAATAGCCAAATGTCGCCATAAAAATAGCCACCACTAGGCTTACTTCCCATGCGGCATAGGGTGAGGTGCCTAAATATTTTATTGGGATCCAATTTTGAATTTCGGGCGATCCTGCCGAGGTCATAGTAAAAGTAACCGAGCCAAAAGCCAGCGTAGCCGGAATAAAGCGCCGTGGCAGGTTTGCGTCTTTAAATAAGCTAAGCGCCATCGGGTACACCGAAAAAGCCACTACAAATAAACTAACACCACCATAGGTTAATACCGCACACGCTATCACTATTGCTAAAACAGCATGTTTCATACCTAATTTGCCAACTATATAACTGGCCACACTATCGGCAGCGCCGGTGTCTTCCATAAACTTACCAAATAGTGATCCCAGCAAGAACATAAAAAACCATGCACTTAAAAAACTAGCAAAACCATCCATATAAGCATTAATAAAATTAATATCGGCCGTGACAGGAAAAATTGCCATGTCGCTACTCAGTGCTACAAGTAACGCGCATAGCGGTGCGGCTATAAATAAATTTACCCCGCGCAAAGTTAAAATAATCAGCAGTATTAAACCACCTACTAGCCCTATCATGCTCAGCATAAGCTTTCCTAAAGTTATTGTTATTACAAAGATGAGGTGACATCGCAGTAATGTTAATTATATTGTTGCTTATTTGTAATTAAATACATAGCACTATGGTACTACATAGTTATATTTAGGCTTGCAGGCATTGTTATATATGGGTTTAACCTAGGTATAGCACTATGGTACTAATTCATTTTTTGTAACAATCTTCTAAAGTAGTTAACAGGTGACATGAGCAATGAGTAAAGGTCTGCAGCAATCTTAGTAGTTAGCGATGGCGAGGCTTAAACAACGGCACTTAGGTATAGGCAAATAAATAGCTGGTATTTATTCCGTTGGCATTAATCACAACAATAAAAGGTAATCAACATGATAAAGCTCAATAAAAAAGTCGCACCCGTTACACTCGCTGTGTCATTGGCGCTGATCGGTGCAAATAGTTATGCAGCAGAACAACAAACTAACCAAGTTAACAAAGGCGAGCTAGAGCGCATTGAAGTAACGGCGCGTAAAACGGTAGAAAACTTACAAGAAGTACCGGTAGCAGTAACCTCTATTGGCGCACAAGAACTGGCTGAAAACGGTATTAGTGTAATGACCGAAGTACAACAATTTTCGCCTAACACTACACTGCAATCTAGCCGTGGTACTAACTCAACTATTACTGCATTTATTAGGGGTGTAGGCCAACAAGATCCGCTATGGGGATACGAAGCCGGTGTAGGTATTTATATAGATGACGTATACATAGCGCGTCCACAAGGCGCGGTACTTGACCTGCTCGACGTGCAACAAATTGAAGTACTACGCGGCCCGCAAGGCACGCTATATGGTAAAAACACTATTGGCGGCGCAATTAAATACGTCACCAAAGAAATGGATGGCGATGCAACCCTTAACATTAAAGGCACGGTAGGTAGTTATGGTCAAAAAGATCTAAAAGTTACCGGGCAACTACCGCTTATTGATGAAAAGCTCTATGTTGGCTTTGGTTTTGCTACTTTAAACCGCGATGGCTTTGGTGAGTTTTTAACCTCAGATTTAACCAATCAAGATCGTGAAAACTACAACAAAGACGTAACCGCAGCCCGCGTTACCCTAGAGTACACGCCAACAGATGACTTATTTTTTAAACTTGCTTGGGATAAAACCAAAGACACCTCAAACTCAAAAGGCGGCTATCGTTTACTACCTAGTATACTCACTGACGCTCCAGTACCCGACAGCGTATACGACTCTTACACCAGCTTACCTACCTGGAACGAAGTAGAGCTTGAAGGTTATAGTTTTACCGCACGTTGGGATATGAGTGACAGCACAAGCATTAAATATGTTGGCGCCAGCCGAGATGGTTACTCGCCAACCAATATCGACTTTGATAACACCTCAAAGCGTATTTTTGATGTACCCGCTATATATGAAGATGAGCAAACCACTCACGAAATACAGCTAAATCATCAAGGCGATAACTATAAATTAGTGTCGGGCTTGTATTACTACGATGGCGAGTCGTGTGGCCAGTTTGAAGCCATACTCGAAGAATTTGGTAAATCTTTAAATTTACCAGGTTTAACTCGTGAAGTAAGTGGTTGTAGTAACTCAAAAAGTAAAGCCGCTTATATTCAAGGCTCTTACGACTTTGATAACAAATGGTCAATGACCCTAGGCGCACGTTATACCAAAGACAGCAAAGAAGCGATTGTAAATAATGGCCTCATATTCGACACTGTTTACCCTGAGTCGGGCTGGATCCCAGGTTATGTTCGTCCAGAAGGACAACTTGTACCTACCGTACTAGATGATAGCGAAGATTGGTCGCGCTTTACCCCAAGAGCGGGCGTTGAGTACCAATACAGTAACGATATTATGTTTTTTGCCAGTTACGCCCAAGGCTTTAAGTCGGGTACATTTAACCCAAGAGCCACCACGCCTGAACCAGCAGCAAAGCCAGAAGCTGTTGATTCATTTGAATTTGGTATGAAAAGCGAATGGAATAATAACTTACGCGCAAACATAACCTTGTTTACCCTTGATCATAAAGACCGCCAGTATATTTCGGTACTCCCAGGGGACAGCGGATCTGACTTAAACCAACGTTTAGGTAATATTGGCGAATCAACATCAGATGGCGTAGAAATAGAGCTTAACTATGTTGCTACTGAGTCACTAAGCTTTAATGCCTCAATTGGTTATATAGACAGTAGCTTTGATAACGTAATTGATTTTGACCCAAATACCGGCGCAGCCTTTGATAAATCTGATCGCTTTAGCGTATCAAACACGCCAGACTTAACCTTTAACTTAGGCGCTACGTACCGCATGTACACAGATATGGGCGACTTTGTAGTTAATGGTAATTACTACCACCGTGGTGATTACGCCTTATTTGAAGAAGACAGCCTACTAACTCAAGACGCGTACGGACTGCTTAATCTAGGCGTTACTTGGTACAGCGCAGACGGCCATTGGACCGCTGGTGTATATGGTAAAAACCTCACCAATGAAGAATACATGATTGGCGGTTACCAGTTTGTAGCACCCGATCCGAGTGATCCAACGAATGTAAGCAAATACCAGCCTGGTTTAGGCGGTGATAATACCTTAATTGGCTACTTTGGCGACCCACGTACTGTGTCGTTAACTGTTGGCTACCGCTTCTAGTCTTTATTATGTGAAAGGTTTGTCTGTGTTATCCCCAACAGACAAACCTTGTTTCACTGTGCAAAATCACTTATAACTAAATGTATTGGAGAATATTTGGAATGTCTTTTGCTGTGAATACCATAATTGCCGACGACCACCCGTTGTTTAGAAGTGCATTACGCCAAGCAGCCGCAACCTGCGTTCCTGAAGAACATATACAAGAAACCAGCGACATAGACGGACTGTTTGCCTTACTCAAAATACACCCAGAAATAGAACTTATATTTTTAGATTTAACCATTCCCGGTGCTAATGGCCTACAAGCGCTATCGCAACTACGTAATCATTACCCCGACATTTTAGTAATTATGGTTTCTGCCAACGAAACTCCCAGCATTATAAAACAAGCTATGAGCTTAGGTGCCGCAGGTTATATTCCTAAATCATCATCGCTCGATATAATAGGCGAAGCTATTGGCCATGTACTCAATGGCGACACTTGGCTGCCCGCAGATATTGATTTAACCGACGTAGTTGTTAATGACGAGCAAAGCAGCTTTGCCCTAAATCTCGAAAAGCTTACCCCGCAACAATACCGCGTACTTGCCATGATTGCCGACGGTTTACTGAATAAGCAAATAGCTTTTGAAATGTCGATTCAAGAAACCACTATTAAGCAGCATGTTTCTGCTATTTTACGCAAACTCAACGTTTATAACCGCACCCAAGCTGGCATTTTATTTAACCAGCTATCGCAAGTCGGTAAGTTAGAAGTAAACTAGCCCACAAACACTACACGTTAACTTACTTGGTTAGTCGCTTAATCATACGCTTTAATGCCGGTGCTTTTAGCGGTTTATACAATAGCGGATAACCTGCATCAAGCACTTGCTCACGTATGCTTTCATCATGATTTGCTGTATTTACAATTACCGGCAAGTTAGTAAGCAGCGCCTTATTAAGCACCTCAAGCCCGGTTACACCATCATCGAGCTGATAATCAATAATAAGTAGTTGTGGTAATGCAGCGCTTGCTTTTAATTGCTCAAGCTCAGCTAAATTAGTTGCCGTGGCTATTTCGCAGCCCCAGTTTTGCAGTAGTTGCTTAAGTGCATCAAGCACATTTTTATCGTTATCAAGCAGCCAAATACGCAAGCGACCTAGTTCGGTATCGGGGTTAAGCATTACCCGCTGAGTAGGTTGTACCGCTTTACTTACTGTGCATGCCATCGTGAGCGTAAATTGCGTTCCTTTACCTAGCTCAGAACCCATAACCAAAGGTATTTGCAGTAAGTCGCAAATACGCTTAGTGATCGACAGTCCTAACCCTAGGCCTTCGGCATTGGGCTTTTCGCCCAGCTGCTTAAACTCTTGATAAATACTTTGCTGATCGCTTGCGGCAATCCCCACACCGGTATCTTCAATAACAAACGACACATGGCTGTCATCTTCAAGCAACACTTTTAAGCGTACCTCGCCGCGCTCGGTATAGCGTATGGCATTACTAAGTAAATTACGTAATACCCGCCGCAACAGTGCTTTATCTGTATGTATGCGTACATCGCATTGCTTTACAATAAATTTAAGGCCTTTTTCTGCTGCTAATGCCGAATAATCGTTGCGTAGCGGCTCTATTAAACTACTAACATCAAACTCGCTGGCCTGCACTTTAAATGAGCCAGAATCTAACTTGGTTAATTCTAAAATACTGCTAAGCAGTTCTTCTGCACTGCCTAATGAGTTTTTAATATTGAGTGCTAGCGCTTTTAGCTCAGAGCTTTGTGCTTTTTCGTTCATTAAAGAACAAAACAAGCTGGCGGCATTAAATGGTTGCAATAAGTCATGGCTGGCCGCCGCAAAAAAGCGGGTTTTGCTCACAGTAGCTTGCTCGGCTACTTGTTTTGCCTGCGATAACTCTTGGTTAGCTTGCGTTAATGCTGCGGTACGAGTTGCTACTTTTTCCTCTAGGCTTACATTGGCTAGCGTTAGTGCTTTTTGTTGTTTTACAAACTCGGTAATATCGGTATAAGTAGTTACAAAGCCACCACCGGGCAGTGGGTTGCCTTGCATTTCGAACACTCGGCCATCGCTGTGCGAACGCTGAAACTTATAAGCACTACCTTGCTTTAAATACGCTAAGCGCTTATCTATTTCAATGGCAATATTACCGCTATTAAATAACCCTCGCAGCGCATTAAAGCGAATAATATCGGCTACTGGGCGGCCAATATATAAAGCATCGTCTGGGTAAGTAAACATACGTTTATAGCCTTTATTCCACGCCACTAAACGCAATTCACTATCCACCACACTTATACCTTGTTGAATGTTTTCAATTGTAGATTGTAAAAGATCGCGGTTAAATTTAAGTACTTGGCTGGCCTCATCTACAAATTCGGCCACTTGCTCTAATGGTTGGCGTTGCTCATTTTTAGCTACGTCTAAAATAAGCCGTGCCGATGCACCGCCTATTACTGCCGACATTTCACGCTCTACCAATAACTCTAACTCGGCTTTAGCCGGGCTTTTCCATTGGCTTTTATCATCAGGAAAATAATGATTAACTAACGATTGGCTGGCCTCTTTTTCAGCAAAACGCTGCAATAAAGCCCCCAGGTCATGATAACTCAACGGATGCAATGTAGTGTCTAGGCGTGAATCATGGGGTTGTGCAATAAATTTATTACTTTGTAATCGCTCAGCAAGAGTGGCTTGGCTAAAAAAGGGCATTAATAAATACACTAAGCAATTTGCACCTAAAGATAGCAATAACGCTTGGCTAATACTCTCCAAACCAAGCGACAATAAATCGGTAGGCGCCAGCCAAGCTATTTGCCATGGCCCTTCTGTTAGCCAACTACTTTGGCTACCCAGGCCACTGGCCAAGTTTGGTAATAGTAAGGTATAACCCCAAATAACAAAGCCGGTTAAAATACCCAGTTGCGCGCCTCTGCAAGAGGCATGTCGCCACCACAAACCAATTATCATGGCAGGTGCAAACTGCGCCACTAAAGTAAACGACATTAAGCCCACTGTGGCTAAAGTGCTGGTTTCTCCAAGTACTCGGTGAGTAAAGTAACTAAGTAGTAAAATGAGCACAATAACAATTTTGCGCGCATGTAATAAGTTGTTTTTATCTAACCCACGGCTACTTGAGGTAAGCTGCGAGCGACGTAAAATAAACTGATTAATAAAATCATTAGTGATCATTACCGATAATACAATCGACGATACAATCACCATACTGGTTGCTGCCGAAAACCCACCTAAAAATGCCAATAACGTTACCAGCGTATTGTTTGCCGCCATAGGCAATGCTAATACAAAAGAATCGTGGCCAATATCATTGCCATTAAAGTAAACCAAGCCGGCGTAAGCTATAGGCAAAATAAATAAATTTATTAGTAGTAAATAAATTGGAAATATCCACCGCGCTTTGGCCAGTTCATTGTCGTTATTGTTTTCAATAAAGCTCATATGAAACTGACGCGGCAAACATAACGTAGCTAAAAGCCCTAGTAAGGTGTGCGCAACATATACATAAACAGGGCTTTGCGTAGCGGTAACTTGGGTGGGTAGTTTAAGCTCATAGGCTTTTTCGTATAAGGCGACTGGGTTATCAAATAGTGCAAAGCAAACATATAAACCCACTGTAATAAATGCCAGTAACTTTACCACCGACTCAAACGCAATACTGGCGATAAGCCCTGGGTTATGCTCGCTTGGGCGTAACCGCCTAGCACCAAATAAAATAGCAAATAAAGCTAAAAGCAAGGTGATATAAAAAGTACTGTCGGCCCACACCGCATTACTTTGCGTGGGTGCTCGGTCGGTAAGCAAGTTAATACTTTGCGCCGTAGCACTGAGCTGCAAAGAAATATACGGCACAATTGCAATCACCGAAATAAGCGACACCAAACCCGACAAACTCGATGATTGTCCATACCGAGTGGCTATAAAGTCGGCCATTGAGGTAAGTTTTTGTTGCCGACAAATATGCGCAATGCGGCAATATAGCTGCCAACCAAAAATAAATAATATAATAGTGCCCGCATAAGTAGGGGCGAGCCACCAGCCATTACTTGCAGCCTGTGCGGTAGTGCCAAAAAAAGCCCACGAGGTACAATAAACCCCTAACGACAAACCATAAGTTAAGCCTTTAAAAGGTAAAACCTTACGCTTATCGGCCCACCCTGCAACAGCAAACAATATGCCTAAATACACCACGGCAATTAAGCTAATCGACCAAATAGAAAACATAGTTTTATTCTTTTAATTATTTTTATAATTATTTAACTAGCATATGTGTTTTTGCAGAAAAAAGCAGCACCCACTTTAGTGCTAACAATTCAAAATATGCACGATAAAAATAAATAAGAACTATTTGCATTTGAGTGTTGACACGCGCCCAAATCTAATTGATAATCACTATCAACAAGAAGGGAGTACATCCTAACTTGTTACGAAATAAACTGATTTGTTTCTCGACCCTGGAACAACGTGTAGCGCACGTTAACTGCTATGGTTACTTGTAAATTCAACACAACGCCCCTTGATGTTGATAACGAGTAACCGCCCTACTATTTTACTTGCTACATTGCTCATATCGGTGACGGTAGATATGAAACTAAAAAAGCCCTTACGGGCTTTTTTTATGTCTGTAATTTAGCTATTAAATTACTTTCAGTTATCTAAATTCAGGTTAATTATTAACGACGATTTTTACGCGCTCGCGCTCGGCGTTGTAACTTTTCGTCTTCTTTGGCTTGCTTTTTAGCCGCCGCAGCCGCACGTAAACCAGCAACCATTATCTCTTCCTCCTCACGCATTTGTGGGGTTTCCATAGTAATGCGGCCAATAATGCCATCGCGTAGTTCGTTAATTAAAATTTCCGACATTTTGTAAGTGTCTATTTGGTTACCACCACGAATACAACCACGCTTTTTACCCGCTAATTCAACAAACTCCCAGTCACTCTCTGGTAGTTCATCTATTTTGTAGCGTGTTTTTAGTAGCTCAGGGTACGCCTTTATTAAATACTCAGCTGTGTAGCTCGCCACTTCTTCATACTCAAGTGCTGTATCGCGTATTGCGCCAGTTGCGCCTAAGCGGTAACCCGAGTTTTCATTTTCAACTTTTGGCCATAGCATACCCGGCGTATCGTAAAGCATAATGCCGTCTTCAAGCTTAATACGTTGCTGCGCTTTAGTTACCGCAGGCTCGTTACCTGTTTTAGCAACTATACGCCCAGCTAACACATTAATTAACGTAGATTTACCCACGTTAGGAATACCCATAATCATGGCTTTAATTTGCTTATCGGCACCCACCTTGTGAGGCACTAACTTTTTACACAGCTCATTAATACGGTGTACTTCAGCCGCTTTATCATTACCAAAAGCAATTGCTTTTACGCCGTTTTCTTGCTCAAAGTAATCTTTCCATATTTGAGTCATTTTGGGATCAGCTAAATCGGCTTTATTCAAAATTTTAATTACCGGTTTACCTTCACGCAGCGTCGCCACCATAGGGTTTTCGCTACTATAAGGAATGCGCGCATCAAGCACCTCAATAATCACATCCATTTGCGGCATTATTTCTTTAATTTCGTTGCGGGCTTTATTCATGTGCCCAGGGAACCACTGTATTCCAGCTCTACTCATTTGATTTGCAAACCTTTTATTCCAACCCATAACGCCATGGGGTACTGTGTGGGGTACTGGGTGAATAATTTCGATTTATCACCTCAACTAATAGCTTTAAGTTTACAGCATTTACTACCTCTATTGCATAAGTTTATAATAAACCATATTTAAAATCATATTTGATAAAAACAATGATTGACTGGGGGCCTCCGCATAAGTATCATAAAAAAAATCAAGTATGATTTAATTTATAGGTATTTATATATGAATAGTAATTTAGTTAGTTTCTCGATCTCTAAGTGTACTTATGAAAGATTAGAAAAACATGCTGCGGGATTTAATGACACAGCTGACAGAGCTATTAATCGCCTTCTCGATTTAGTAGAAAACTCAAAAGAAAGTACAACTGAGCTAAAGCCAGAACTCACATTTACAGAGCAATACGATGGTGGCTATAGTGGGTTAGATGCTGATGAATTTAAATCTAGGTTAGTTAAAGTACAGAAAGCTGAAATAGTTATTCATTATGTGGATGGTTCGCATAAAGTAAGAATTTGGAAAGCCAGCAAATTTAACAGCGAATCTAAACTATTAGCAAATATATGGTCAGGCCCTTTAAGGGACTGGAAAAAGAAAGGCATAGTTAGGGCTGAGCTAGAAATTTACAACGACAAGTTTATTAAAGAACTTGGGCACAACGTAACTATAGTAAGAAGTGTGTCAAAACTCTTGAATATACCAAGCAGACAGCTGATTCAAGGTAACGTTAAGATAGAGAACATTCAAAACCCTGCTCCACATCTAAAAATATACTTTATTGAGGGCACTCCTGCATACGCAAGCTCTATAGGGTTTAACAAAGAAGATAACTGCTACTATCTAACAGAAAAAGATTTAGGCTTTCCACTATAACTAACCGACATAGAAGCAGGTGCGTTTGCACCTGCTTAAGTATTTATTTTTAGGAGTAAAAAATGGAGTTATATAAACAGGAGTTTGGTCAAAGCTTTGACCTTGGCTTTGACTTAAAGAATCACTCTAATCTAATAGATAAAAGCTGGCATAACGATTTATGCCCTAGCTTTTACTTTAAACTGAGCGAACAGTTTTATGTATTATGGATAGATTATGCTGACGTAGAGCAAAGAGAGGAAGATACGCTTAGGTATGTAATTGTAGAAGCAATAAATGAGGGAAATAATAAAGAGCCGGAGATTTATACTGGCGATAATAGGTTAATTTTTGAGTGTGAGCTTTACACCGATTTAAAAGAGTTTTTCTTATCGATATTAGAGAGCTGTGTTATCCATTGATTACACATGAATCAGCAGAAATATAAATTTTGTCATTTTACAAAGTCTATATTTCTGCTAGTAATATTTATGAGCTACTAATTAGATTGTTTAACCAAGCCCCAGCCTCTGCATTTGTTGTAATTATATCAAGCCTGCTTACCGCTCGAGTGAAAGCAACATATAGATCTTCTTTTGTCAGTGCAATATTTGAATCAGGCTTATCAGCATGAATAATAATGACATGCTTGGCCTCCAAACCTTTAAACGACTTAATCGTAGAAAAGTAAACAAAGCCAGACTCATTGAGCTTACTTATATCTTCTGTCAAATTTAAATTAAAAGCTTTAGTCGAAGCTTTCATGCATGAGTTGCCTAATTTGAATGGAGACAAAATAACCGCCCCCCCATCAGGACTTAAATCATGAATAAGCTCCCAAGCTTTTTGTGCCATATATTCTGTTTTACAAATACTTATTAGTGGTAGTTCACCTTTAGGCACTCCTGGCATAGGTTTTACTATTCCACTACAAACCTTATTTGTGGCTGCATTTACTAATTCAGTATTCCTACAATTATGATAAAGACGAAATGTTACTTCAGCACCCAATGTTTCATTTGTACTTTGACCATATAAATCTTGTTTACTATCACCAAAGTATAACCACTGAGAGCTTTCTTCTTTAAGAAGTTGATATAAAGCTACAATTCTATCATCGCCAAAGTCCTGCCCTTCATCGATTATAATTGCATCATATTTATCATCTTCTCTGAGTAAAGTATCTATAACCCTTTCCGGTAAAATCGTCGAGTAAAAATCCTTTTCATAACTTCCAACATGATCTTTAACTATTCCCCAAAATAAAGAGTCAACACTAAAAATTGCACCAGCGACACTTGGGTTCCGAGCCTTTAAACTTTCAGCTAACTTCTTATTAAAACAAACGAAAATCGCGTTTTTCCCTTCTTCTAGTAAGGCCTGTAACTTCCAAAATGCTAATAGTGTCTTACCTGATCCTGCGGGGCCAATAATCGCCACCCTAGGTAAGTCAAACGCACCACGCAAAGCAGCAAATTGCTGACGGGTAAGCTCATCTACATTTTTCTCATCTTCTATTGAGTCTAGCTCAGTATCTACAGCCACTACTCGAAAGCGTTGATTAGTTAAAGCTTCAGCAGCTTTATTTGCTAAACCTAAGTTAAATTTTCTGCCCGTTCTTTCATCACCTTTCGCAAGTAAGGCCTCTTTTATAACCCTCCCTAACTTGTGCATACTTTGCTTCGTAACTATCGTAGTGCTGTCATAAGTATCAAGCTTGCCTTCGACTTCACCATTAGGGTATACAACCAACCAAGCATGTAAGCCAGGAAAAGTAGCTCCTTGCTCATGTGTTAGCTCTGCTTTTACAAGTTTGGCTATCTCATGAAGATTTCGTGTAGCTTGCTCTGGCGGTGGCTCTTTAATTAAATATTCTCGTTGTTGATCTTGATAGCCTCCACCAAGTCTGTACCAATTTCCAAATTCATCAACTCTAACTAATTTAGTTCCCTTTACTTCAACCACAGCAAGCCCTACTTCAGGGACAAGCACTACAAAGTCAGCTTGGCCATCACGAACAAATCCTCGATCATCCTTTAAAGCCCAAGATACATTGCAGATAACTATCCAACTAGATGGTAATTGTTTTGACAATTGCCTACGAACTTCTCTTTCCCACTTATCTGATGGGACTGGCCCGATTATGCGTGGCATAAATTTATTCCTTATTTGTATCGAGCTACAGCTTTTAAGCCAGTCCAAAGGGACTTATCTAAAGTTCCTTTTCCTTTTTTCCTTACTAGTGTTCGCCCCGGCATAGACACTACTGTAACAATGAAAGGTGCAATCCCTTCACGTCGAACAATATAACTCCCAGCAACAGCATCCCATACGTCAATTTCAGCTACTCTTACCCAGCTTTCGCTCTCAAATTCGAATACACCACCTAGCTCAACCTTATCTATATTTAAATCAATAGAACCGTTTGAAGCAGTATTATCTGAAGTACTATTAATTGGGTGTTGAACATATATTGCTAATGATCCTCTGACCCAGGACATCCTTCTAGAAAGGTTGAAGGAATCTAGTAATCTCACAGACTCAATACCCGTATATTTTTTAGCAAAAGAATCTATAGACTTAGACACATTATCTCTTAATAAAGGATCGAATTCCCATAGAGGGTGAGTTACTAATTCTAAGACCTTTTCACTCTCATTAATCCAACCATGAATGAAAGAACCATTACTAATAGGTTTTATATTGCCATTACCAAATGCTGAGCAATAATTTATTGCTAGCTCAGAAGCTTCTTCTTGCCAACTTTTTAAACCTAGGCCCCATTGTTCAAAGTATGGAGTTACACCTGGGATATAAGAAGAGTCCTTCATAACAGACAAAAGTTCCAGACCAAGTCGCCAATCAAGCATTGGGTGTAAATGGCGATTTCTGAAACCTTTTAATAGTAAATCAGGACTTCTCCATTCGTGTCCTAATTTTTGTGCTCGCTTACACTCATCTTTTATAAACATTCCTAATTTAGAAAAGTCTTGATTATTAAGTGGGTCAATGCAGCCAGCTAATAATTCTTGCCATTTTTTGCTAGCCCAATCTACTAAGCCGGCACCATTAGGGTGCTCATCTGATAAGTATAGCTCGGCACCGGCTTCATCTTTATTGCTATATTTATGTACAGAAGCGATCTCAATATCTAAAGAGTCAACATCCAACTCCAAAGCAATAGCTCTTTGAAGAATTGTTGCAGCAGAGAACCATGCTGCTTTGCGACAAGCTATGTCTTTATGATTATCAAAAAACTTAATACCGGGTCGGTCGAGCAACCTTAAACTCAATAAATCAGTTGTTTTAGGTGCAACAAGTGAAGCGTTAACATCTGGATTTTTTTCATCTTTAATCCACATATCAGCATTTAACCGCTGACCATTCGGGCATGGAAAAGTACTTTGCTCTTTAAAAGAAAAAGGCTTTGATTTTTTATTCTGAGTAATTCGATAAACCTTTTGCTGCCTAGAAAAAGCTAAAGAAACACCACCAATCGATTTCCTTTCACTACTAATAATTACCGGAGAAGCAACAAACGATACAACCCCATCACTACCATTAGATTGACCTTTATTAGCTGGTTTACTAAGGTCGAAGTCTGTCATAAAACCATTGGGCACTACAGCTAGATATGCATTGGCTTCCTCTGAATTACAATTCGGACATAACTCAACTTCAGACCTACTTTTAGCTTCTTCGATAGTTATTGGCTCAACACTTAAATTTCTACACTCTCGGCAAAATATTTGCCACTCCGCATCACCAACAGGTTTGTTTTTAGAGGCCCAGTTATTACTATTTCTGTGATGAATTGAGCCTACAAGACCTATTGGCGTTAGCAGCCTTTTGTCCCAAACACGCTCAGCCCCTGGCGCATAATCGGTTATAGCTTGCTCAATAGAACGATCTAAGGTCTTTGCTTCTGAGAATTTCCCGCCATTGTTTGGTAGTGCAAAGTATAAATTTCTAACCATCGTAGGCATGCCATACATTGGTAGTACACCCGCATCAGCTAAAGCATTCGCAAAACCTCTAGTTTTATCTTGTTCACTTATCGCTATATTATCCATACGGGCAATTAAAGCATTTATGTTTTCAAACAGTTTAGCTGCTTTAATTTCTGTACCTCGAGTTATAACGTCAGCAACACCCTGAACTATTTTATTATTCTGACATAGCCAACTAGCTATGCTGTCTCGACGATCGCAATTATCTGCCAAGAAGTCTTGCACATTTCCCATCTCACCATGAGTATCTGGTTGTAAACTAGAGTCAGTCCAAGTCAATCCTATTGCTTTAAACGCTCGTCGCAGGACTTCCTTATTAAATAAACGTTCAGCTAATATTTCTTGATCTTCCCCCATAGAAACACTTGGTTGTGGTGGTATCCCACTTGTCATTTCTTCTGGATGTTCAAAATGAATGCGATCATGAGTTTGCCCTCGGCAATAAGTCAGTGCAGAAGAAAAAGCCTGCTTTTTCCTTCCTGCTCGGCCTGCCCTCTGCTGATAGTTGAATCGCTCTGGCGGCATATTTGCTTGAAATACAGAGAGTAAAGCACCAATATCAACACCAACTTCCATAGTTGTTGTTACTGATAATAAATCAATACTATCTATATTTGGATTAACAAGTCGAGGAACTACATCATCTAACTTTTCATTTTCAAAAAAAACATCTCTAAAATGTCGTTGCCTTTGCGCTTGATTATCTGTCTGTCCGGTTAACTCCTCAGCATGAATACGAAATGCAGACGAAGAGATTCCAGAAAGATTTGCATAATAATGTGCTTCTTCAATTTCCTTAGCTGTTTGTTCGCTATTCGCTTTATTTGTAAGTAATGAACAACATCTAGAGCACACACCTCCTGAAGAATGCCAATGTATCTGTGTACAATTATCGCAAACCCAAGGAGTATCTTTTCGTTCTACTCTGTGGACCCATACCTGATCAAGCCTTACAACTCCCCACTGATGACCAGCCTCTACAATTGAGTTGCGAACAGCATCTCTGAGCAGTTCGAAAGTAGTACTATGTTTTGATGAACATGCTTCTAAAAAACGCTTTACTCGCTTTTGAGCAACTTGTTGTGATCGTTCATTAGGTTTATCGTGAGCCCAACCCTCTCTCGGCGAAAGTTCATCATACTCATAAGGCACTGTGAAATACTCTTCTGTGAGTATACGAAGTACGCTTGTAGAGATACCTCTCAATGATTCATGGGAGACTCCATCAGGTCCTAACATTTTAAGACCAGGAGGTAACGCTAAATAACCAAAACCTTTAGCCTCTAAGTTATATAAAAGCCGACCTGAAATAGCTTTCCAAGCTTTCCTTCGTAACGTGCTATCCATTTTATTAATTAAAAAGCTCATTTTCTCTTGTGTGAGGTTTTCTGCTAATGACATTTTCTGAAAATTAATGAGTTCCACCCAACCGAACTCATCACTCCCTCTCGGCTGAGAGTATTTAGTATCTACACCAGAGCCTCCGGGGTTGAAACCCAATTGAAGCATTCTTTTCCAAATAACAGGTAGCTCTCGAACTTGCTCATTCAAGGGGTGTAAAAAACTGTCAAGCTTTACATACCCTGGTTTATAGCTATTAATTAAATCTACTTGCTCTTTATCTTTTGGTGTAGCACGTTTAGGTTTGTAAATAACTGTCTCAGCAGCGTTCGTAAATGCTTTTAATTCATCTTGAATCTCAGTGTCAGTTTCTTTATCTATAATCTCATCTACGCTATCTTCATCATCTAGCTTAATTTTTTCTAGAATCAGTCCTTTAATTGCTTCTATTGAACTTTGAGATCTATTGCTTATTTCATCCAAAACAAAGTATTGTAATAAATTATCCCATTGACCTGATTCAACGCCATTTGCTAACTTTGCTGCTGCTTGACGGCTATCTGAAAATGCAACTAACTTTATGAAATCTTTTGGTAATATACTCATTAAATGTTTAGCAAGTAATAAGGACATTTGATCTAAACCAGTTGCAAATGCGCGTATCGGAGATGGCTTCCCGCCTTGCCTTTCAGAATAGCTTGTTTGGCAGGATGGACACATTTGTGGCATAGCAGGTAATTGGTAATCTTCATCCCAATCTTTTTCATCAGCATTGAACCATAAGCATTTTGTTTTATTTTCTCCCCCTTCTCCAATTTCAACCACACCAGTATTTGGATCAATTGTAGCCTTTAGCCATGCCGCGCTTGTTTTTTTACAGGGGTTGCCTACGCGACCATCTCTTAATTTCCGCTCAGTTGAACCTTGTTCCCATATTAAATCATCTACATTAGGGTATTGATCCGGAACTAAATATACAACTCCAAGTGTTTTATAGTTTTGAACGTCTGTACGCCCTTGAGGAGCAGACTCTGGCATACTGGCAATTGCTGAAGGCATAGGAGCGAGTTCAAACCTTGGGTTATTTAACGTGCCACCAGCATGCATTTTATAACCAGCTAATAACTGAGTGCCGCAACACTCACAGTACAAGACTTCTAATACACGCTTACCCTGCAAAGAAATTATTGGTTCTGGCAATAAATGTCCAACTCTTCGGTGGTTATCCTCACTTTGTGGCAAATCAGCGGTTCCCCAAAGCCCATCAATATTTTTAGCCATCCAATGAAAGCGAAGTCTGGGTAGGACATCTGTAAGATAACCTTGGCCACTATTTTTTATTGCTGTTGCTTGTCCAAATGCATAAAAAAAGCCTCTAACAGCTATATACTTATCTTTTGCCTGTAAATTAGGAAACCATTTTTCAATCAAACTTTCTAATGATAAAGAGGTAAAACGATTGCTAGCGTTATCAAAAAAGCTATACGCTAACGTATCAATATTGCTTTTTGTTACTAACTTTTTCACCAGTTGATCATTAGGTTTCTCATTCATGCTAAGGGCAACCCCTAATTGCAAGCAGACGTTACCAACCTCTTCGGAGATAGAGCGAGGCGTTTCATCTGGTGGATAGATGGACTCACCACTTTCTATATGAAATTGCCCCTTTGCCTCATCAGCCGTTAAGCCAAACATACCTCCTAGAAAATTATATGACTCATCTTTATCATCAAGCGAAGCACTAGAAGCTAGTATTTGAAGCTGCTTACTATCAGGCGATAATCCTAATCGATCCATTAGCAACCGGAGTAAATAACCAACTTCAGTTCCAGATGAGCCTCTATATAAATGCAATTCATCTATAACCAATTGGAATACATGGTTATCTCTATCTTCTGCCAGCCACTCTTTCGTTGACTCAAATATCATTGAATCAGCTCTGTCTCCAAGGACTTCCTCTTTATTATGGCGCATTAACATTATAGAAAGCATGCTAACGTTTGTTATAAGTAAATCTGGCGGTGAATCTTGCATTTCCCAGCGATGAAACATCTCACAAGCATCAACATCCATATTTGGAATAAAGTCTCGCTGCTCCATGAAAGCCTCAAGCTCACTTTGAGCTTCCTCAACTCTAACCCCATCTCTTTTGGCTTTATTTAAATTATTTTTCGCAACTTCTAAACGCTTTTTATAATCAATATGCTCCTCTCTAGCAACATCATTTTTTTTTCTAAACTCATTTCTCTTAGATGTATTCGCCTTACCATCTGCCTTAAAAGGATGTCCTGAAACAGGTGTAGAACCATTATATCGGCCAAACCGAATTCTATTTCCAGCTAACGCTGAATCCATAGCCCTATGGGATTCTTCCGAGTCTAAAGCCCCCCGAAGTCTTGATATTTGATCCTCTACTAACGCATTCATCGGATATAACAATAAAGCACGCACAGCAGGTGTTCGCGTCTCTTGCCTAATATCTCTTCTGCTATCATTCCATTTAATCTTAGATGGCCACTCTGCCTTTATAGCAGCTGGAGCTGCCCATTTTGCTTTTGCTTCTTTAATTATTGATGCTATTACTGGTAATAAGAAAGCCTCTGTTTTTCCAGAACCAGTGCCCGTCACAACGACACAATGTTTCCTTTCTTCTGCTATCGCTTTTTTCAACATTGCTTCTTGATGCTTATGCAAATTTACATAACTAGGAATAAGTCCAGCCCCAGCTACTTTACGAAAAGCATCAATTACATCTTGAGATAATGCGGGTAAGTCTTTAATACTTAGCTCATCTAACTTTTTCCCTGATGCATAGGTTGGCAACATCTCTAAAAATGGTTCTTGAAAAAAAACACCAGGAGTATTTAGTAAGCGCTCTCTTTCCTCTTCAAAGGATTTTGAATTAGTGCCAAATGCCGATTTTATGTATTTTTTTAAATGGCTTTGTAAGTCTTCCCAAGCACCAATAGGATCTTTATCTATACTAGCTGACATTTTTCATCCTTAAAATTTATTGTGTGGGAGTTATTCCCTACTTCTTTAAGCTCACCGCCTAATAAAGATACGACAATCAGTGCAATTTTTTCTGGCACCCAACGATAGCAAAGCCATCTACCATCTGACATTTCAGAATACGCAAGGCTCACCTTAACGACAAAATTATCACTAGAATCATGTAGTGAAATTGAATCACCATTGTGCACTCCAACAGTTTTAATCAATAGAGGACCACTCCCAGAGCAAAGTGTTAATATTCGCTCTATGATAAAGGGAGGCTCCATTCTAGCTGGTAGCCACAAGCGCCCACTTTCTTTATCGAAATGAATCGGCCAAGGACTGGCATCATTAAAATTCATTGTATTTTTAACAAATTCAGCAAAAGCATTTATTGCTATCCAGACTCCCCATCTGGAATCTTCAATGAAACTATACCTAGAAAGGTGCCCCTCAAAATTCCCCCCTAATTTATAGACTCTGAGCCCTTGTACTTGTGGATCTTCATATCTGAATAACTCAAATGCTCTTTTAGGATCAACCATAATATTTTCCGAAGCACCAAACACTCCATTTCCAGGGTTAAGCCTCTCCAGATAATTAGGTGAATAGCCTTGTTCGTGATACCAAGACAAACTTTCCTTCATTTCTTTAACTGAACCAACCCATTGAGATAATTTTCTGACAGGAAGATCCTCGATTAAAAATTGATATTCCCCAGCTATTTTTTTGAGTAAGCCGGGGTCTTCAACGTAAAGCCTGACCACAGGAAGGATATGTGAATTTGGTTTCTCGATAAGTATATTGCAGTGAGTTGTTAGCTCTTTCCATTGCTGTAATCTCAAACTACCGCATACACCATAAACCTGCCTGTTTCTATTATCTGTAATTGGCAAGCTATAAATTGTTGGGGGAACAGAGCAAACTCGTATCATATGACCTTTAGCATCACATTCAATCTCAACATTTCCTCTTCGCCTTAACTCACGTATCAATAAAGCAGGTGCAACATCTTTAATATTAGCGTTATTAGCAAGACGTCTAATTTGATCTCGAGCAACACCATAACTCATTGAGCCATAGGTGGTGGCAGCAATAGAGTCTAAAAATTGAGCTGAAATATTAGGCTCTATACTCTCCCAAGCATCTTCACCATCCCAACTCATAAAGGTTAGGGGGGCAGTTTGAAAAGAAGTAATATTTAAATCTTCAGTAAATGCTTTATTTATAGTAGCTCCACAGAGTCCTGTATCATCTGATAAGACCTTGCCATAACGATCTAATGAGAACTTAGTTCTCTTGGATGCGGACAAGCTGCCAACCGCTAAAACCTTAAGCCCGGCAGTACATAATATTTCTTCTGCCAGCCTTACATCTATTCTGAAAGCATTTACACCTTCATCATCTAAGGAAAATTGAAAGCGCCTTATTAATGTTTTGTCGCCACAGTTAAGCTCTTTAAAGGTTAAACCTGTACAGCTAAGTTCTGCCCCTTCAGGTGCTTCAACTTCAACTATTGGTAAATCGTAATATGCATACTGCTTACTACCTGATCCAATAATAGCTTTCCCTCCAACAAATCGGATGCGAGCTCTAGGTGGGTGGATTGGTTCCTCATCAAGAATCAAGGCTCTTTGCTCTGCTGTAACTTTAGAAATATCCGCAATACAAATAAGGTTACACTCATCGGGCAAGCCGGGCATGTCTAGCGGGTCAAAATCTATTTTCTCATTATTTAAAAGCTGCTCTAGATTTGAGTATATCGAGGGGAAATAAAGAAGATAAGCAGGGCCTTGTAGAGGCATTTCTCGTTCTATTAACGTATCTTTTAATAAGGGGTCAGGGCTATCCCAAACTAGTACTCGAATTTTATCCTCTCTTAAATAGATTTTTCTTTCGTTACGTTCCCCCTCTCTATCTGAGTAAGTTAATAGTGAATCAATTTTCGCCGTTGCAGATTTCCCTAATACATTTCGCATATCAGATTGAAGATTAGAGGGAACTGTAAAAATGTGACTTCCACTTAATTCTAAATTTGCTCCAACTTCATTCGAGCAACCAGCTTTAATAGCGTAATTCACTCCAGCAATTGTTGCTGGTAAGCGCCAACCAATCTCCCAAGCAAAAGAATCTTCCTCATCCTTCATTCGTAAAATCAACGTCAGTTCATCATTTTCATCGTTTACTGCTTTTCCATCAAAGTGGTGGCTATTAGAACTATCACGGATTGGAACCTGACCGTCCCAAAACTCTAGATGTGAATTAAGCGATTGCTTTAAATGCTCTATGTAATGCTCATTACCCATAGCATCCTTTAGCCCCAAACTTAAGTAGTTCGAACTCTGGCCAACTTCTAGTAATTTTAAAAAATTATTCTGACTTAGGGTTTGCCCTGATTGCAATCCACAACTACCAAATAAACGACTTAAGCCTTCTAAATCTTTATGAGTAATTATTGTTTGAGCATATGCAATCCCAACAAACTTATGACTACCCAAAATATTGACATTAAATCTACCAAACCGTCCTTTTTGACTTATGTTTGACCAACTATCTAAGTCACGCCATACAGCTTCCATAAGTGAGCCTGTATTACTAGGAAAGACTCCATCTATTAAACTGCTAACAGTAGAATAAAAACCTGTATTTTCTGACTCTGATTTGGCAAGAACCCATAGTGCAAGGTAGGGTAGATAAGTGGGTGCTTTAGAGTCTCTATAATTTTCTGATATTTCCCCAGGATCAATATAGCCATACCTCCTTTTACTCGGCCATTCGCGTTGACTCGCTAGCTCTTTCGCTTTTTCAGCAATATTGCCTTTAAATCTGCGCAAGCATTTGGGCCCACTTTTAACCGCTTCAATTAGGCCGCTTGCTCCTCCCTTTCGAATACCAATCCCTTCGAGTTCGCTTCTTGTTGTTGGCATCCAAACTTCTTGATTGGCTCTAGCCGGAGAAAAGTATTCTTCAAGTAAAAGTGAGTTCCATTCCGCAAATAAAGACATATAATTTCCATATTGTTTTTATGTTTTAAGTTAATTTACTAGTACTAAATCAGCATTTTGTACTAGTAAATTATACAAACCTTTATCTTGAATATACCCGGCATAGAGTAAAACTCAACCTATTAACTAAAAATACTAATATTAAAAATATGTAAATTAATTTTTTACTATGGAGTTCAACTGCAAACTTGTACCTGTGAAGTATAGTTCTGGTTAAATTGGAGAGTAAGCATCTGAGTAAATACGTCTAGCCTTGATTAACATTCCAAGGTAGCAAGTGCTCTACACTTTCAGGCTTTTTAGCAAGCTCATCTAGGCAGGTTTGCAAATAGTTGTCGACCAACAGTCCATTGGCTTTCGCTGTTTATGCCGAAAGAAAAACTATGCCGAACCACTTGGCTAGACCCTTATAATACCAAGATACTTGCATATTATTGCTTCGGCATAGTGTTATCTAGTAATCCCACTAATAATTAATTTACGGAGATGGATTATGAGTTCTTGGCATTCTACAAGTGTAAAAAAACAATAACGTGACCTCATACGAACCTTTGTATCTAGCGTCAATTATCTTAGCCGGTGATACCAAATTTGATTTACTCTTATTGAGCGCTAAGGGCGCTCAATGCAACGGCTCTACTTAGCATAGGTGTGGATACCACGGTAATAGCGATGTGGCTTGTACATGAGTCGACACAAACGATACAAAGATACTCATATGGCAATGAAGGAAGCCGTATTAGCATGTAAGTATCACCATTTAATAAGCACAATAACCTTCACTATAAACCGGGCGATAAATGTTAAACTTTTTCCCTAGCCTGTAATTCTAAGGTTAAACTATGCCGAATCGAAACGAGATCTTTGCAGTCAAATAACAGTAATACCAGCACACTTATAAAACTGGGGACTATGTGTTCGGCATAGTTTTTCTTTCGGTATAAACCGCGTTATGCCGCATGCGGCATAACGCAGTTTCAATAATACTATAGAGCACGGCGCTAGCCGTTGCACCCCGCGCGGTATTGGAGAATAACCAGTTTTTTCTGCCAATCACAAACGGTTTCACAGCCCGCTCAGCGCGATTGTTATCAATATTTATGCGACCATCTTTTAAATAAGTGATGAGCTTATATTCTTGGTTACACCAATACGTAATCGCTTCACCAAGTTTACTTTTCGGTGGCACTTTATCTTTATTTTCGATAATCCAATGGTGAAGTTTATCGATGATGGGTTTTGAACTTTCCTGCCGTGCTTGATATCTTTCTGCGGCCGTTTTGTCTTTTAAGCTTGCCTCAATGCCGTAGAGTTTTCTAATAAGACTTAAGGCAACATCGGCTTTGCCGGTTTTGTTTTTCGTTTGCACCGTTTTCGCATCAATGAATTTTCGACGTGCATGCGCCATACAACCTGCCAATATTGCATCTGTTTTTCCGTACGCTGCATAACCATCGACTTGCAGGTAACCGTCATAGTCACCAAGGTAATCAACTACACAAGCTGCGGCACGAGAGTTGTGATAATCATAGAGGATAATATTTGGCAAACTATTGGCGGTCACCGAATCGCTACCACAACAATACACCCACATGTAACTGCTGCTATTATCGGCCTTAATCACCTTTAAGGGCGTTTCGTCGGCATGGATCACCGCTTGACTAAGCAATGCTGCTTTTAGCTCGTTAACTAATGGCATTAGCAATTCACTACACCGTATTACCCAATCTGACATGGTTTTACGACTCAGCTCAATACCATACTCATTGAACATTTTTTCTTGCCTATATAGCGGCAACCCATATTGATATTTGGCGCTGATGATTTGACTCAGCAAACTACTGGTGGCAATGCCTTTAGGAATGGGTGTTGCTGGAACAGATGCAACTTTTATAGAATTTTCTGTGCCAGTTTGCTCACACCTTTTACAGGCATACTTCGGTCGAACTGTCTCTATCACTTTGATGTACGCAGGAACAAACTCAAGTTTTTCACTACGAGCTTCACCAATTTTATGCAGCTTACCTTGGCAACAATCACACACTTATTCATCAATGGATAAATCAATTGTCACCACTTTTCGAGGTAATTCTTTTGGCAGTGGCTTGCGCGTCGGTTTGTTTTTAATGGTGACCTTACTGTGACTATCAGCCGCAGCTAATAACGTTTTATCGGCCTCATCAATGATTTCTTCCGCTTCATTGAAGGTTTCCCCCGCACCCGGGAGTTGCTCGGAGCTTTTACCAAACTGTTTACGCTTGGCAATTTCATAGCGTTCAATAAACTGATTAATTTGAATAGCTTGTTCACTGATGATTTTATCTTTTTTCGCTAACTCTTGGGTAGTTTCAGCCTGCAACTCAAGCAACATTTGCTTGAGTTGTTCTGGGTCGTCAGGGAGTGAGTTAGTATCAATTTTCATCCATCGAGTTTAGCAAGAACAGACAGATGATTCTGCTTTGTAACGCATATAGAATAAGGACTTGCGTACACGATCGTTGACTGATAAAAGATCGAGTTAGATCGGTGACTGATAGTGCAGCGGTTCATGGCCAAGCACGTCATATCCAGATAACAACCAACCCAGTTGTTGATAGGTTAATTCAAATTCCTGGCTCGATAGTTTACTTGGCCATTTGAATTTTTGCTTTTCAAGTCGTTTATACCAAAGCGCGAACCCTGTTTTATCCCAGTATAGAATTTTCAGCTTATCTTTGGCCTTGTTACAAAATACAAACAACGTACCGGTATAGGCATCGCGAACATGCTCATCTTCAACAATACTCACTAAGCCATTAATACTTTTTCGAAAGTCGACAAAATCCCGATGCAGAAAAACCTCTGACGGCTCAACAAACATTTTCATTGAACAAACTCGCGTAGTAACTGGCTTAAATACGTTGCAGAGGTTGTGGCTGGCAAACTAACGTTTGCCTTACCAACAGTTAACGTGATGGGTGGTTGTTCATCAACTATTTCGACTTGCTGTGTAATTTTGGCGCGAACGAAATTATTCGATGATAGGCCGAGTCTCTTTCTTACCGCATAAAAGCTAGTCATTGATAATTGATGTTGCCGGCAATAATCAATGATGGTTAAACCACTTGATTGTTGTTCATGGATGATGGTTTGCCATTGCTCTGAGCTGCGCATAATTCTCATAAGTTACTCCAAATAATTGTTTGGTTGTAACTTACTTAAGTTGAGATTAATTTGTCAGACGCAATTTACCGGACGCTCACATTGGAGACATAGATTGAGAACGGATAAGGCACTTTGGTTGTACTTTACCCGCTAGTAGAGGCTTTATTTTTAATACTTTAGGTATTTAATTGTTCAATAATCATTCCTAATTTCCTACCCAGCAACGGTGGTACCGCATTACCAACTTGAGTATATTGAGGTACTTCGTAGCGCCTCATTTTACCACCAGTAGTGACTTTAGAACGAAACTCGAAGTTATCAGGAAAAGACTGTATGCGCGCCATTTCTCTTACGGTAAGTGTACGAAGTTCATCTTCATGATAATGACATGCATCATCAGGAATAGATAAAGCTGCCGGAGCAGGTAAATTAGGGGACAATGCTTTTTGAGTTTGCTTTTTAGTTGGGTGAAGTTTCAGATAACTAATAAACTCTTGAAGGCTTTTAATAAGCTCTAATTCACCATCTAAATTTAAATACTCATACTGAGATAGTGCTGCCCATGCGTTATTGCTAAGGGTTGTAGATTCGCTTTTTAAAATAGCGAATACCTCTTTGCTTATAGCTTTACTACCGACTTGTTGTAACACCTGATAAAGCCTAAAGCGCCTTTGTACAAGTTCACCATTCGCACGTTTATCGTGATTGGGGGTAACGCCTCTATCTGGCAATTCAAAGGTGCTATTAAGTTGAGTAACAAAGTTAGATGACTCTATACCTTCACCTCGTAGATCATCTATTGCCTCACTAACAGAAACCTGAGTCCCATTGACAAGTTCAGCTAAAAAGCTTTCTTCGAATACCTCTGGTTGTTTATCTACATCAAAGTAATCTAAATGGCCAAACTCCAATTCAGCACCTTCTTCTTGTACCATATTAAAAAACGGTAAAGATGAAGCGAGTAAACTAAGGCTTTGAGCATTCAGATGCTGCGCTTCTATAATATCAGCATGAACATCTTGTCGAATAGCTATAAGAATAAAACGAGGTCTATTTTGTGCAATACCTACATAGCGAGCGTTAACGTGAAGACAAAGCGGCACATATCCGATAGAAGCAAAAGCTTTAGCGACTTCATACCATGCGTGGTACTTGTTACCGTCATCGTCTTGAAATGCTCTTAAAATACCTGTTACGTTCTCAAGCAACGCAAAGCGCGGCCGAGTACTATTTACAAAAAAAACAAACTCCAAAGGTAAGGTGTTTTTTTCACAATCTTTTTTACGTGCACCTGCCATACTAAAGCTCTGACAAGGTGGGCCGCCTGAAACAAGTGTTAATTCATCTTTCCCGAAACTATTATGTAACGCATCAGCGAGCTCAGGTCGTTGTGATAAAAGGATGTTTAGCTCTCTGACACTACCAACCAATAACTTGCCTTCGTATTCACAAACATCAACAGGTAAATCGCTATAACCATTCTCATCAATAGTAGGAAACTCAAAAGGGTTTTCTCGTAACCTAGCATTCAAGTCATCATTACGACTATTAATCCACTTCACTCGTTCCGGCTTTGCTTGAGATTTAGCTAGATCACTTAAGTTTTCATTAAAAAAATTATAAGCAAACGTCTCAGCTGCCATAGGTGATAATTCATTGCCTAAGACAAACTCAAAACCCACACTTTCTAAACCTAATGAAAGGCCGCCACAGCCAGCAAACAGCTCAATATGCCGCACAAATAAACACTCCGAAACTTTAATTGCTGATAGTTTAACTCAACCCCAAACCTAAATCCAGGACAATATTAAATAAGATCACGATAGTTTTTATTTAAACTCACAGGCACTTATACTCTGTAACCTTTTTACTAATAGCCAAGCCTAAATATTTTACTGAGAAACTATAGTTACTAATGCAAATAAAACAATCGTTAAGTTCAAAATATTGATTATTAATGCTTTTAGCATGGAAGTCACTTCATTCATCAGATAAGATGAATAAAAAATCAAGCAGGGACTCACATGACACAAGCAAATAGAATTAAACCCGAAAACTTATCAATAAAAGAAAAAGAGTCTATTTACTTTATAGAAAGTAAAGGTGTTGACTTCTCTCTCCTAGCAACAACTCAAACAATGAAGGACAAAAAAATTACTGATGCAACGAAAATTATCAGTGAATACTTTCATAGAGTTGGATTTCATAGCTACAAGGATCAAGAAAGAGGTAAGGATCAAAAGGTAACAAAAGATGTTTACTTTCATACATTAGATAAATCAGTAAAATCATCAGCTTCTCTATATAAAGCTGAGACAAGAGGGGATAAAAGGCTCAATTTGACTGATTTCTGGACCTACACAGATAGTAATGAAGTAAATATGTTAATTGCAGATGAAGGATCTTTAAATGTTCTTAACATATCGCGAATAAACTTAGCCGATATTTGGAAACAAAACAAACCGAATAAAATTAAGAGCTTTTTAAATACAATCATATTAGAAGAGCCTTCAATATTTGATGATATAGAGCTTGAAGATATTGAAAAACCAGATCAAATAATAATTGAAGGGGTTCTGAGAGAACGTAAAGTCTTAGCGAGATCCAGAAATAAAGCGATAGCAAACGAAAGAAAAAAATACGATAAATATTCTTGCAAAGCTTGTAACTTTCACTACCAAGATAAAGTGGTCGAATGCCACCACCTCAACCCAATCAGTATGGTTAAGGAAAGCAAAGTATCTATCGATAGCTTAGTTACATTGTGCCCAACATGCCACAGCATAGCCCACCAACTTTTAAAAGCTGACCATACAAATAATATTAAAGAAAAAGCCTTAATAAAAAACATTAAGGCAATATTGCGCGATATAAAAATGTAATTTATCCATACAAAATAATTAGTATAGTAAAGATGATTTGATTAAATCATCTTTACTAAAACGCCTTCCTTACCTTCATGACTTAGAATTTATAAAATTCACCCACCATTGACACTTAATGAGTTGACGTCCAAAGTTTAAAAGATCAAATAATTGAGTACTTTCAAAGGTAATCTTTTATTATTTGCCCCAATTTATCTAGCTCAACATTAGCAACTAAGTTTCGCCCTAAAAAAGGCGCAAGTACCAATACCGGCAACCCGTGACCTTTAAGTATTCTTAACTCGTTTTTGATCCCTAGAAATACTCGTTCTTCTGTGCATTCGCTTTCATTATAGGTATCACCCCAAAATGCCATTTTATATTCTTCAACATACTTTAACCCAAAGCAAAGTATGACTTTTGGTTGGAACTCTTTTACTAAGGCATTAAACAATTTAAACCGAGTAATTGAACAGTGTGTTTGATAGTGATATTTAATCTTAGTTTTAGTGAATTCGACATGTTCCTCAGTCCAAGTATTCATATTCTTGCAAGGAAGTGGGAACAGATTTAACTTAAACTCATTCGAATCAAAATTGCAGTAGTGCTTTTTCATGTACTGCTTATACTCATCTTCATATTCAAAGGCCTTACAAAGAATTTTTGCTATTTTTTGGTCGAATTGCCACTTGTAAAAATTTAGGTTTTCAGTTTTCCACTCATCGGAAAGATAAGGAACGCAATAGCCAGCTACGTCGTGGGTTGGTCGCGTTATCCCTAAGGTAACTTTTTCATCAGCGCTACCCCATTCTAGACCTGAAAGCCATAAAGGCGCATTGATGTTCCCGCCATCCATGCCTGAAAGCTGTTTTTCTAAGTCACTATAAAAAGAGTTCATATCACACGTCCTTATGTTTAAAGGTAAGTAGCATGCCATAAGTTAGAATATATGCCATAGCGGATTTCAGGGACTTCCTCCCTTCAAAGCCATAAAGCGAATCAATCACTAAATATTCCTTTCCCCTAACCTTTCCATTATCCAATCGTCAACTTCAGATTCTAACCAAGCTACTGACTTAGCCCCTAGTGATACTTGCTTAGGAAAAGACCCTTCAGCAATAAACTTATAAATACTTGAGTGGCCAAGTGATGTTTTTTGAATAACTTCTTTTAATTTGATTAACCGCATTTTTCTATCTCCGTTATAGGTTCAAGAGATATGTGAGTTGCGTAGAAAGTTACTTTTTTGAGCTGGTGGCTAAATCCAAAATATTGAAGGCATATATCACTTAGGGGTATTCATCATCCACCTGAGGACCTAATAATGGCTTTAATTAAAAGCAAGCAATACGAATCAAAATTTAAATGTTTAGAAGATAAAATTTTAGAAAGAGCAGCTGAAATAATGCAACAAAGATATGCTCGCCTAGGAGCGCTTAACAGCCCGTCTACGGCTATAAACTTTTTAAAGGCAAAACTAGGTGTATATGAGCGTGAAGTATTCGCAGCGTTGTATTTGGATAGCCAGAATCGGATTATTGATTATCAAGAGCTATTTTTGGGAACTATTAATGCAGCTTCGGTATACCCAAGGGAGGTTGTTAAGTCTGTGCTTAATAAAAACGCCACCAGCGTTATTTTTGCTCATAACCATCCTTCAGGCGATCCCACGCCATCACAGGCAGATAAACTCATTACAAAGAAGTTGGAAAGTGCTTTAGCGCTAATAGACGTGACAGTGCTTGACCACATAATCGTAGGTGAAACATGTGTTTCTTTTGCTGAAAGACAATTACTTAATTTAGGCGATACGAACTAATAGGAGGGTCTATTGTTAAATAAAAACACGGTAAAAATCATTATTCATACGATTGCTATATTGAAGATAATTCAGAAGATCTATGAAGATGATATTAAATAAACCAGCGCCCTACTTGGGGCGCTTTTAACAGTGAGTCATTAATACTGTTTAGGTATGTAACTGGTTCCAAAATTTCTCTTACCAGTACCATAAACTTTTGTCTTATTTTTTGCTAAATAGTTTAATCGGGATACAGATGTATCTCTTTGTGTTGAGTAGTTCTTAGAATTGCTTTCAATCCAATTACACGCATTGTCAGGGAAGTTTACAAGGCTTTGTGCTTCATAAGCAGGGATAGCGAGTGCACTAGCCCATGCTTGTATAATTAAGGAGGCTAAGCTACCAGAATTAAAGTCATAGCTACCTAAGGAGTGGAACCTGTCTTTATTAATAAAAATAGCAATATGATAATGCTCTTTACCAGCAAGCTCTCCAAACTCTCTCGCCCAGACATAATACAAGTCAGTGTCATGAACTCTTCGACCTAACCGCCTGCGCTGTGTAGCGTCACTAATGATCTTTGCTTTTAATGATGCAAAGAACCTAGGCATTAGGTTATCTGCTAACGCCCGTGGTGTATCTTCGCATTGATAATAATCTGGGAGGTATAAGTCAAATCTTACAACATTCAATCTAGAGTTCTGCTCAATAGCATAATCTAATATAGATTCGATACGTTGTTGGTATGAAGGGTTATATATTGGTTGGTTGATCATTTTTAGTACTCTTTGTTTTGTAAGTATACAAAGAGGCACTTATATATTTTATTACATCATCAGTGCTTATAAATAACTCAGTTAAATAGGTATATCTTACCTATCCGACATGCTTCAACTTAGAAAAGCTAAAGTTTGATTCAGCTTTTTACAAAATTTGCATACACAGCACTGTGAATTACCGAGACATCATTCTGGAGTTACATATGAGTAATTAATAAAACTTTATCAATAATGTACCTAGTAGTTGAGATCTGTTTTTATCTTTCCACAGATTAAAACCTAGTAAATTAGATGTTGAAAGTGGCTTATTCTTTAAAAGAATATTTTTTGCTTGCACTGTGCCGTAAGCAATAAAAACATTTGGCTCACCTTTCATGTGTAAAGGGTTGTTAGACGAAAAATAAATTTCTTCCGTTTTATATTTTTCATGTAACAAATACATAACGGTATTCTTAATAGATTTAATAATGTCGGAAAATATATGATCTAACATTTCAATAAATAATACAGTTCCTCTTTCTCCAACCCGTTGAGTGGAGTCTAATCGCATGCCTTTCACCACCTCTTTAGAGTAAGCCTCAAGCAATGATTTATTCTCCACCAACACACCGCTAATACACTTCCCAAGCCCTTCATTGATATAATGCCTACTATCATTATTTCCTTTTATCGCCTCTAATACCTTGAATATCAACTTAGTATTTTTAAAGGTTAAAAAACTAATTAAATCAGCTCCGCCTATCCTCCCGTAAAACCTATAATCAATCTTATGACCAAACGTTACTTGCTGTTCATCTGTAAGCGTAAAGTCCTCATTTAATAGTTCTGTTCTTTTTATTTTTAAGCTTTTAAAAATTGCTCCTAGTTCTCCATACAAATATATAAGGATATTACTGTTATATAGCAAAGTCTTTAGGTCAATAGTTGCAGCACCTTTTGCCTTTTGTTCATCTAACTTAAAGTTCCACGTTAATTTCGAGCTCATATAAATTGCTTTATAAGATCTTATTACTCTGCTCCCTCCCCAAGTGGAGCTTAACATTTCGCCATTTAATTTTTGAATACCAGCTACAACCCTACTTTCTGTTATGCTTAAAGTTCGTGCCAGTTCTTTCACTGCAATGATTCGTGTATGGTATTTTGTATGCTCTGAATATTTCATAATCAAAATAAGAGCACGCTGTAAATTACTTAACGTTTTATCCCGTCTAACATCTAAGATATCTTTTATAAAAAACGATTCTCCACCTGAAAAAATACCACGCAAGAAGCTTTGAACTAGAGTTTCATTTTTTATAAATTCCTTCCGTATACCACCTTGAGATTGAGTATAAATTGTGTTGATATTAAGTAGTGATTCTGCTTCTAATTTTTTTAAAGCCGCTTTACATGAGTAACTATCAATACCGAATGAATTGGCAATACTTTTTATTGATGAATGATTTAAGAAAAACTTTTCATTCTCACTAAAAAAGTAAGCTAATGCTAAAAACTGTTTATAACCAAGATTCTTTATAATATCCATCAAAAAACCACACAAAACCAAACCCAATACTATAAACGAATCTAAAACATAGTCTATAGCGTAGTCTGGAACATATCCTAGAGCATAGTCTAGAATCATGTATAGTAATATAATCTTGTTAAATGCTAGGTTCAAATATTGACATGCATCTAGCAACTAAAAACAACATGCGCTATATTTATTTATTTTATTTAAACAGGTGTACTCTATGATGAAATTAACAAAGTGCTCTGAGGGGGCTGGTTGCTCTTGGTGTAACGACGAAACAAAAGGTAAAGCAACGTGGTTTTATAATTATTTAATAAAGAAAAGAGAGTTTAATAATTACGGTACAAAAAATTCTCATGAGCAAGATGTTAAATGCATCCATACACTTTTCTCATCGCCTAGCCCCTCTATAGTACTAAAAAAAAGAGACGCAGCTGCGGCCTGGAGACTATACAAATCTAGGAATAAAAACACATCTAAGAAGCAAGCTAATTACATGCTTTCAAAAAAAACGATTGATGCTCTAAGACTTTCTGCAGAAAAAGAAGAACGCCCTTTAAACTTAGAGCTAGAAATTATAATAAACACCTACCTAGAAATGAAAAATAGAAATCTAATTAATTTTGAAATGCTTAAGGAAATTGAAGATAAATTAAAATAAATTAGATACTTTTATTTATAAACTCACTCCACCACTCCATTATTGGCCTGCGTTGCTCTAAATAGTCCGAGCGGTTATATGCCGCTCTTGTTTCATTTTCGTCTGTGTGGGCTAAGCATGCTTCAACTAAAAGGCTATCATAACCTTTTTCATGAAGCGCTGTAGAAGCAACGGAGCGCAAGCCATGGGCCACCAGCTTATTTTTGTAGCCTAAGCTTCGCTTTATAGCTGCATTGACCGTGTAGGTGCTTGCATGGCTATCTTCATTTCGTTCACTTGGGAAAACATACTCATGATGGGCACTTAAGGGCTTCATTTGTTCAAGTATTGCCAAAGTAACAGCCGTTAAAGGCACTCTGTGGGCTCTTCTTCGCTTCATTTCTTCAGCAGGAATCACCCAAACAGACTCTTCAATATTAATGTCTGCCCACTTAGTGCCAGCAGCTTCTTTTGAGCGAGTCATTGTGTGCAATTGCCACAAGATTAAAAGCTTGGTTTTATTTTGTATGGTTTGAGAGTTATTCAAAGCGGTTAAAAAGCCTGGAAGCTCTTCAGGTCTAATCGTTGCCATATGCTCGACAGTATTTTTAGTAAATACTTTTATAATTTTTGCTAGTGGATTGGCATTAATAAAACCATGGTTTACTGAGTAATCCATGATCTGGTTTAAGCTTTGGCAAATACGCTTAATTGTGGAGTGTTTACCGTCAGTCTCCAGTGGTCTGAGGATCTCAATGGTATCAATCGCTGTAATACTTTCTAGCGGTATATCTGCCATCTTAGGGAATATATACATTTCAAGCGTTCGCCATTCTCTAGCTGCGTGATGGGCGGTCACAGTAGGCTGTTTTCGTTCAAACCAAAGCTCTGCGGCAGCTAAAAATGTATTAGCTAGCTTCCTACTCGCTTCAATCTTTTTAGTACTTTCGTATTCTTTAGGGGCAATGCCTTTAGCTAAAAGCTGCATATAGTTTACTGCCACACTTCTGGCCTCAGCAAGAGTAACTGCAGGGTAAGTACCTAAAGAAAGTTTGGTAACTTTTGTATTAACTGTGTATTTAAACCGCCAAGATTTAGTTCCATTTGCTCTAACGCGCAACACTAAACAGTTACCATCAGAGAAGGTTTGCTCTTTACCCGTAGCCACAATAGACTTTATCTTACGATCAGTTAAACGCATATTTCGCATAGCCCATATATTCAATTAATAACATGAGTATATAGTAATTTTATAAACGGGGGTACTGAGTGGGGTACTGGCAAACTCGGATTCAGTAATCAAACTAAGGAAGGTGACGGAACAAAATAACATTAAACCATTGATTTATATTAAACAAAATACCTACAGCGTACATCAGCGGAAGTTAATACCAGCGCCCAGGGAACCACTGTATTCCTGCTCTACTCATTTGATTTGCAAACCTTTTATTCTAACCCATAACGCCATGGGTACTGTGTGGGGTACTAAAGAGTACAATTACACTTTTTGTACTTGGCTAATAGTGTCAGTTTACTACACAAAGAGGATTTAATTCTTCTTAAAATAAACTAGCCGTTGAAATTTTAATCATGCTATCGCGCTAAAGCTTTGATAGAAAAATATCTTATTTACGCTCGGATAAAAAGTATGTGGCTACATTGAGCAAATTTTCTTTATTTTTCAGCCTATAAGGTATGCAACTAATAAAATAACCTCATGCCCAATACAAACTAAAAACAAAAAATTCAATCCCATGAATAAAACCCAATCAACCTCTATAAAACATAACTAACAATTATTAATCTTACTCAGTAAATTGATATGGCAGCAGTTAAACACTATTGTAAATTTCTTGCTATTTTCACAGGCAATTCATTTAATTGCGCTATACTGGCGCAAATTTTTTCAAATAAGTAGTTATGGCTCTTAAATCCACCATTATGAAAGTGCAGTTGTCGCTTAGCGATATGGACCGTCACGTTTACCAAGATTTTAATTTAACCTTGGCCCAGCATCCTTCAGAAACCGAACAACGTTTGATGATCCGCTTACTCGCTTTTGCACTCAATAGCTGTGATGGTTTAGAATTTACCAAAGGGTTAAGTTCTGACGATGAGCCCGAGCTGTGGCATAAAAACTACAGTGAAGAAATAGAGCTGTGGATAGAGCTGGGTTTACCTGACGAAAAGCGCCTTAAAAAAGCCTGTAATAAAGCTAAAAAAGTGGTGCTTTACACTTATGGCGAAAACAACCAAGCTATTTGGTGGCAAAAACAGCAGCCTAAATTACGTGATTTTAAAAACCTTAGTATCTTTAGTTTAGATTATGGTGTTACCCAAGCTTTGGCCAATTTGGTTGATCGTAATATAAAGCTTGCTATTACTATTCAAGATGGCGAGATGTGGGTTAATACCGACACGACCAATATTGAAATAAAACCACAGCAGTTAATGTGATAACACCAAGGTGAGGGGCGTATGAAGGTTAAGCAGGTTATTGTTTTACACGGCTTATATATGTCTGGCTTTGTGATGCGCCCGTTGTGCTCTCGCTTAAAAAGTTCTGGCGTAAAAGTGTTAAACCTAACTTACAATACGCTCACTCCTAATCGCGATGCTATTTTTGCGCAAATAGATGAGTTTATAGGCGATCAGCCTTCGGCTTTTGTTTGCCATTCTATGGGCGGGCTTGTTGCTCGTGCGTATCTTGAGGCGAACTCGCCTGCAAGCCAACATGTTGAAAAAGTAATTACTTTAGGCACCCCACATAAAGGCAGCCATATTGCGCAAAAAATGCAGCAAAAAGGGTTTGAATCTTTTTTAAAAAATAGCGTAGAGTTTTTACTTTCTAAAAACGGTAATTGGCCTTTTAAAGCCAAACTTTACAGTATTGCTGGTGATTTACCCATAGGGCTTATGCCGCTTATTGTTAAAGGCAGTTGCTCTGATGGCACTGTATTACTTGATGAAACCAAGCTCAAAGGTATGGCCGAACATAAAGTGTTTCATTTAAGCCATACCAGTATGATTTACTCTCGCCAAGTACTCGATTATATTTTAGAGCGCTTAAACGAAGACGATTAATCTTCTGCCGCTGCTGCAATTTTATAACTAATTAAAAATATAATACCTAATACTAGTGGTATAGGTGCGGCTATATAACCAAAAGTATCAAAGTTAGCAAAGCTGGCACTGGCTAAATGCGCTATTACGCCAATTAAAAACACTACCACGGCGATACCCGTTACGATCAATTCAGCTTTATGTTGTTTAGCTGTTTTTGTGCTCACTTTATTTCTCCTAATGATTGCTACCTCCTTATTATGCGTTATCAAGTCGAATGATTTTTGACCTAAATCAATTAATGCGACAGCGGCGCACTTAACTTGTTTAAAGCTTGTTTTGGATCATGATTTGTAGTGTTGAAAATATATTTTCCCTTCAGGGGTGGTATTTTAATTAATCCGACCCATTACTATTAATGATCTATTTATTATTTTTATAAGTAATGTAAGTACACGATTTATTTAAGCTATTAATCCCATCTATTTAAATTATTTTACTAACGGCTGATGATAGGCAATACTCATTAGCAGTTAACGTTATTAACGGTTATTTAAGGAACAAGCTATGTCACAGGTAAATGCTATTGGTTTAAACAGTGCAAAAAGTGAAGACATTATTAAGTCATTAAACTCGCTACTGAGCAGCTATCAAATTCAGTACATGAACGCACGTGGGTTTCATTGGAATATTAAAGGCCGTAACTTTTTTGAACTACACATTAAGTTTGAAGAAATTTATAACTTATTGCTTTTAAAAGTAGATGAAGTTGCTGAGCGTATTTTAACGCTAGATGGTGCGCCACTGCATGCGTTTTCAGATTACCTAGAAGTAAGTAAAATTAAAGAAGCTAAAGGTATTAGCGACGGTGTAGCTGCAGTAGAGAACTTACTTGCAGGTTACAGTGTGTTGATTAAAATGCAGCGCGAAATTTTAAGCCAAGCAGCCGATGCAAACGACGAAGGTACAGCCGCGCTAATGAGTGATTATATTTCAGAGCAAGAAAAACTTGTTTGGATGTTAAAAGCTTACTTAGATTAATAAAAGTTAAATGCATTAACCGCTGTATTTAAGCAGCTATAAAATAAAAACATCGCCTACTTTACAGTGGCGATGTTTTTATTTGTGCACTTTTTAATTGTTGCCTAATTATTTAGTAAGGCGATAAAAAAGGCCATTTCGAGCGCTCTTTCTTCTAAGCTTTTAAAACGCCCAGATGCGCCACCGTGTCCGGCATCCATATCGGTTTTAAATACTAAAATATTATTATCGGTTTTTAGCTCGCGCATTTTAGCTACCCACTTCATCGGCTCCCAATATTGTACCTGTGAGTCGTGCAGCCCAGTGGTTATTAGCATATGCGGATACTCTTGCGCGCAAATATTATCGTACGGCGAATAGGCTGCAATTACATCATAAAATTGCGCATCGTTAGGGTTACCCCACTCGTCGTATTCGTTGGTGGTTAGCGGAATACTTTCATCTAACATAGTGGTTAGCACATCTAAAAATGGCACATGACAACCAACGCCACAATAAAGCTCAGGTGCTTGGTTTACCACGGCTCCCATTAATAAACCACCCGCACTGCCACCCGATGCAAATACTTTATTTTTATCGCCGTAACCTTGCTCAACCAGCGCTTTAGTAACGTCTATAAAGTCGTTAAAACTGTTTTGTTTATGTTGTTTTTTACCTTGCTCGTACCACTGCCTGCCTAACATTTCTGAGCCGCGCACATGCGCAATAACATACACAAAGCCGCGATCGAGTAAGCTTAATGATGTACTCGAAAAACTAGGATCAATAGTATAGCCATAAGCACCATAGCCATATTGAAACAACGGATTAGTACCGTCCTTTTTAAAACTCTCTTTACGGTAAACAACAGATACAGGTACTTTTACGCCATCGCGTGCAGTTATCATTAGGCGTTCTGACTGATAATTATCGGCGTTAAAGTCTCCTAATATTTGCTGTTGTTTTAGTAAGGTTTTTTCGCCTGTAGTTAAATCAACATCGTATAGCGAGCCAGGCGTAGTTAAGCTTGAGTAGTAAATACGGGCACTGCGTGATTCTGGCTCTGGATTCATTGCTATGGCGGCGTAGTAGCAAGGATCTTCAAACGCTAATGTCATGCGTTCACCTTGTTTATTAACAACCACAAAACGGGCTTGCCCTTGCTCGCGCTCACTTAATACTAAAAAGTCGTTAAATAATTCAACACCTTCAAGCAGTACATCATCGCGATGAGCTGTGTGCTGCTGCCACTGGGTTTTGTCGGCAATAGTTTGAATGGTTGCGGTCATTAAGCGAAAGTTTTTGGCTTGCCAATTCGTCACTATGTAAAAAGTATCGCCAAGCTTATCAACGTCAAATTCATGGCCTTCTTCGCGTGGCATTAATGCGTTGAACTCGCCGTTTGGCTGGTCAGCATCAAGTACCCAAGTGTCGTTAGTTTCGGTGCTGGCTAAATCAATAATAATAAGGCTTTCGTCGCGACTTTTGCCCAGCCCCATAAAAAAGCTGCTGTCTTGCTCTTCGTACACCATTACATCTTGGCTTTGCTCTGTACCCAGCACGTGCCTAAATACTTGGTAACCTAATAATGTTTTTAGATCTTTTTTAACGTAAAAAACCGTTTTATTGTCGTTAGCCCAAACCACTTGGCCTTCGGTGTTTTCTAACTTATCGGTGAGCATTTCGTCAGTGGTTATATTTTTAAAGTGCACGGTATAAATACGACGCCCTTCAGTATCTTCTGAGTACGCCATTAATTGCTCACACGGGCTCAGTGCTACTTCGCCTAGCTCAAAAAATTCAAATCCGGCCGCTAGCTTATTTACATCTAATAAAATTTGCTTATCGCTAGTACTCATATCACTACTGCGATAATGACGAGAATATTCGTCATCGCCACGCACTTCAGAGTGATACCAGTATTTGCCATCTTTAACCGGTACTGTATTGTCGTCTTTTACAATACGGCCCTTTAGCTCTTCAAAAAGAATGTTTTGCAATGGCTGCATTGGCGCTAATTGCGCTTCACAATAGCTGTTTTCAGCATGTAAATGCGCTAATACATCTTTATTTTGACGTTCGTCATCACGCATCCAATAGTAATTATCGATACGTGTTTTATCGTGTGTGTTAAGGGTATAGGCTTGCTTTTCAGCAATAGGGAAGCTTGGCAGCAAGGCCAAAGAAAAATCAGAAGTAGACACAAATAAACCGATTAAAAAATAACAATATTTGCCAGTTTAACATAAAAATAAAAAAGCCCACTCATTGCTGAGCGGGCTAAACGGTATAAGTACAATTACTAAAATTTCTGCAATTTTTATTGTTGTCTTTATACCTTGGGAAGAGAGCACCTTGGGAAGAGAGTACCTCAAGAAGAATATCTTAAGAAAAACACCTTGAGAAATAATTCCAATTCAAAACTGTATACAAGCTATTTATTTTACTTGCTGCCAAGCCATAGCCCAGCTTTTACCCACACCGGGTTCAAACATGGCACTTTGCTCACCATTAACACGGCAATATTCACTAAATGGCCATGCTTTACACTGATAAATATGCCCTGTTTTGGGCTGCAATACTTTTATGCCCGCATTATAGTTATCGCCACCAGCGGGATAAACGCTATCGTATTCTGCGCTATTTTTTATTACCGACACATTGCGTTTAGTCAAACAATTAAAACTAACATCCGCTTTACAAATACCGCTTGATTCTAGTGCAAATATTTGATTATAACGATAAGCAACTACTAGCCCTGTATCGGTCATGCGCCCTGCGCTAACTAAGGGAACATGCACATTAATATATTCTGCTATTAGGCGCGGCCACGCATTAGGCCCTCCCTGCTCAGATACCGTCACTTCATAACTAAATGATAAATCGACTAGCTCTCCTTGCATGTCATAAAAGGTTACTACCACAGAATCGCCAATAGATAATTGGACATCCTGATTTAAGCAACCTATTGGTGTCCATTTTCCACAGACCAATGACGTATGCATAAACACAGCAACACCTTAAAATCCAAACCTTGCATTGGTAATACACAAATACACAGCCAAGACATTTAGAGCAATAAACAAACAAATGCAAACTAAATATTAGCTCAGTTTATTAATAAGATGAAGATTATAATTCGCAAGCTTGCAACAATCAAACAAAAGAATGTAACCAGAATTTAAATCTAATGCTTAAGCTCTATATAAAACAAAAAAGCCAACCTGATTACGGTTGGCTTTTTACTTTGCTGCTTACTTACAATGCTATTTTAAATTGTAGCTTTAGTGGTTTTTTTACTAAACGGTCGTTTAAATAACGCGCCTATATCCGTTAAAATAATATATAAACACGGTACTAATATCAGTGTTATTAAAGTAGCAAACATAACAGCAAAGCCCAGCGCCACTGCCATTGGGGTAACAAATTTAGCTTGTAGGCTGGTTTCAAACATAATAGGTAATACCCCTGCAAAAGTAGTAATTGAGGTGAGTAATATAGCTCTAAAACGCGCACAGCCTGCCTCAATAACGGCATCTTTAATACTTACGCCGTTACGGCGCACTTGGTTTACATAATCGGTCATAACTAGGGAGTCGTTTATTACTACCCCTGCGGCGGCTATTAAACCAAAGCCCGACATTAAACTAATATCTAAACCAAACCAATAATGCCCCCAAATAGCCCCCGTTAAGCTAAACGGAATAACCGACATAACAATAAGCGGTTGCGAGTAACTTTTTAATGGCACAGCCAGTAAAATATAAACGAGGATCATGCCGCCAATAAAAAACATCATTTGCTCACTTGCTTGCGCTTGTTGTTCCTCTATTGCGCCACCAAGCTCAGATTTAACTGTAGGGAACTCATCTTTAAGCTGCGGTAATAAGTTCTCTTTAACTTGTTTAACTACTTCGCCTGGCTCTATTTGTTCTTCGTCGATACTGCCATATACATAAACTGTACGATAGCCTCCTTCACGGCGAATATAACTAATGCCTGGTGTTTCGGTTAGCTCAACTACATCACCGAGTAATACCTCACGCCCTTGTGGTGTGGTGATCACTGCATGTTTAAGTGATGAAAATGCTTCGCGAGTAAGCTTAGGGTAACGAACCATTACACGTACTTCTTCGCCGTTTCTGATCACGCGCTGCGCTTCACCACCATAAAAGCTAGCACCTACTTGGGTGGCAACACTCGAAAGATCTAAACCTAAGTCGTAAGCAACCGGTTTTAAGCTCATTTGCACTTCTTTACTAGCAGGATCAATGGTCGAGCTAATATCAAACAAACCTTTTTGTTGCTGCAGTAATTGAATAAAACGACGCCCTGCATTATTTAGCGTGTCTATGTCTGAGCCATACAATAAATAGCCAAACTCACCATTACCGTTGGCACCGCCGCCGCCAGCATCATCTTGAATAGTTAACGACTTAACGCCAGCTATGGTTGGCATAGCCTCACGCCAACGACGCGATAACTCAAAGGCGTTATACGGACGCAAGTCTTCATCAACTAATGGCGCTAATAACTGTGACTCTGTTCTACCTTGGTTAAATACCAAGATATCGCGGATCATTTTTTTACCAAATTCACGCTCTGTTGCTTCATCAACTTGCAGCACCATAGCTTCAATGTCGCGAATAGCTGCAATGGTTTGTATGTCTGAAACATTGTCATTCATTTCTACGCGTATTTGTGGAAAGTCGTGCGGTACTTTAGGGGTGGGTACAGTACGTACTTTGTTTGAGGTAATTAACCCAACGCTAAGAATAAGCATTGCTATAAATGCAAACATCACCGTCCAGCGCCATTCTACGCAGCGCACAATAAAGCGTTTATACGGGCCATTTACAAAGCCAAAAAAACGGGTATTAAAGCGATCGCGCCAACTGCCTTTTTTAATAGGTGCAAAGTGCGTATGAGCAATATGCGCCGGTAAAATTAGTTTTGATTCAACCAAACTAAATACTAAGCACAGCATTACCACTACCGCTATACCGTAAAAAAACGCGCTTTCTGGGCCGCTCGATAAGGTAAATGGTGCAAACACTGCAATTGTGGTTAATACGCCAAAGGTCGCAGGCGTTGCAACACGATTAGCGCCGCGCACTACGCTTTCAACACCACCACCACTTCTTTCTATTTCGGTGTAGGCGCTCTCTCCTATGACTATGGCGTCGTCCACCACTATTCCCAGCACCATAATAAACGCAAATAACGAAATAATATTAATACTAATACCAAATACCGGCATCATCATCATTGCACCTAAAAAGCACACTGGCAGCCCTAGCATTACCCACAACGCCAGTTTAAAACGCAAAAATAACGACAACATAATTGCCACTAAAATAGCGCCCTGAAACAAGTTAGCTTTCATCATATCAAGGCGAGCATTTAGATAGTAAGTCATATCCATTAATGGCTCTAACCGTATACTGGGCGGCAGCTGATTATTTTTTTGTTCTATAAATGCTTTAACCGACTCGGCAACCGGGATCATGTTTTGCTCTTGGGTTGCTTTAACCGAAAGATACACCGCATTTTGCCCATTAAACTTAAAGTAGCGCTCACCTTCGGTAAATTGGTCTTTAATTACGGCAATATCTTGCAACAATACTTTTGCACCGTATTCGCCAATTTTTACCGGTATTTTTCGAAACTCTTCGCCGCTATAAAATTGATTTTCTACGCGTACCGAAATAACTCCCGAGTCAGTTTTTAGCTGCCCTGCCGAAAAGTTAGCTGAATATCTGCGTACTGCAGTCATTACATCGCTTAAGGTTAAGTTATATTGGCGCAGCGTATCGGGTTCAATTTCAATGGCTATTTCATCAAGTGGCACATCGTTAACAACTAGCGATACATTAGAAAGCTGCAATAACTCACTCTCTATTTGGTTTGCAATTGGCTTAAGCTCGCTCAGTGGCAGGTCGGCTACTAAGGTCATGCCTATTACGTCTTGTCTAAACTCTACTTGGCTAATTGTTACCGGCTCCATACCGCCAGGAAACGTGGCTATACCATCTACGCGAAGTTTTACTTTATCGAGCACGTCGGTAAGTTTAACGTCAGTATTTATTTCTAAGCTCGCACGGCCACCATTACGAAACGCACGATACACGCCTTTTTTAATTTCGGTTACATCCTTAAGCGACTCTTCTATTTTTATGAGAATGCTTTCTTCTATTTCTTGTGGCGATGCACCTGGATAGTTAGCTTCAATATTAATGTAGTTAATTTCTACATTAGGAAACATTTGGCGCTGAATAGTAAAGTAACTAATAATCCCCATTACAATGATAAAAAACATCATTAAATTGGCAGCTACCGAATTCTTTGCAAAGTAGGCAATAATACCCGTTTGTTTTTGCTCTATTGGTTCATTCATATTTTGCTACCTTACAACTGCTGAGTATTAGAGTTGCTTGTCTCTGAGCTTTCAGTTGCGCTGTTAGTACTAGTACCAGCCACTTTTACTTCCATGCCCTTTTGCGGATACTCTGGCAAGGTAACAACGAGTTTATCGTCTGCATTTAAACCGCTGTTAATATAAAAAAACTCACCTTCTTCTCTAATAACCGTTACTTTGCGCGGCTCAAGTTGCTGCTGCTCATTTACTATCCATACCGTTTGATTATTCACTAATGCTTGCGGTAAACGGTAAATGTTACTGAGCATAGCGCCTGCAAACCTTACCTGTACGTAGCTGCCAAATTTAATTGCTGGTTGTTTGCTTTTTAAACCGTAAGGGTCGTCAATTCGCACCACTAAACTACTCATGCGGGTAGCACTATCTACAATACCTAAATCGCGGTCTATTACTGCTTCACGAGTAAAGCTATTTAGTCCTTTTTGAATCACAGTTGCAGTAATACCTTTAATACGCTCTGGTAAAAAAATACTATCAAAGCCGGCAATAGGAATGATCACCTCTGCGGTTTCTATGTTATTAATTTCGGCCACTTGCGAACCCATAGATACAAACTGACCCACACCAATATTACGACTAATAACGAGCGCATCGTATGGCGCAGTTATTTCGCAATTTTCTAAGTCACGTTGCGCACGCTTTAAGGCAGCTTGCGCCGATTTAACCGACGCTTGTGCACTCAAAACTTGTGGTTTACGTAAAAATAAATCTGTACGGGCCTTACCAGGAAAGCGTGTTGCTTCGTCTGCTGCTACTTGCGCTTGTGCTTGTTCTTCAATTAAGCCTGCTTGTGCGCGTGCAAGCTCAGCTTCAGCCATTAAAACGGCTGCTTGGTAATTATCTTTTTCAATAGTAAATAGGGTTTCGCCACGGCCAACTACACCACCGGCAATAAAGTTAGGATGCCAACTTAATACCTCACCCGACACCTGCGCCGACAATTGGGTATTTTCAAGCGGCTTTACTTCACCGTAACTATTAATAATAACCTGATGATTATTTGCCAAAGCACTTTCCACTTTAACGGTAGGGCGTGTATCTACTGGTTTTTTTTCTGCTGATTCTTCTGCAATAGCGTTAATTCCCATAAAGCTCACTATGCCAATGGCAAGTGCAACAAAAGGAAAAACCCATTTAAGTATTCTTGTTTGCATAACTTAATTACCTCAAAAACTCACTAACAACATAATAACAGAGCTTAACCAAATATTAACGACGCATTTGTAAGTAACTATTTCTAAAATAACTCTCAATTAATAAAAAGAATAACAAGTAATACTATAGAGAAATTAAAGCTGTAATTTTTAAGTTTATAAATCAATAACTTTAAACAAGAATAAATAATAGAGGCGCGGTTTGGAGTAATAAGTATATAGTGGCGGCTGCGTCGCCTGTGCTAACTTTCAAAAATTATATTTTTAAATAAAAGCGTTTTATTCGCAGCGCAAGAGTAATAGCATGGTTTATTTATACACAATTTAGAAAGTATGTAGCGCTTTGCTAAATAAAAATAGTGCCGGTTAAATACCTTACCGCATGCCCTGTGATCGTTACATATGTATCACCAACATCGCATAGTAACTGCCCGCCGCGGCTCGAAGCCTGATAAGCGCTTAACGTAGTTTTACCCAATTGCTGAGCCCAATAAGGGGCAAGGCCGGTATGAATAGAGCCTGTTACATAATCTTCATCGCCACCGCTTGCAGGCCAAAAGTAGCGAGACACAAAGTCGTATTCATCTCCAGGTGCGCTGGCAACCACATCGAGCGGAAATAATGTTTTTAGTAACTGCGAATCGGTTTTAAGCTGAGTTACATCTTGCTCATTATCGTAAATAGCAAAATAAGCTTGGCGGTTTTTTAGCACTTTTGTGGGTGCTTTTGATAAACCATTTAGCAGTGCAGAAGGGGCATTTAATACAACAACCGGTGCTTGTTTTGGAAAGGTCATGGCAAAGCTACCATCGCTATTTTTATTAACGACTAACTCGCCCACGGCAGCAGCATAAAAACGCACTTGCGCTAAATTATGCTGCTCACAAAGCACATAAGCAGCTGCCAGTGTGGCATGGCCACAAAAGTCAATTTCCATCAAAGGTGAGAACCAGCGAATAGCAAAGCTGCCATCGCTTTGCTGGCAAGTAAAAGCGGTTTCGGACACGTTGTTTTCTGCGCCAATTTTTAGCATTAAATCGTCGCTTAACCACGTATCAAGGGGGATCACTGCGGCATAATTGCCTTTAAATAATTCATTAGTAAACGCATCTATTTGATGAATAGTTAATTGCATGGTTTAAACTTTATAATTACGAATAGCTTAAACCTGCCACAGTTAAATTAAATTATCACTACTATTTTAAACGTTATACCGTATTAGGGCGCATTTTATAATATTGAATGCAACCAAGCTGCGCAGCGTTGGTGAGTAAAATCATCACAAACGTTAAAATATGCGCAATACTTTGCGTAGCCATAGCAAACTCGGCAAATAAACCACAAATACCCGCCACAAACTGCAAACTAAAATAACGTGCACTTAAATTACTAATATCACCACTGCGAATAGTTTTATACGTTTGTGGCATTACACGCACCGAGCTCATTACCAAACCAACAAAGGTTAACCACGTTAGTACCTTAGCTGTATCAAGTACTGGGTTAGCTAATAACGTAAATGGAATAAGCGAAAAAGCCAACATACACAGTAACTGAACACGCTCTTTTCGTTCAGCATTATAACGCGCAAAATAGTATAAAATAGAACCACTTAATATACCTGTTACTATAAATGGCAGCGCCATATAAAAGCGCTCAAAATACAGATTAAAGGCAATAAAGTACGTACTTTGTGCAACACCAAAGGTCATCATCAACAGCGATAAACCCGACACGCTGCGATTTTTACGAATTTTATTTAGCAGTGGTAAAAAACTAAAGACTAAAATAAATGAAGACAATACAGGCAGAAAATGTGCCAAAGCAACCTCGCTCGTTACGTAAGTGTTAATAGGAATTAAAATGGAAACATATAATAAACATATGTTTTTAAAGGATTTTATATTATAGCGGCATTGTAGTGGCGACTAGATTTTACTCAACTAAATTGAAAATATTTTTTTAGCAACTGGCAACTTAGCTATACAAAAATCGTTAGCTTAAGTTCACGCTTTTGCTGTTTTTAGCATAACCATCTGCAAAACTTGAATTGCAATTGATAATTGTTATCATGCGCAATACTTGTCATCTTTTCTTGCTTTATATATGCGAAAAACACTGTTTAAAATTCATAGCTGGGTTGCCCTTATTGCTATCATCCCCCTTATTGTTATTAGCATTACAGGGAGTGTTTTAGTATTTAAAAGTGAAATAGATGGCCTGCTAATGCCAAATAGCCACTTTGTGGTAAAAGCATTACCTGAGCGACTACCTATTGATAAGTTAATCGCTAAAACAGAGCGTACTTACCCTAATTATATAGTAGCTAGTTGGGAAATATTTAACGATGATACTGCTGATCGGGTTTACTTAATAAAGCGCGGTACAGAGCAATGGGCTAAGTTACATTTAAACCAATACACAGGTGATATTTTGTCAGAGCCTGTGGGTACCAGCCATTATTTCACCGATTGGTTTTTAGAGCTGCATTACACCTTTTTACTTAACGATTTTAAAAATTTACCAGGGCAAACGGGCACTGTATTAGGGTTCTTTTTTGCGGTGTTTTTACTCGTATTGGGTATTAGCGGCCTGATTATTTATCGCAAATTTTGGCGACGCTTATTTAGCGTACGCTGGCGTGCAACACTACAAATAGTGCTTAGCGACATTCATAAAATGACCGGCGTGTTAGGCTCACCCATTATTATTATTTTAGCCATTACTGGCGGCTACTTTAACTGGGCTGTGTGGTATCACGAAGTGATAGAACACGCACAAGAAGAGCATTATGTACTAACCAACCCCTTATACAGTCACGACATTTCGTTGCAGCAAATACTCGATGACAGCAAAAAACAAATCTCTACTTTTAACGGTACTTTTTTAGTTTTGCCATTAGAGCCAGACGAAAACATTACCTTATTTGGTGAAGTAAGCACAACCAATCCGCTGGCTAGTGAATACGCCAATACAATTACTTACAGTAAGCTAACTGGCGAGCACATGGCTAACTGGGATATTCGCGAAGTAGGAATTGGCTGGCAAGTAATTGATAGCTTTAGAAAGCTCCACTTTGGCTACTTTGCAGGGCTTGTAAGTAAGGTGCTGTGGGCTGTTATTGGCTTAAGCCCTGTATGGCTTGCAGGTACTGGCTTTTATTTATGGCTTACCCGACGTGCACGCAAAAAGCAGTCACGACAAAACCGTTTAAATAAACGCCGCACAGCAAACCCTTGATTAAAAAACAAACTCATTATAATGTTAGGTAAAGTAGTAATTAACTCTATTTAAGCTACTTACTTTTGTATCAATGGAGTGAGTTTATGAAATTTTATACGCTTGTGATAATTACTATTTTTTCATTAATAACCGGCTGCAGCAGTACTAACAATCAAAAGCAAATACTGCAAACTATACCGCTTACACAAGTAATTAATCATGCTTTATTTAGCCAGCAACCCACTTTATCTGAACAAGCTATTTTTGAGCTGTCTGAGGTCGAGACAGAGCAGTTTTTAGCGTATGCCAAAAAACAGCTATTATCTGGGATTCGTACCGATAGAGTTGTTTATAATTACCTTGAAAACCAACTAACTAACTTTACATATCACGGCGATACACTCACTTCTACACAAACAGTTAATCGAGCGCAAGGAAACTGTATTAGCCTAGCGGTGCTTACCCAAAGCTATGCTCGCATTCTTGGTTTAGATACGAGTTTTCAAGAAATGACCAGCGAGCCTGTTTACGCAAAAGAAAGTAACTTAGTGTATGTAGCTAACCATTTTAGAACTATGGTTTATGCCCCTAAAGAAATAGGTACCGCTAAAAACATAAATCCAATAAGCACAATAACAACCCGCGCAGGTACGTTAATCGACTACTTCCCAACTCGAGACAGTATTTACTCAGGTAGTGCTAACCATAATGACTTACTCGCTAAGTTTTATAGCAATTTAGCCGCTAGCGCATTAGCAAACAAACAATTAAACATGGCATATTCTCTTATTTTGCAAGCTAATAACTACACCCCTAAAGATCCTGAGCTATTTAACTTAGCAGGCATATTACACCGCCATGCTGGCGACTTACAAAGCGCGAAAAATATTTATCAAGCAGCATTAAATAACAATTATGCGAGCATAAATTTAATTAGTAACTATCAATTATTAGCTCAAAAGCTTGGTGATACTCAGCTTGCGCAGCAGTTATCTTTACAACTAATAAATATAGAAAAAGATCCTTATGAGTTATTAGTACTGGCTAAAAATGAGTTACAAACAGGAAATATTTATAGCGCTAACAAACATGTTGAGCAAGCAATAGTAAAAGCACCGTATATAGCCGATCTGTATTTAGAGCTGGCGAAAATACGCTTTCAGCAAGGTAAAACTCAACAAACACAAAGCTTACTTGAAAAAGCCATCGAACTTGAACGCGACAAACAAAAGCTTAATGTGTATCAAGCTAAGTTACTGTCGTTAAGTATGACAAAGTAAATGTGGGTTTTACGGCACTTAAATCGCCGCTCAAACCCCGTTATTAATTATTTTTACCTTTGCTTTTAAAAACGCTAAAGCGAATAATAAAAACTTAACCACGCGCGCATTTCATCTGCAAAGCTATCGCCTTCTACGCGCGATAAGCCCAAATTAAACGTTAAATCATTTATACCTGCAGGCCCCATCCCAAAGCTAATATCACCTTGATATTTTAAGCCGTAACTTTGTGCATATACCATGCTATCAAGTTGGTGTTGCTTGTAATAAAGCCAAGGTAACCCCTCTTTAAAGCTAAACCCAGCACCATAACCTTGATAACGCTTTGCAGTTGCACTGTAAAAAGGCAGCTCAGATGAAAGTACAAATTCGCTACTTTGTTGCTGATTAATCAGGTTTGAACCAAAGCCACCTAATGCAAGGCTGCCATCATCACGTTGCTTTTGCTCAAGGCTTGCATAAAGAGGAATACCAAATGCTTTACCAAAAATTTTGGCGGCTAAATCGTAACCTTGCCAATTATTACTTTTGCTGCTGCCATCGTACCAGCTCGCATAAGTACTTTGGCCTATAACAAAGTCTTGGCGGTCATATTGCCAGCTTTGAGTAACGCCTAAGCGCGTCCAGCTTTTATGGTTTTGTTTGTAGTCAGTGTAATTATAAGCAAGCTCTGGCGTTAAGTTTAACTGCCCAAATTTAAGAGGGTAACTTATTGCAGCAAAACCACCGCGCGCAGTAATATCGGCGCTTAAGCTTGTTTGATTTAAGGATTTATATTGGCGTGCTGTATTTAAATTATAATCAAACACGCTAAGTTTGAATTTTACTGGTAATGCACTGTATTTTGCCTGCACAAAACCACCATGCAAAGCACCATTGTGCAAGTCGGCGCTATACCCTGCCTGTAAGTCGAGCTGTTTTAATAAATCGCTACTTTTAACCCCTAAATTCAACAAACTGGTTGCAGCCGAATAATACTGCGCGCCTAGTGCAAAAGTGGCTTGTTGCTCAAGTGCATTGTAGCTACTTTGTGTGCCTACTTGGTTAGTGTAAATGTTAGCTTTTGGAAGTGTGTGTTGATTAACCATAAGCAGTGGCGCATGTTTAGTGGTTGCAATATCACTAACCATATTCCCTTGGTGTGTTTTCGCTAGTTGTTTTACATTGGGGCCATCTGCGCTAATCGAGAAATAAAGTAATGAGCCATCAGCCATTTCAACGGGATGTGCAACCGCTTCTTGCCCTTGAGTTAGTTTAGTGAGTGTTTTGCTTGCAATATGATAACTATAAATATCGGTAGCGCTATTTAAGCCAGCAATAAAGTAAAGCGACTCTCCATTTTGGCTAAAACTTGGTTGGCTTAAATATTGATACCCGTTTGGCATAGCCACTGATTGACGGTGCTCACCATCCGTATTTTGTATATATAATTGCCAATTTTCGTTTAAAGATGCTGATAAGTAAGCTAATTTAGTTTCATCAGGGTTTAATATTGGGTAGTCATACGCCGTTTTTAAACTTTTACTAAATAACTCAGTGACGACTTTAGTGGTTAAATTTACTTTCACTAATTCTGAGTAACCACCTCTTACTTGCTCAGCATATAAGGTTTCACCATCGCTGGTTACGCTAAAACGGCGAATACCTGCAAGCTCGGTAAGCTGCTCTATATTGCCGGTTTCAGTGTTGTAGCTAAAAACATCAGAAACACGATTATAACTCCCCGATTCCTCTGTACTAAAAGCACTAAAGTAAAGCGTGGTATTATTAATCCATTGAGGGTTAGCTATGCCGGCTCGGTTAATTTGGTTAAGCACTTGTTTTTGCTCACGCTTAAATACACCAGGTGCAGTGTCAGCAATATCTAGGGGATCATTTTCTAATAGCTTTTTTTGTGCTTTATTAAAGCTATTTTCGGCTTTAGTATTTTGCTCTGTGCTGTACACAATAAGCTTAGTGTTATCGTTTTTATCACGCTCTACAATTGCCAGCTTACTGCCATCTTTTGCAAGCGCAGGGTTACTTGCATATAAACTAAGCTGTAGCCACAGCTCACTATTAAGCTTAGGTTCTAATTGCTCTTTGGCCATAGCTTTGTAAGTGTATTCAGCTAAAAAACGGCGGTACAGCTTAGCGGCACTTTGCCCAAACACGCCGCTAAATGCTTGATCAAAATCACGCACTTTTACGCTTTGCATGCGTGTCCAAACGCTATCGAGCGTTTGCTCTGAATAGTTTTGCTCTAACCAATTTAAAAAACGGCTACCAATTAAATACGCCATGGAGCTGGCCATAAAGCCACCTTCGGTACTATTTAACTGTGAGTAGCTGGGCAACGCTCCTTGCTGGGCAAACTCTACTAATATTGCTTCTGAGTAGTTATCAAATAAGCGCCCACGACCGGTCATTTTAGATTCAATTAACGTGGCATAACCTTCGGCAACCCAACGAGGGGTATTGCTGTAAGTTAGATCGTATAGATCCCATAGACTGCGTATTTTTTGCTGCCAGTTATTACGTGTTGGCTGTGCTAAATGCACTAAGTGAATGTACTCGTGCAATACCAATAACTGCTGCCAACCTGAGGTATTTGATATAACAGTATCTGATTGTGGCGGCGTGGTAAAAAGTGCCATTATCGGGTTATTTGAGGTAGGTAGCGCAAAACCATTCGCTGCATTTAAGGGATCAAACACCACTACATCTACAGTTTTATCGAGTGCGCGGTTTTGTTGCTCAAGCACTTTGGTACGTACTATTTCGAGCTCTACAGCAGTCGATTTGGCAAAGTCGGTATGCTCAATACTGTAATGCACATTAAAGTGCTCGGTATGAATGGTTTGCCAGTCGTTGCCATAGCTCGGCGCGGTAAGTAATAAAGCCGCTGCGATAAGTGTTTTTTTCATTATAGTCCCTTAGATGATCCCTTAACTGCACCTAGGTTATTACTAATTACTTTTAGTTGGCAGTAATAAAGTGTAATAAAACATGTGCAACTATAAACTACACATGCTTTTAGTAGAGCTACATCCAGCTACGGGGATCAGATTCAACCTGCATAAGTGTAAAATCAATTATAAAGTCAGCATCTTGCTGCTTTATATAGGGCATAAAAGCGTAACCTGAGGCGAGTTGTATATACACACTTTTTAACCCTGAGCGACGCATTAAGTAGGTACTTATACTACGGGCACTTTGTGTTTTATACAGTTCAAACACCCGATAATGTACGCCAATCAAGCCTTTGCGCACCACCATATAATACCGGCCATTATCTTCATGTAAGTAATAGCCATAACGCTGATACGACAAGGTAACTAAACCAGCAAATGCAACAAATACACCTAAACTAAGCCACATATTAAACTCAGCTACTAAGCAAAAAACAAATACTAATATGCTCGGTAAAAGCGCATAAAAAACTAAGTTTTTATATAGTAGTGCGCGCTCTGCGCCTGTAAATGCGAGGTTTTTGCTATTAAACCAAGGATAAATCCATTGGCAAACACTGTTTACTTGTGCCGCGTTTAATACCGGTAAGAGCAAGGTTTGTTTATTATTTTTAGCAGCAACGCCTGCTACCATACCACCACTGCTCGCTTGCAAGCATTCAACGGTAAAGCGTTTTAATAGTCGGGCAACTAAGTTTTGTTTTATAACAATTGATTGCACCTTATCTAAGCTCATAGATAACTGATGGCGCTCTAATAAGCCAGCAATGCGTTTAAACTTTTGTCCTTTAAAATACAGCTCGTAGTTATAAAACCGAATCAACGACATGCCAACCGATAACAACACCGCAATAATCACCAACAAAACAATTAAGGTGATCACCGCAAACATGGCAGCATTGGCCACTATACCTAGCTCTTGCTGGTAAAAGCCCTCCATTTTAGCAATCAGCTTTTGCTCTAAAAAATCGATAACAACATTTATAAATGGCGCAATAGCTGCAAAGGCTAAAATAGCCATATTTGATATTAAACCAAACTTAGCAATTTCTTTATTGCTAATAAATAGACTGCTTTGTGCTGTTACTTGGTGATCTACATTGTCAGTTACAGTATCTTGCTGCTGGGCTTTGTAAGCAAAAATTTGTTTACGCATTTGTTGTGCGTGTTCTTTGGTTATTCCCGGCAGTACCACTTCTTGCGCTACGCTACCTGCGGCATCAAAAATACAATTTACTAAGTTAATAGGGGTAAAATAAAACGGCTCAGCAATATTTACGTTTTGTACGCGAGCAAATTTAAGGGTTAAACGCTCTTTTTTAAATACGCCTTTTTTGAGTAAAATTTCGTGTTCTTCAGAAATACAAAAACGAAAGCTTTTATAATATAAAAAAGAGTAAATAAGCAAAGCAACAAGCGCGACGGCTCCGGCAATTTGTCCCCAAAATAGTTTGTTTTCAACTTGAGTTACAAACACAATCGCAATAGGTAGCAAATTAAATATGCCATCTCTTATAACTCGCACCATAAAATGGACAACAAAATACACTAACGCCCAAGGCGATACAGCTTGCCAATGTAAACTACTTGCGCTACCAGCGTTACTCATCTGCAGGGGTTGCTTGTGCGATATTATCGTCGTTGCGGTAGTTTTGTACAAACTGGCGCATATTTTTACAATCGTCGTGAGTTAAGCCGCTAATTTGCAGGTCGGCGCTCATGCCACCAGCGCTGTATAGCTTTAAACTCGCTAAGCCGAGTTTGCGCTCAATTGGCCCGCGGTGCACCTCAATATGCTGTACTCGCGCTAGCGGCAAAATAACTATTTGCTGCCAAATAATTCCCTTTTTAAACGCGATATCGTGGGTGCGCATTGCTACCCCTTGCAGATTTATACTCACTACATTATAAAACATTGATAATATGATAATTATTGGCATGCCAATCAACAAATACGTTTGCGCTAGATTAGCAAAAGCAGCATTTAAGTAACACGCCACCACTAAGCCGGTTATTAAAGGAATATAAAACGCCAGCCAATTAAGTTGCACATGCAGCAAAGCGTTAGCCGCCAATGGCTTAAACTCAATATTACTATGTTGTGGTAAGTTGGTTATTTGTTGATTATTAAACACCATATTATTGTTTAAACTCACTATTACTTATATAAATACAAGGCTCAACTCAGCCATTTAATGATGGTAATTAAGGTATGGCTTTGTTTTGGCGCGAGCGTAACGGCATCATTTAATACGTTGGCTGCTTCAAGGCAAAGCATGTTGTTATATTCAGTATTAGCAAAGTTAGATAAACGCTTTGATTTTTCTATCCATGGATTCCACAATACGCAAGAGCTGGAATTTTCTCGGCCCACACTAATTATACCCTCGGGAGTATTAATGGTTTGCACTGGCGCTGCTTGGGTATAAACCATGTCGGTTTCGCGGGCAAAACTAACCACATCACTTTGCATTACTGGAGCTTCGCCAAATTCAGTATATTGCGCACCTTGCAAACCATCAACGCTGGTATTGTTAATATCTGATGTTGGAAAATAAGTATGCAGCGCTTGCGAAAAGCTAAACGGTGTATTGCTTAAATTTGTGGTTGTTAAGCGCACTTGTAACTGCTCGTTTAGTACAAACTCAACTCGTAAGCTTGATTGATGCGGCCAATAATCAAGATTAACTAGTTTCATGGGTAATTTAAGGCTAACAATAACTTCGTATTCGGTTTCATGCACTTCATCGGCCTGCCACAAACTCGTTCGAGCAAAACCATGCGCCGGAAAATCATTGTTATCGTGTGCTCCAAACCAAGGCCAACAAATTGGGATACCGCCGCGAATACTGGCATTTTCTTGGAATGTTTCTTCTTGAGATACCCATAACAATGGCTGCTTACCTTTTGGGGTAAACTCGGTAATTTGCCCGCCTTGCAAAAATATTTTTGCATCGCAATGGCTGCTATTTATATTAATAAATTCTAAACCGGTGTCAGTATGACAAATACTAACGGAAGGTGATAACTTCATATTATTTCCTATAATGCTGGCACGTAGTGTTAAATGTGCACCTAAATAGTCAAGTAAGCTTATAAATCATCTACATGATAAGCGAAATAATTTAAATATCGATCGCTTTATTTTCACTCGGTAATACCTGCGAGGTATTTATAAATAATTACTTTGTACTAATACTTATTTATAAATGTCACCCTCAGTAAATTAGCAATACTTATAAATTGATAAAAAAAACTCATTATCTATACTCTATAGGCTTAAAGGTATACTACAGCCATTAGCGAATAAAACACTACAGACATAGATTAAAAATTAAAAAACACAAATTTTAATTACTGCTCAAACTAATAAAAACCACAAAAAGCAGGCTAAAATGCAATATATCATTTGAATTCAATTTACTTGATGTGTAACATTTCGCGATTATGGCAAACCATTGCGCCCTTTTAACGAGATTAGCTAAATGCAAAAACATAACGAGTTATTGGTTTCTTTACGTAAAGTGATTCGTGCGATCGATTTACACTCTAAGCAACTGAATAAAACTTCAGGCTTAACTGGGCCACAACTGCTTATAATGCAAGAGGTTTCCCATACAGATGGGATAACAGCAAGCCGTATAGCTCAAAATGTAAATTTAAGCCCGGCAACCGTTACTAATATTCTTGATAGGATAGAAGGTAGAGACTTAGTAACTCGGGTACGTAGCCAAATGGATAAGCGTCGAGTGAGTTTATACCTCACCGATAAAGGAAAGGAGTTACTTGATAAAGCACCGCAACCACTACAAGAGCATTTTATTGCTAAGTTTTCGGCACTTGCAGAGTGGGAGCAGAGCCTATTACTGTCGTCAATGCAGCGCATTGCCGCAATGATGGATGCAGATAAACTTGATGCATCGCCTCTGTTAGAAGTGGGTGCGCTTACTCAAGCTCCTAAATAATAAATTTACACAGGATGTGCTTTTACATCTTAAATTTTCAATCAAAATCTGAGCAGCAATTTATGACTAAACTTTCGAAATTAACACTTGCCCTCATGCTAGCTGGTGCGTCGAGCAATGTATTCGCCGCAGATCTAGACACGCTTCAAACTCAGCTTAAGCAACTTAAACAGCAAATGCAGATGCTAGAGCAGCAATTAGCAGCTGAAAAAACCAAACAACAGAAAATTAATGAGCAACACGAACAACAAGTTGCTCAAATAAGTAAAAAAGCGGAACAAACAACTGTGGTTGCTGCCACTAAAGCTGAAGAGAAAGAATCTGCTGGTATAACCGTAGGTGGTGCTATTCGTACTAACTACAGTGTTACCTCGTATAGTGAAGGTAATGAAGACCGCCTTGGTGACTTTGATTTTGATATTTTTCGTTTAAACCTCTCAGGTGAAGTTGGTGGTGTACTTTTAGGCGGTGAAATTCGCTTTTTTGATTACATGACCGTTATAAAGTCGGCGTGGGCTGGTTATCAACTTAATGATGAGTGGCAAGTACAAGCAGGTATTACTAAAGTACCATTTGGTAACGACCCGTATAACTCACATAATTACTTTTTTAGTACTAACTATTATATTGGCCTAGAGGATGATCACGATCTAGGTATTATGTTTAAACGTAAAGTTAGCGATAACTGGCAACTAGACCTTGGCTTTTTCAAAAATGATGAACTTGGTGGTGTTGACGGTTATGTAGAAGATCGTAGCCATCGTTATTCGTACGATATTGTTGGAAGCCGCCCTGTCGGTGAAGGTATTTACGCAGAGCCTGCAAAACAGCTTGGCGAATACAATACCTTTACAGGTCGTTATGCATACCATTTTGAACACGGTGAAGGCATAACCACTGAAGTAGGTATTTCAGCACTTGCGGGTGGCTTACATGATGGGACCGATCGTGCGGGTGATTACAATGCTTGGGCACTGCACTTAAATAGCCATATTAATAACTGGAATATTCAACTACAACACGGTGAGTATAACTACAATGTTGATAATATAGATCGCATGGCTGTAGGCGCATACGGGTTTTATGATTCAATTGCCGCCGATGCTACTACCAGCACCTTTAACGTAGCATATAGCGTACCAGTACAGTGGGGGCCGGTAAGCAACCTACAGTTTTATAACGACTACGGTATTATTTACAATAAATCAGACAACAGCGCAAATACCTGGATGAACGTAACGGGTGTATCGATTGCCGCCGGTGGACTATTTACTTACATCGATTATGTACATGCGCGTAATCAGCCATTTGTAGGCGGTTCTATCGCGGGTAACGGCGAAACAGAAAGCCGCTTTAATATTAACCTTGGTTATTACTTTTAAGCCAAGTAAGTTAATTAGCTAGTTAATTAGTTACTTATAAAGGGCAACTTTGTTTGCCCTTTTTGCTGCGCTAATTTTACTTATTCCTTTATGTCCACGTATTAAGTAACTGCAATTGCGCTTAAATTACGGCATTAATTACTCTATAATCAAACTAACTATAATTTAATAAAACTAACCTAAGTGAATATAAAAACAACCTATATATATTACAAAAAGGTATGGTTTAAAGTACTTGGCTTAATGCTAGTTGTACTTGGAATTATAGGTATAGTACTACCGGTTATGCCCACCACCATCTTTTTTATTTTAGCTCTGGCCTGCTTTACTCGCTCATCGCCTGCACTTGAGCATTGGCTTTTAAATCATCCACGATACGGCACTACCCTGCACCAGTGGCAAGCACATAAAGTAGTGCCTGTTAAAGCCAAATATTGCGCCGCTTTGGGTATGCTGGTTGGTTTTATATTTTTACTGGCTTCATCTCCTGCTGTTTGGGTTATTTTTTTAGTTGCCATAATTGAAGTGGCTGTAATGATTTATTTAATTTTAAGACCCTCTTCCATACCAAAAAGTTGAATATCCCGCTTTAACAACGTAAATACCCGCTGTTTATAAAAACTTAATGTAAAGTTTAGTAAGTATATTTGTAATAGCTAATACAAATCATTATCATGTGGTAAATATTAATTAGTTTACAGTTATTATGGCGTTTATTAACAAACGAGCTTTATATAGCACCAGCCGGGCTTTACACATTTATATTTCTACAGCGCTATTTTTTTTGCTTATTTTATTTTGTGTTAGCGGCATAGTACTTAACCATGTTGACTGGCTTAAAAATGATAAAAATAATGGCCAAATATCAACTCCAATTCCAAGTGCATTGGCTGCCAAAGCAAATGCGCAGTTAAGTACCTTACCTACACTCTACCCCGAAATAGAAGCTTACTTAGCCAAGCAATATGCGCTCACTAACGTAAAAAGCATTGAATGGGAAAAAGAGGACGCACTGGTAATGCTCGACTACCCATTACCCGCGGGGTTTGCCTACGCCGAGCTCGACTTTATAAGTGGCACACTAAACCTTGATTACCAAACAGGTGGTTTTTTAAGCCTAATTGGCGATCTACATAAAGGCCGACATAGTGGCGAAGCATGGAGTTGGGTAATAGATATCTCAGCTGTATTAATGATCTTATTTGCTATTACCGGCATGATTATTTTATTTCAAAACAGAAAAAAACGCTTAGCAGGAATATGGATAACGGTGTTAGGCATAGCAACGCCTGTCGTTATTTATTTATGTTGGGTTCCACAATTAAAAGGAGTGTATTAATGATTAAATTTAAAGTGTTTATAAGCGCAGCATTACTGCTAGTTGCGACGTTTTTTCAAGCGACTGCGCATGCACAAACTGCACAATTAGAAATTGAATTAAACCTACCCGAATTAGACGTACAACCGTATCACCGCCCTTATGTTGCAGTTTGGCTAGAAACAAGCGAGCGCAAACACGTTACTACGCTGGCACTTTGGGTACAAAAAGCCGAATGGTTTAAAGACTTACGCCAATGGTGGCGTAAAGCCGGTAAAAGTAACCTTAACTTCGATGGCATAAGCGGCGCAACCAAACGAGCTGGATCTTACACCATTAATTGGCAGGGCAATGATTTAGACGGTAACCCAGTAAAACCGGGTAAATACTTACTTAATATTGAAGTGGTACGCGAAGAAGGCGGCCGAGATTACAGCCGTGTCGAAATAGACCTAACACAAGAGGGTAAAATCACGATTGATGGTACCAATGAATTTTCACAAAGCTTCGTCACTATTATTGCCAAGTAATACATAGCAGCAAATAAAGCATCCGCTAAAACCATTTAAAAAGGAACGATTATGAAAATCAATTTACTTAAAAGTGCATTAATTGGCGCACTTACAGTCACTGCACTTACAGTCACTGCACTTGCATCAAGCTATGCTAACGCCCATGCACAATGGTTAGTACCATCGCATACTTCTTTATCTGGCGATAAAGCGCATTATGTAATGATTGACGCGAGTATTTCTAATGAGATTTTTGCTCCCGACAAAGCATACCGCCCAACTGAGAAAGACGCACAATACGACGACAATTTACTGATGGCTATCGGCCCTGACGGCAAACCTATTAGCGATAATATTCGCGCTTACTTTTTACAGCGTAAAAACTCTGCGGCAGTTAAATTAACCAACGAAGGGACTTACCATATTGCAATGAAACGTGAACCACGTTTAATGACCTTTTATAAAGATGCAAAAGGTGAGCGTCGTCGTGTTTTTGGTGGCAAAAACAGTAAAGATATTCCAGCAGACGCTACAGATATTAAAACAACCAAAGCATTTTCTACCGTTGATACGTTTGTAAGTCGTAACGGCACATCTAAGCCTGCACTACTTGGTAAAGGTTTAGAGATTAGCGGCCCAACTCACCCTAACGATTTATTTGTTGGTGAACAAGCGCGTTTTCAGTTGCTCAAAGCTGGTAAGCCGGCAGCAAACGTTGAGCTGGCAATATTAAAAGGTGATACACGCTACCGTAACGAACGTGGCGAAGTTAAAGTAACCACTGACAAAAACGGCTTTTTTAGCACAACGTGGCAGCACCCGGGTTTATACTTAATTGAAGCAAGCGTGAGCGAAGAGTCGTCTGAAAAAGGCATAGATAACGTGCGTTACTCGTTATTTACTACATTAGACGTTGCGCCAGAGTAATACTTAACTCTTGAATTAAAACATTAAAAACAATAAAGAGGCCAAGTAATTTACTTGGCCTTTTTTATTTACATTTACTAAATTAATTGTATTAAAAAACACCTCAATTCACCCTGTGGTTGCAACTACTCAACACAAGCACACCTATTTAAATTAGTACGTTCAGCGCAAAGTAAACACCAGCCTTAGCTATTTGCATAACTTAGTTTGTTTTGATCTTTGCACTATCCTATTAGCTTCTTTAAGATGCGGCGCTTTTAGACTCAACAATAGCAGCCCTTGGGGGATCACATGACCATACAGCGCTTTTCAGCGAAAAAATTAGCACTTAGCTTGGCCGTTACTACTGCATTGAGCACGCCTTATTCAGTAGCTGTAGCCGCAGAGCCAGATAGTCAAGCACAAGAAAATATCGAAGTAATTTCGGTAACGGGTACTCGTCGCAGCTTACGCAGTATTGCTGAAAGTTCAGTACCTGTTGATATTATTACCAGTCGCGATATGGCCAGTACAGGCCAGCTTGAAATCAGCCAAGTACTTGCAAACCAAGTGCCAAGCTTTAACTACCCAAGCGCAACAATGGGCGATGGTACAGACCATGCTAAACCTGCAGTTTTGCGTGGTTTAGCCCCCGATCACACCCTAGTGCTTATTAATGGTAAGCGTCGTCATTCAGGTGCGCTATTAAACTTAGCTGGCGTAGTTGGGCGTGGTTCAACAGCTGTTGATTTAAATATGATCCCAACATCGGCAATTAAGCGCGTAGAAGTATTACGCGACGGTGCCGCAGCGCAATACGGCTCAGATGCTATTGCAGGGGTTATTAATATAATTCTTAAAGATGCAGCGCAGGGCGGCAGTGTAAGCGTAACTTACGGACAATATGATACTCAAATGGCTGGAGTACCTCAGCTTGAAAGCGTGTACGCAGATGCAAACGGCAACTTAGCATTTAATACTGGCGACGATCGTAAAATGAGCGATGGCGCAACGCGTACTATTAGTGCTAATTCTGGTTTTTCGTTAGCTGATAACGGTTTTGTAAACGTGTCTATTGAATATCGTGATAACGACTCTACCCAGCGCTCTGGTTTTGACCCTCGGGAGCAATATAGCCGCCTTGATGATGGTAGCCTAGATCCACGCGAGTTCACTATCGATCGTTACAATCACCGCTTTGGTAAAGCAGAGCTTGAAGACTATGCACTGTTTTACAACATGGGCTACGACTTTGATAACGGCTTAAACTTATACTCTTTTGGTAGCTACTCTAAGCGTGAAGGCAACTCAGGCGGATTTTATCGCCGAGCTGTAGATAAAAATAACATTTTAGACGTTTACCCTAATGGCTTTTTGCCACAAATTGAAACCGACGTAGAAGATTACTCTCTCGCTCTTGGTTTACAAGGTGAAACAGGCGACTGGACATGGGATGTAAGTACCAACTACGGCCGCAACGACTTTGCATTAGGCGTAGTAAATAGCTTAAATACATCTTTAGGTGCCACCAGCCAAACCGAATTTGATAACGGCGCATTGGTTTATGACCAATTTATTGTTAATGGAGATGCCAGCACAGCATTTGATTTAGGTTTACCAGATGACGTATTTTTTACTATAGGTGCTGAATACCGCCACGAAAGCTACAAAATAGAACAAGGCGAAGAAGCTTCTTATATTACCGCGCTTGATAGTAACGGCAACCCAATTGCAGCAGGTGGTGCACAGGTACTATCTGGTTTTGGTCCGCAAAGTGTTACCGACGAAAGCCGCCACAACGTAGCACTTTTTGTTGAATTTGATACCTACCTAACAGAAAAGTGGAATGTGGTTTTAGCCAGCCGTTATGAAGATTACAGCGACTTTGGCGACACATTCACCTCAAAAATAGCAACGCGTTACAGTATTACCGATAACTTATCGTTACGTGGTGCAGCAAGTACCGGCTTTCGCGCGCCATCGCTAGCACAAAGCTCGTATCGTCAAATATCAACCATACTTGAAAACAACCAAGCGTTTGAAGTAGGTTTATTTCCAAGTGACTCTCCAGCAGCACAAGCATTAGGCGCTAAAAAACTAGACGCTGAAGACTCTGTAAACTTAACCGCTGGCTTTGTCTACACTCAAGGTAATTTTAGCCTAACGGTTGATGCATATCGTATTGATATTGATGACCGGATTGTACTCTCTGAAAACCTAGCCGGTGCAGCAGTTGCGCAAATTTTAGCAAACGCTGGTGAGCTAAACACCGAAAGCGTACGCTACTTTACCAATGCAATAGACTCACGTACGCAAGGTGTAGACATAGTTGCAACTTATTTACTGGAACTAGATAACCTAGGCGACGTACGCTTAAACGCAGCGGTTAACTTTAACGACACTAAAGTCACCCATATAGACGACAACCCTGAAGAACTCAATTCGTTAGGTGATGACTATGTTGTATTTGCTCGGCGTGAAGTGGGCCGTTTTGAAGAAGGCACACCAGATAGCAAACTAAACTTATCGGCTGTTTGGAGTTTTAACGAATGGCAAACTACACTGCGTGCCACGCGTTATGGCGAAGTTGCTGATATTTCTACAAGCAGCGACCGAGATGAATACCTAGATGCAAAATGGATAACCGATCTTGAAGTGGCTTATAGCCCTAACGATGAATGGAAATTTGCCGTAGGCGCTAACAACCTGTTTGATCAGTACCCACAAGCAACTGTAGATAACATTGGTTACTCTAACTTTGGTCAAATATTCCCGTACACCCCCTACGTGCCATACAGTTTAGATGGCCGCTTTTTATACGGTAATATTACTTACCGCTTTTAATAAAAGTGCTAGCTAAAAGTTGAAAGTTATAAAGGATGCATTACGCATCCTTTTTTTGCTGCTTAACGATTGATCTAAGTAACATTCGCGTTAATCCTGAAAAAAATCTCATTATGATTAAAGCAGAGCTAGGGTATGTCAGCGTTAATAATACTTTGAAGGCTGTAAAATTTTAAAAAAAACAGCATTTTTAGCCACTTAAATTATTGTATTTTATAAGCGTGTCAGTCATTCTATTTATACGCAAACCACTTGGGTTTAAAAACTCACCTAGGAAAAACACGTGTTAGAAATAGCTTTAATTTACTTAGCGGCAGCAATTGTAGCTGTGCCTATTGCCAAACGAGTAGGACTCGGATCGGTGCTGGGTTATTTAATCGCAGGCATACTTATTGGCCCTTATGCCTTAGCTATGGTTGGCGATCAAACCGATGTAATGCACTTTGCCGAATTTGGCGTAGTAATGATGCTATTTTTAGTTGGTTTAGAGCTGCAACCTTCACGTTTATGGACATTACGCCACTCAATTTTAGGGTTAGGTGGTTTACAAGTAGTGTTAACCGCAGCCGTTATTTTTGCATCTTGTTATTGGCTGTTTGCCATGCATTGGCAAACAGCCCTTGCCATTGGTTTAATGCTGGCGCTTTCCTCTACCGCTATTGTACTGCAAAGCCTAGAAGAAAAAGGCTGGCTAAAACAAGAAGCTGGGCAAAATGCTTTTTCTGTACTGCTATTTCAAGATATCGCTATTATTCCTATTTTAGCGTTATTACCCTTACTCGCATTTGCACCACTGAGTGGCAACGCCGAGGTTAGTGATTCAATTATTGCCAACTGGCCGGTTTGGCAACAAGTAGGTGCATCGATTGCTGTTATTGCCGCCATTATTGCTTGCGGTAAATATATATCGGCCCCCATTTTTAGATATATAGCGCAAACACATATACGTGAAATATTTACCATTTTTGCGCTTTTTTTAGTGGTTGCCATTGCATTGGTTATGCAAAGTATTGGCTTATCACCTGCGCTGGGTACCTTTTTAGCTGGCGTAGTACTTGCCGAAAGTGAATTTAGGCACGAGTTAGAGGCCGACATAGAGCCTTTTAAAGGTCTGCTATTAGGGCTGTTTTTTATTACTGTGGGCGCGTCGATTAACTTTGAACTGTTTTTTAATCAATTTAGCACTGTGATTAGCTTAGTTGTTTTATTGATAGTAATTAAAGCCTGTATTTTATTTGCGCTGGCTTTTACCTTTAAAATAAATAAAAAGCAGCAACTATTATTTACACTGGCTTTGGCACAAGGAGGCGAATTTGCTTTTGTATTATTAAGTGTAACTAGTACGCTAAGCATTTTAACGCCCGAACAAACCGCATTAACAACCTTAGTGGTGGCTATTTCTATGTTAATAGCCCCTTTATTATTAATGTTTTACGAGCAACTGCAAAAACGCGATAGCAGCGTAAAGCCTGAATTTGATAAACCCGAGCATATTAGCAGCGCTAAACATGTCATTATTGCGGGCTACGGTCGCTTTGGCCAAGTAATGGGGCGTTTACTGCATGCCCAGGGTTACGAAATAACAGTACTTGATCATAGCCCTACGCAAATTGAATTATTACGCCGCTTTGGTAAAACGGTATTTTATGGTGATGCTGGGCGTCAGGAGCTACTTGAAGCCGCAGGTGCAAAAACAGCACAAATGCTGGTAGTGGCTATAGATAACCCCGATAAAACATTAGAAATTATTAAGCTTGCGCAAAAAAACTACCCGCAGTTAAAAATTGTTGCACGTGCTATCGACCGTCGTCACGCTTATCAATTACTTAGTTTAAAAGTAGATGCCTTTAATCGTGAAACTGTTGATTCTGCCATCAGCCTTGCAGTTAAAGCGCTCGAGTTATTAGGTAACAATAAACCCGATGCCGAGCGAGCTGGTAAGCTATTTAGAGATCACGACCGCGCCAGTGTATTACAGTTAGCAAAATTATGGGGCGACGATATTAGCTACGGTGTAGCTGTACGCCAGCGTATGGAAGATTTAAAACAAGTACTACAACAAGACAAACAAGCACAAGAAGATTTAAATACCTGCGACGACAACGACTATATTGCGGGCTTAACAGAGGACGCTGCCAAGCCCAAAAAATCTAATGATAATGCTCACCTTGGATAGCTTGCCCCTGCTGGTTATAAAAGCCAGTGGCGCTATGCTCAATAAAACCAAGGTTAATCATTTTAGCTAAAAAGGGATCGTTTTCGTTGTCGCCTATATCGGCATAGTCAGTAGTTTGAAAGTTATCCCATTTAGCAAACTGAGCAACTATCGCTTGCTCGTTACTGCTTACATTATTAAGGCTGAGTAAGGTGCTTACTTGGCCTTTTTTACTGCTGACACTAAATGTTTTAACCAACTTTGACTGTGTAAATAAAGCCAGCTTATACTCAGTTTCAGCTTCGTTTAACACATAGTTTTTTACTTCATCACAACCTGTACCCTGAGTATTTACTAACGTCATTTTTGCTATTAAATGCGCATCCACCAGCTGGTTTTTTGCACTCCAGTTTTGTACTCCACGTACTTCTGACGGTTGGTATTCAATACCCCGCTGCTGAGCATTAAAGTAACGAATTGGCCGTATTTGCTTATTAGTTAAATGCTGCCACAGTTCGGTCGTTATTTCGTTTTGATGCGCTACTTGTTGCTGGTTTCGCCACAGGGTTAGCGCTTGAGTTGTTGGCTCGTTATTTTTATTGTTGGTTACAGTGTAAGTTGCTTTTAATAGCGCTGGGTTAACATTGCATTGCTGGGAAAAAGCGCTGCTACTGAATAATACGGTCATCATTAATAATGCTTTTTTCATTGGGTACTCTTTTTAAATGGCTCTAACTTATGCTTTTAACATAGCTAAAAATAATGGCTGTTTTATGACAAAATATAATATAAAAACAACCCGCACAGAGTACGAGTTGTTTTGCACACACAATTTATAAACTTACTACTGCGCCACTTTGTCGTTTGCTGTTTTAACTAAATCTGCGGCAAAGTCCATTACATGAAATAAAAAGCTTTGCTCATTAGTGCCTGTCACTAAGTGCGCACCAGGGCCTATAGCATATACGCCAACATCTTCACCTGCGTGTGTTTCTGAGCTCATTGGTACCAGCGCTTCTTGATGAAAACCAGGGGTAGTAGTATCAACATTGGTTAAATCAACCCGCCCTGTTACTGGTGCAAAGTTATAACCTACGTCAGCATCTGTTTCGCTACCGAGGTTTCTAAAACCACCACCATTGGTATAACCTAGCGTTGTATATGGCATATCATCGGCCGCTAGGCTTGGCGTTGTTTCGCCTACGCCCACCACTTTACCTAAAATAGGATTACCGCGTTTAGGGTAACCCGCAATGGTAAATACATGGCTGTGATCGGCTGTTACAACAATAAGCGTTTCCTCTGGATTGGTGTTATCAACCGCAACTTTAACTGCTTTTGCCAATTCAATGGTGTCGTTTAAAGCGTTATATGCATTACCCGCATGGTGCGCGTGATCAATACGACCCGACTCAACGGTTAAGAAAAACCCTTTGTCGTTTTTGCCCAGTACATTTATGGCTTTTTCGGTCATTTGCGAAAGCGAAGGCTCGCCAGCAATATCATTTGCGCGGTCTGCTTCGTACTGCATGTGAGATTCGTTAAACAGCCCAAATACTTTAGTAGCATCATCGCTAATTGCATCAAAACCGGTTTGATCCATTACGTAAGTACCATTTGGATATTGCGTTTTCCATTCACTAATTAAATTACGATTATCAGTACGATCCCCTTCAACTGCACTTACTGCATCGGCTGAATTAAACGCAGCATCTTTTGGTAAAAAATGACGACGCCCGCCACCCATAACAACATCAATGCCATCTACATCAACACCATTAAAGCGCGCTTTTAGGTTGGCCTCAAAGTTAACCAGTTGCGATGCAATATCTTCACAATTAGCTGACTCGCTCGCGGGCATATCAGAAATATCTTCCCAGTTACGATCGGCCGATTTTGCGTACATAGCCGCAGGTGTTGCATGAGTAATGCGGGCAGTTGAAATAATACCGGTCGCTTTACCCGCAATTTCAGCAAGCTCTAGTGAGGTAACTAGCTCATGTCCTTTGCCCGACACACAATTACCACGCTCAACCGCTTCATCAATACCAATAACACCCACATCGGTTTTAACCCCTGAGGCCATTGCGGTCATAGTGCCGGCCGAATCGGGCGTTTGTGCATCTACGTTATAGGTTTTTACAAAACCTGAATACGGCATAGTTTCAAAGCTTAATTGATGCTCCTCACCCATTTCACCTTCTAACTGCCCGGCTAAAATACGCGCTGCAGTTATTGTCGAAATTCCCATACCATCGCCAACAAATAAAATAACATTTTTAGCCTTGCCTGACTCAGTCACTATGCTCGCATTTGCTGTTTTTGTGGTTGCTAACTTGGTTTGTGCATCGCTAAACCAAGCATTACTAGTAAGCGATGCTAACTGCTCGCTGCTAAGCGACGTAGCTGGTGCATTACATACTAAGTTACTTGATGTAGCCTCACTGCTTTCTAATATTCCATTACCGTTGGTATCTTCGCCTGTTTGTGTTGTTACTCCGCCGTTAACACATTGCTCAGACCCGACAGCAATTACGTTATTGACAGTTAATATACTATTTTGGTTTTTATCGCTGTCACTTGAGCAACCCGTTAGTGCAAGAGTTACTGCTAAAGAAAGTACCGTTAATTTTTTCATGTTAGCCGCCATTATTGCTGAGTTAGTTCAAGAGCTTGATTAATTATATGAAACACTACATTTTGCTCAATTACGCCTTGTGCAAGCTGAGCACCGGGGCCTGTTGCATGCAATGAAATGTCTTCACCTGCGTGTGTTTCCGAGGCCAATGGCACTGTTGTTTCTTGATGAAAACCAGGGGTTGTTGTATCAATCCCTTGTAACTCAACGCGCCCTGCCACAGCAGCACTTGCATAGCTTGCATCGGCATCTGTTTCATCACCTAAGTTTCTAAACCCTAAACCATTGGCGTAACCAACTGTGGTATAGGGCTTGTTATCGGCAGCTAGGCTGGGGGCTGTTTCGCCCACGGCCACAACTTGACCTAAAATAGGGTTGCCGCGTTTGGGATAGCCCGCAATAGTAAATACATGACTGTGATCGGCAGTGACTAAAATGAGGGTTTCTTCTGGATTGGTGTTATCAACCGCAGCTTGTACCGCTTTGGCCAACTCTATTGTGTCGTTAAGTGCATTATAGGCATTGCCCGCATGGTGCGCGTGATCAATACGACCCGATTCAACGGTTAAGAAAAAGCCTTTGTCGTTTTTGCCCAGCACTTCAATTGCTTTAGTAGTCATATCGGTAAGTGAAGGCTCGCCAGCAATATCGTTTGCGCGGTCTGCTTCGTATTGCATGTGGGATTCGTTAAATAAGCCAAATACTTTAGTAGCGTCATCGGCAATATTATCAAAGCCGGTTTGGTCCATAACATACGTTGCAGTAGGGTATTGCGCTTGCCATTCACTAATCAAATTACGATTATCGGTACGATCCCCTTCTATTGCGCTTACTGCGTCTGTTGAATTAGCTGCTACGTTTTTGGGTAAAAAGTGCCGACGTCCGCCGCCCATAACAACATCAAGGCCATCTATATCAGTACCAACAAAACGCGCCTCTAGGTTTTTTTCAAAGTTAATTAGTTGCGAGGCAATATCTTCACAGCCAGCTGCAATTGCATCCTCTGGCATGTCTGAAATGTCTTCCCAGTTACGATCGGCCGATTTAGCATACGTTGCTGCAGGCGTTGCATGGGTAATTCGCGCTGTTGAAATAACCCCAGTTGCTAGGCCTTTAATTTCTGCCAGCTCTGTTGCTGTTAGTAACTCGTTGCCCGCAACTGTTGAACACACCCCACGCTCTATATTTTCGTCAACACCTATTACGCCAACATCGGTTTTTACACCCGAGATCATCGCGGTCATAGTGCCCGCAGAATCGGGAGTTTGTGCATCTACGTTATAGGTTTTAACTTGTGCGGAATACGGAAATGTCTCAAAGCTTAAGTAACCCTCTTCCCCCGATTGGTTATTGCGTTGTCCTTGTAAAATACGTGCGGCGGTTAGCGTTGATACCCCCATACCATCACCAACAAATAAAATTACGTTTTTAGCTTTGGTGGCTTTAACACTCTGCGCTTGGGTAGTTTTTGTTGTTAATTTTGTTTGCGCAGCACTATACCAACTGCTGTCTTTTTGGCTTTGCGGTAATACATTGGCATAACTAGCTGCGTTAAACGCAAATGTTAGCGCTATTGCCGCAGCAACTTTTTTAATTTTCATCCATAATTCCCATTATTTAGTGATTATTTTTTAAAAAATGTGTGACCACAAAAAGATCAACCGCTGCACTATAAAAAATAGATATGACTAATAAAGGTAATTTTTATGAAAGTTAAATGACTAAATTTATGAATGTAACTACTATAAAATCAAAACGCATTAAAAACACAAAACAAAGTGAAAAAATAAAACCCTTAATTTACAAAAGGATATAAAATAATCATGCCGTTTTATATAACTTTTAATTATATAAAGCTTGCTACATGTTTTAACTTACTCTAACATGCCTGCATCGGGTTGATTGAAAACCCAGCTTATTTGTAAGTACCACGTTGTTATTAGTAATAATCCTGCGCGTTATCCTCAGTTATATGCTTGTTTTCTCCCTGTTAAATTGCCTATTTTAAGGCACACTTTTATTAATTCTTAGGATACTATTATGTCTAATACTACAACTGGTACAGTAAAATTTTTTAACGAAGCAAAAGGTTTTGGCTTTATCGAGCAAGAATCTGGCGCAGACGTGTTTGCACATTTCAGTGCAATCTCTGGCGACGGTTTCAAAACTTTAGCTGAAGGCCAACGTGTACAGTTTACTGTTACTCAAGGTCAAAAAGGCCCACAAGCCGAAAACATTGTTTGCATCTAATTGCATAACAATTTAATGGGTTAGCAATAACCCATTTAGAATACTAGTTTGAAAGAAGTTCTGTTTTATTTGTTAGTACCGAGTTGTTTTAGCAATAATCCTACGCGTTATCCTCAAGTTAACTATTTTTCCCGGCTCAATCGCCTCTTTTCAGGCACACTTATATTAATTTTTTAGGATACATATTATGTCTAATACAACTACTGGTTCAGTAAAATGGTTTAACGAAGCAAAAGGTTTTGGCTTTATCGAGCAAGAATCTGGCGCAGACGTGTTTGCACATTTCAGTGCAATTTCAGGCGACGGTTTCAAAACTTTAGCTGAAGGCCAACGTGTACAGTTTACTGTTACTCAAGGTCAAAAAGGCCCACAAGCCGAAAACATTGTTTGCATCTAATTGCATAACAATTTAATGGGTTAGCAATAACCCATTTAGAATACTAGTTTGAAAGAAGTTCTGTTTTATTTGTTAGTACCGAGTTGTTTTAGTAATAATCCTACGCGTTATCCTCAAGTTAACTATTTTTTCCGGCTCAATCGCCTCTTTTCAGGCACACTTATATTAATTTTTTAGGATACATATTATGTCTAATACAACTACTGGTTCAGTAAAATGGTTTAACGAAGCAAAAGGTTTTGGCTTTATCGAGCAAGAATCTGGCGCAGACGTGTTTGCACACTTTAGTGCTATTGTTAGCGACGGTTTCAAAACTTTAGCTGAAGGCCAACGTGTACAGTTTACTGTTACTCAAGGTCAAAAAGGCCCACAAGCCGAAAACATTGTTTGTATATAAACACTGTTAAATAATACGCTTTAGTGTATTAACAGCTCACATATAATTAATTTGTCTGTGAGCTAATTTTTTACCACTTACATTAAGTAATTGGTATTACTAAACATTTAAAATTGAGTATGTACTATGCAGCTTAATTTATTTTCGACTCACTGTTCGAGTCAGTCTCGCCTTATGCTTTATTCCACCTTATCTTTATCAATCTTAAGTCTTTTATATTCCTAGTTTGTAGATACACAGTAAAAGCGCTGGGCGAATTTAAGAGAGTTTTATGAATTTGAACCCAACCGCACCATTATCATCACCAATTTATGACAACCCGATCCCGGGTCGTGAATTTATTTTAAGCCTTTTTGGCAAAATGAAAAAAAACCTTAACCGTGAACAAATCGCGCATGCCTTAGAGCTAAAAAATGCTGAGCAAAAAGAAGCCCTCAGAAGGCGTTTACGCGCCATGGAACGCGATGGCCAACTTATGTTTAGCCAACACAAAGGTTACCAAGTTATTGATCAAGCCTTACTTGTGAGTGGTGTAATTACCCTACATGCAGATGGCTTTGGTTTCGTTAATTATAGCGCCAGCGAAAAAGATTTATTTATCGCTAAGAACCAGTTAGCTCACGTATTTGAAGGCGATATAGTGCAAATACTACAAGAAGCCGCTAGTCATAAACGCTCAAACAATAAATTAATAAAAATTATTGAGCATAAAACCACCCATTTAGCCGGTATATTAAAGCGCCAAGGCACAGACTACGTGCTAGTAGCCGATAACACAAAATGCCCACAAAAAGTGCAAGTAGCGCAGTGCCAATTAGCAAACACCAGTGTGGGCCAGTATGTAAACACTAAAATTACCCAGTACCCTACTTTTCGCCATGCAACTCAAGTGCAAATAACCGAAGTACTTGGTCTGCCTCACTCTGCAGGTATGGAAACAAAGCTTGCGCTGCGTCGTCATGGTGTTGCAGATAGCTGGAGCAAGGATTTACTAGCACAAGCAAGTTCACTTGGTAATGAAGTAACCGAGCAAGATAAATTAGCGCGTGTAGATTACCGCTTGTTTCCGTTTGTTACTATTGATGGCGAAGACGCAAAAGATTTTGACGACGCCGTATACTGCGAAAGAACAGAGCAAGGAAACTGGCGTTTACTGGTCGCTATTGCCGATGTGTCGCATTATGTAAAACCCAATGATGTGTTAGATATAGAAGCGCAGCAACGTGCCACCTCTATTTATTGCCCGGGACAAGTTGTTCCTATGCTGCCAGAAGCATTATCAAATGGCCTGTGCTCGTTAAACCCACATGAAGATCGCCTAGTATTAGTGTGTGATATGACCATTAGCCAAGATGGTCAAGTGACTCAAGCTAATTTTACAGAGGGGCTGATCCACTCACATGCAAGGCTAACCTACACACAAGCACATGCTGTCATCGCTAAACCTAGTTCTAGCTCAGCTAAACAATTAGCCGAATTGAATGCTGATGTGTCGCCACTGATTAAAAATTTGCATTATCTTTATTTAGATTTAAGCGCAGCGCGCAAACTTCGCGGCGCTATTGACTTTGATACGCAAGAGCTCAAGCTTAATCTGAATAAAAATCAAAAAATTACCAGTATTGAGCCAATAGAGCGCAATGACGCACACCGCATGATTGAAGAATTTATGCTGTGCGCTAACGTGTGTACCGCACAGTTTTTAGATAAACACCAAATCCCCGGATTATTTAGAGTACATGCAGGGCCACAACAGAAAAAGCTACAAACGCTACGGGCGCTACTGGCCGAAAAAAGACTGCAGCTTGGCGGCGGTGATAAGCCAACGCCAGCCGATTACAATAAACTACTAAATAACATTAGTCAGCGCAGCGATGCCAGCGTGATCCGTACTTTATTACTGCGCTCACAATCGCAAGCCGAATACTCGGCTAATAACCAAGGTCACTTTGGCCTAGCATACGATGCTTACGCTCACTTTACCTCGCCAATTCGTCGCTATGCAGATTTAGTAACCCATCGTGCAATTCGCGCCAAAATTCAGGCTAAGCAGCAAAATGGTTTACAGCGGGCGATAAGCTTCTTAAATGTGTTTGCTAATAAAGCGTCTAACGTTAGCAAGTTAGCTAAAAAGGCATACCCTTATAACCTTGAAAGTATAGAAACATTAAGCTTGCATTGCTCAGCACAATCGCGCAAAGCCAACGATATTAGCCGTGAAGTAGAAAGCGCCTTAAAATGTAGCTATATGGAAAAATACCTTGGCGATACATTTACCGCCACTATTAGTGGTGTATCAAGCGCTGGCTTTTTTGTTGAGCTAGACTGCACAGGCGTTGAGGGTTTAGTAGCGGTGAGTAGCTTCAGCCAAGGTGAGTTTGTATTTAATGCTGCCAAACAACAGTGGAGCAACAGCAAACAAAAATTTACTATTGGTGAGCGTGTGAATGTGACCTTAAAAAGTATTGACTTACGCCAACGTAAAATGAGCTTTTCACTGGCTAGTTTAACGTTTCATTAATTGCAGACAAGCTGCACTGTTAGTTATTAATTTAAACCGCCGCGCTTAACTGTGAAATTTAATAGCTAACTTTATTAGCATTTATTGTTGTCGTGCTTGAGCATAACACCTGTATTGCCTACAATAGCGCACTATCTATTCAATGCAGATCACAATTATGACTGATACAAATAAACCAGAGTTACCAGACCAACTTTCGATTAATCCACGCAGCAAGTTTTATGTAGAAGAAGTATTCGAACATGAAATTGGTGTAACTCTGAACGGCAAAGAGCGTTTTGACGTTGAAGAATACTGCATCAGCGAAAGCTGGATCAAAGTTGCCGCACCTAAAGCGCTAGATCGTCGTGGCCAACCATTACTTATAAAAGTAAAAGGTACTGTAGACGTATTTTATAAATAAAATACTGATGCAGCACAAAGAAGCCGACGTAACGTCGGCTTTTTAGATCAATGTTTATTCTAATTACTTAACTTGAACTCCGGTTACTTAGATTTACCTCGCCAACCAGCCCAAACATCGTCTTCAAGATCTGCTTTTTTGTTCTTTTTCTTGCCCGTGCCTTCGGGTTTTGCCATTGGCTTTTCGTTTTTAAGCGCCTGTGCGGCATCAACATTCGCTTGGTTCACTGCAAAGCCTGCCACTTGCTCGCGCTCAAGACGTAGTTTGTTTTTCTTCTCAATTATTTTAAAGTGATGTAAATCTTCATAATCAACTAATGAAAGCGCTAAACCCACTTCACCTGCACGGCCGCTGCGGCCAATACGGTGCATATAATCAGCAGGGCTGCGTGGTAGATTAAAGTTAATAACCACTGGCAGCTTTTCAATATCTAAACCACGTGCTGCAATATCAGTTGCTATTAGCACTTCAATTTCGCCTGCTTTAAACTTTTCTATTACGCGGGTACGTTCACTTTGACCTTTATCGCCATGAAAAACTTGTGCATTAACACCGCGCTTTTCAAGCTTTTGCGCTAAGTGTTCACAATCTTTTTTAGCATTAACAAAAATCAGTGCTTGGCGCCATTTATGGGTTTTAATTAAATGCGCTAAAACAGTGGTTTTCTCGCCTTTATTAACGCTAAATACACGCTGTACTAAAGTGCTTTCGTCTTTGCTTTGAACTTGTATTTCAACAGGGTCGTTTAATAAATCTTGTGTTAATAGCTTAACTTGCTCTGGGAAAGTTGCTGAAAATAACATAGTTTGTTTTTTAGCAGGCATTAACGCTAATAACTCAGCAAGCTCTTCGGTAAAGCCAAGGCTTAGCATACGGTCGGCTTCATCAAGCACGAGTGTATTTAGTTTATCGAGCTTAATAGCATTGCTTGAGATTAAATCGAGTAAGCGCCCTGGTGTTGCCACTATAATATCAGCGCCACCACGAAGTGCCTGCATTTGTGTATTAACCGATACACCACCAAACACAGCAATCGTTTTAATTGCGCCATTAAAGTTAGCAGAATACGATTTAACGCTATCGGCTACTTGAGTAGCAAGCTCACGAGTAGGTACTAAAATAAGCCCCGTTACAAAGTTACCTTTGCTGGCTGCGCTTTTACTACCTTGTTCAAGGAACATTTTTTGTAGTATTGGCAGCGCAAACGTTGCTGTTTTACCTGAGCCTGTATTTGCCCCAGCAATTAAGTCACTGCCTGCAAGCACACTAGGTATAGCCTTAGCTTGAATTGGAGTAGGTTGGGTATATTCCAAGTCGGTTAAACGAGCTAATAGCTCTGGAATAAGGCCAAGTTCGTTAAAAGTGCTAGGGCTTGTGGCTGAGGTCATAAAGGTGTGGGCTCATTGCTAAAAATTAGCCTGCAATTTTAGCGTATTTAACGCTTATTAAGTAGGGGTTAGTGATTTAAATCGCATTTAGTTACTGGCAAAAAAAAGACGCTTTCGCGTCTTTTTTATCTTATAACACTAACTTCTTGTTATTCAACAGTAACAGATTTAGCTAAGTTACGTGGTTGGTCAACGTCTGTGCCTTTAATTACCGCTACGTAGTACGACAGTAGCTGTAATGGTAAGGTGTAAACAATTGGCGCAATAATATCGTCAGTGTGATTTACGTTGATAACACGCATGGTGTTGTCAGATTCAAAGTGAGAATCTTTATCTGCGAATACGTAAATAATACCACCACGAGCACGTACTTCTTCTACGTTTGATTTAAGTTTTTCTAGCAGTTCGTTATTAGGTGCTACAACAATAATCGGCATGTCGGCGTCAATTAGTGCTAGTGGACCATGTTTAAGCTCGCCTGCAGCGTAGGCTTCTGCGTGAATGTACGAAATTTCTTTAAGCTTAAGCGCGCCTTCCATTGCAATTGGGTATTGCGAACCACGACCTAAAAATAGTGAATGTTGCTTGTCGGCAAACTCTTCTGCTAACTCGGCAATGCTATCTGCAAGCTGTAAAGTTTCTTCTAATTTTGCAGGTAGTACTTTAATTGCATTAACAATTGCGCTTTGATCAAGGCCTTTTTCTTGCGCTATAGACGCAGTAAGCATTAACAAACCAACTAATTGCGTAGTAAACGCTTTAGTAGATGCTACGCCAATTTCGGCGCCGGCTTTGGTCATAAAGGCAAGGTCTGATTCGCGTACAAGTGATGAGCCAGGTACGTTACAAATGGTCATTGACGCCATGTAACCTTGTTGCTTTGCTAAACGCAGTGCAGCAAGTGTATCGGCTGTTTCGCCTGATTGTGAAATAGTTACTAGTAGGCTTTTTTCGTGTACAAACGACTGGCGGTAGCGAAATTCTGAGGCAATTTCTACATTACAGCTTACGCCTGCAAATTGCTCAAGCCAGTAACGTGCAACCATACCCGAATGGTAAGACGTACCACAGGCAATAATTTGTACGTGTTTTACATCTTTAAATATTTGTTGTGCACTGTCGCCAAAAGCGTCAATTGCTACTCGGTCGTTGTTTAAACGCCCTTCAAGGGTATTACGTACAGCAAGTGGCTGCTCGTAAATTTCTTTTAGCATGTAATGGCGGTAATCGCCTTTGCCTGATGCATCTTGAGTGATGTTTGATTCAACCACTTCACGCTCTACAGCGTTGCCATCGGCATCAAAAATTTCTACTGTGTCACGTGTAATACGTGCTACGTCGCCTTCTTCTAAAAATATAAAGCTGCGAGTAACCGGTAGTAGTGCCAATTGATCAGAGGCAATAAAGTTTTCGCCAAGCCCTAAACCTATAACAAGTGGGCTGCCTGAGCGCGCTACAATAATTTCGTTGCTGTTGTCTTTATCAAATACAACTGTACCAAATGCACCTTCAAATTGCTTAACGGCAGCTTGTACTGATGCGAGTAAGGTTTTGTGTTGCTGACGAAGTTGGTGAATTAAGTGCACCATAACTTCGGTGTCAGTGTCTGATAAAAATTCGTAACCGTCGCCTTTTAATGCGGCGCGCAAGCTTACGTGATTTTCGATGATGCCATTGTGTACTAGTGCTAGCTGGCCGCTTGAAACATGTGGATGTGCATTGGCTTCAGTTACACTACCGTGAGTAGCCCAGCGAGTGTGTGCAATACCTGTATGGCCGCTAACACCTGATTGCTCAAGTGCTGATTCTAGGTTTACTACTTTACCAACTGCTTTTACAGTTTTAAGGGTGTTGCCATCAAGCAGTGCTACGCCTGCTGAATCGTAACCACGGTACTCAAGGCGTTTAAGGCCTTCAACTAAAATTTTATTTACTGGACGTTCTGCAACTGCCCCAACTATTCCACACATAGTGTCTCCATTAATTTTTTAAATATTTGCCCGCTTATAACCTGAATTCAAGTTAACGGGCTATTCCATAATCTCTGCACAAATTAGTTTTACACCACATGCCTCAATTGCTTTGCGTTTATCGTCTGCTAAGCCATTGTCGGTTATTAAGGTGGTTACTATTTGCCACGGTAATTCTAAATTTGGGATTTTTCGGCCAATTTTATCTGATTCAACCATCACTATAACTTCACGTGCTGCTTTTGCCATTACTTGGCTTAAGCCAACTAGTTCGTTAAAGGTAGTAGTACCGCGCTTTACGTCTATGCCATCGGCACCAATAAATAGCTGATCAAAGTCGTAAGAGCATAGTACGCTTTCTGCAACTTGCCCCTGAAACGATTCTGAATGCGGATCCCATGTCCCACCGGTCATCAATAATGTTGGCTCGTTTTCGAGCGCTAGCAAGCGATTAGCAACTTTAATAGCATTCGTCATTACAACTAGGCCTTGTTTACTTGCAAGCTCTGGGATCATTGCTGCTGTAGTGCGCCCGCTATCAATAATAATGCGGTTATGATCTTTTATCAGTGCGGCTGCAGCCTTGGCTATAGCCACTTTACGCTTAGAATCAATCTCATCGCTTACTATCTCTTTTGGTAATGCAATAGCTCCACCATAACGGCGCAGTAACAGGCCACTTTTTTCAAGCGCAGTTAAATCTTTTCGAATGGTCACTTCTGAGGTTTGAAACTGCTCAGCTAATTTTTCCACGACCACTTCACCAAGCTCATTAACCTGAGCCAATATATTGTGACGTCGTTGCTGGGTGTTTCGTTTGGTCATAAGTGATATGCAATTAAGTTTCGTTTCGAAAGATGCGCAATTTTAAACGAAACTAGTTAAATGGCAAGTGAACGAGCAAAAATAAAGCAATTTAATCAAATTATAATAAAACTTAAAATACGGTAAGCTAGGGGTAATAGCCGAATAAAGTAAAGTATATGCAATTATTTAATAGTATCAGTAAAGAATATTTAACTCAGCGTAAGCTCGCCGGCGATATCTGCCGTTTATTTAATAAAAGCCCCAGTAAGGGCAATTTAAAGCGTATTAAAAGCTTATTTTTTGATTGCGGTGAAGAGGTAATTATTGAAGCAGGGTTTCACTGCGATTATGGTAGTACACTTATTATTGGTGATCGTACCTTTATAAATATTAACTGCACCATTTTAGATTCTCCGCTACCTGAGTCGGCCATTAGTATTGGTAACGACTGTTTAATAGGCCCTAATGTACAATTGCTAGCTGTATCTCACGCGCTAGATCCGCAGCAAAGATTAAGTAAAGAAAACTTTAGCCAGCCAATTAGTATAGGTAATAATGTATGGGTTGGTGCAGGCGTAATCATTTTAGCTGGAATAACTATTGGCGATAACGCCGTTATTGGAGCGGGCTCGATAGTAACAAAAAATGTGGCAGCCAACACCGTGGTGGTTGGAAATCCTGCGGTTAAAGTTAAAGATATTTGAAGCAGTAATTCGTTAAAAACAACCTACAAAGCCTACTCTGCAGGTTGTACAATATATAACTAAGCAGTGTGTTTCTAAGGGAGGGGTTTATTGTTTATTTTTTAATGTAAGCGCTAAACCCGCCATAATAAACTCAACTTGGGAAACCTGCGCAGCTAATGCTTGGTGTAACCAGCCAGATTCGTCTACAAATGTACGGCTTAATTCGCCAAGCGGAACTATACCGTGCCCCACTTCGTTACTTACAAAAATAACTTGCCCTGGTAAGCTTTTAAGTTGAGCTAATAACTCAGCTTTTTGCGTTTGCCAGCAATGCTTGTCGCTATGGCATAAACAGTTTGTAAGCCATAGCGTTAAACAATCTACCAATATACAGTTATCAGCTTTACTATGGGCTTTAAGTAGTTTGGCAAGCGCTATGGGCTCTTCAACTAATTGCCAGTTTGCTGGGCGGTCTTTTTGATGGCGCGTTATACGTACTTGCATTTCATCGTCATTAGGCTGTGCAGTGGCCAGATAAATCACCGATTTATTACTCTTAATCGCTAACTGTTCTGCAAAACGACTTTTACCACTGCGGGCACCACCTAAAATAAGTGCATGGTTGTTGCTCATAATAAGCCCACTAAGGTTAAGTAAATAATCACCTCAGATAACTGCTGCGCCGCGCCTAAACAATCTCCAGTATAACCACCTAGCTGGCGCTTAAACCAGCGTACTAATACACTGCGTAAAATGAGCAACACGGCAATAATAATCACCGCTGTTTGCCATACAATAATATTTAAGAAAATTAAACTCAGTAATAAAATTACTGCAGTGAGCGTTAAAATAGCTAAGCTGTTAAACGACAAATGCATAGCGATAGGCTTAACTTTTGAGGTGGCATCCTCACTCACGTAATCCATGCTCACAATTAAACTGGTTGCTATTACCCGACTTAAACACTGACCCAGCAATATCGCAGTTATAATGGCTGTGAGCGAAGTACTAAGTAATACTAGACTCTGAAACTTAATCAGTAATATTATAAATAATGCCGCAGCTCCATAAGTACCCAAACGGCTATCTTTCATGATAGTTAATTTTTGCTCTACCTGCCAACCGCCGCCAAAGCCATCCCACACATCAGCCCAGCCATCTTCATGAAACGCGCCAGTTAATAGCAAGCCAAAAGCCATCATTAATAACACACTTAAAGACGGCGGTAACAACAGCTGAAAAACACAGTAACTAAGTGCCAACAACCCACCAAGTAACAAACCTACTAATGCAAAATAGCGACTGGCTTGATTAAGGTGAGTATTAGTAACATTAAAACGCAAAGCAACCGGAATGCGGGTTAAAAAGCTAATCGCCAATAATACTAACTGCCACTGCGTGACCTTGGTTTGTAATTTATTATTTGGGGTATCTAAAAGTGAACTGTCACTCATATTATACAACCTGCTCAACACCGGCATCTGCAAAGCTTGCCATGTGGTTATAAAAGCCAAGAGCGGCTTGTAGCAAAGGTAAGCTCAATGCTGCGCCAGTGCCTTCACCTAAGCGTAAATCTAATTGTAGCAAGGGTTTAACTTCAAGCTTGCTTAACATTTGTTGATGGCCTTGTTCATTAGAACAATGAGCAAAAATTAAATACTCTTTTACTATAGGGTTAATTTTAATCGCAACCATAGCCGCAGCACTACAAATAAAGCCATCAACAATAACGGCCATACCTTGCTCTGCCGCCGCTAGCATTGCACCGGTAATATGCACAATTTCAAAGCCACCCACTGCAGCAAGCAGCGCTATTGGATCAGCCAAGTGTGCTTTATGCAGTTGTAATGCTTGCTCAACAACATTGATTTTACGCGCAATTAATTCGTCACTCACGCCAGTGCCTCTACCCACACATTGCGTCACAGGTAAATTTAATATTGCTGCCATAATAGCTGCGGCACTCGTGGTATTGCCAATTCCCATCTCCCCCATAGCCAATGTATTACAGCCTTGTTGTTTAAGCTGTAAAACCAGTGACTTAGCATTACTAAACCCTTGCTTTACTTGCGCAGTGCTCATGGCCATGTGTAAGTTAAGCGGGGCGGTTATATTACCAAGTCGGCAATCATGTACCTTGCTAGCAGGGCTTTTTTCTAATATACCGCAATCAACAACCTCAAGTTGCCAGCCAAGTTGCTGACAAAATATATTTATAGCAGCGCCGCCAGCGACAAAGTTAGCGACCATTTGTGCAGTTACTTCACTCGGTGCAATTGATACTCCTTGCGCTGCAATCCCATGATCTCCAGCAAAAACAACTAAAGTAGGGTTACAAATCTCAGCTTTAAATGCAGTAAATTCAACGTCACTCTTTATCGTTTGAGATAGTATTTTTACTAACTGTAATGCAATCAGTTCAAGCTGACCTAGTGCCCCTAAGGGTTTGGTTTTATTATTTATTTTATTGTGAATAAGGTGGTCAAATTGATTATTCAAAGGGGCTATTTTAAACATTGTGTAGCAACTCACGTTTTCAAAAAAGTAAAAAGATAACTGCTAAATCCCACAACTGATATCGTTGTGATAAAAGAGGATCAGGCGTTTTTAAAAAATAATTTTAGGCCAAGCTTGGCCATTTTCATCAAAAAATATATCGATACAAATAACCTTGCCATAACCCACAGTAAATATATTTTGATAATTTAACTGTTTTGGCACCTGACAAATAATAGCGAGTAATTGCTTTATTACTCCTGCATGCGTAATTACAAGTTGTGAGCGAGCACCTTGGCAAATAGTATTAACTAATAATTGCTGCCACCACGTTGTTATGCGCTGATAAAAATGAGCCATGCTTTCACCGTTAGGTGGCGTCACGAGCCAAGGGCTTTGCCAAAAGTCACCAATTGTCGGTGTTTTAGTATGCTGCCACAGTTCATCATAGCTTTGGCCATCCCAATCACCAAAGTTAAACTCTTTAATATCGTCGGTTATATTCAGTGGTATTTTATTAAAATCACAAAATTGCCGAGCAAACTCACTACAGCGCTTTAAAGACGATGAGGTAACTAAATCAATATTTGCTAACCTGCCACAGGCGATATTTAACTGCTCAAACCCTTTTTTACTCAATATAAAATCGGTATGCCCCGCTAAAACATCTTTAGTCGTAAGCTCACCATGTCGCAGTAAATAAACTCGGCTAGAAAATGCTGTCATGCTCATACAAGTCTAAAATAAATGTACTTTGAGTTTATCAGCATAGTATTTTTTTATCTTTGAGTTTTACTTATTAATGACTTGAATTTTACTTTTCTGCAGACGTAAAAAAACCGATTATTTTCAATCGGGCTATCTCGATTTGGAGTCGGCGCGCTACTTCGTAGCGACAACGCAGTAGAATGTCGTAAGTGCCCACAGCGGTGGAGAGTCACAGTGCAAATGCACCACATTCATTGGCTAGTGGTGATGTTTTTATGATTTGAGTGTCGGGTGTCGCTACGCTCGCCCGACTTACGTGTTAGGGGATGTGAGTGTGCATTAATTGTACGAACTTCACTTTCCTGCAGACGTAAAAAAGCCCGACTATTTCTAGTCGGGCTTTCTACAATTTGGAGCCTGGCAATGTCCTACTTTCACA
>NZ_JADYXG010000012.1:51427-130694 GCF_015864415.1 Pseudoalteromonas sp. SCQQ13 | reverse complement strand
TTGTTTTACAAAGACATGGCCTCACTACTTAAAGATATCAAGACGTTCGAAGAGTTTAACTGGATCAAAGCATTCGACTCGGCAGCAGCTCAGCAAGTTGCTCGCGACTTAGAAACAGCGTTAAAGAACGCAATCTCGAAAGGCCGTTTGCAGCGCTTTCCAAAGCATAAAATCTCATACAAAAAGAAAAAACTTCACAACGATAGTTTTCGAGCGGTCAATAACTCAAACTGTATCCGCATTGAAAATGGCGCTATCAGTATCCCAAAAGTTGGTAAAGTGCCTATCATTTTACATCGTGAACTGGCTAGCAAAATCAAAACGGTAACTGTTCAGTTTCGCCACGGTAAATGGGAATGCAGTATTACTCAAGAAGTGGAGTGCAAAACAGCTAAACAAGTTTTAAAAACAATCACAGGTTTTGACATTAACTCAAAGCAAACGGTAGTTGGCTCGAACGGCTACGTGGCCGACAATCCAAAGTTTTTAAAGCAGTCAAAAACAAAGTTAAATCAATTGCAACGCCAGCTTGCACGCCGAACTAAAGGTTCAAATCGCTGGCAAAAAACCAAACAACGCATCAACAGATTACACGGCAAAATCTCACGGCAAAGGCTCGACTTTGCACACCAAATCTCACGACAGATAACCAATGAAAATGACATTTTAGTGTTTGAAGATTTAAACGTAAAAGCGATGCAAAAATTCAATGGCAGTATGGTAGCTGACAATGTGATGGCTCTGATAACTCAGCTTTCAAAATACAAGGCTGAGCTTGAAGGTAAACTCTATCATGAAATTGGTCGATTTGAAAAATCGACTGGGATTTGCGCAGAATGCGGCCAACATCATGTTTTAACATTGAACGACAGAAATTTCACATGTACGGCTTGTGAAACTTACCAAAACCGAGACTTGTCAGCTGCTAAAAGCATAGCAAAAACAGGTGAATTAGATTTGATTGCGGCTGGAATCGTCGCAAGGGTTACCCCCACATCTCAGCAGAAATCAGCCATTAAAACGAAAGTCTTCGAGCTATCGAAGTTTGCTGTTGGAACTGAGAAAAAAGAAGCAGCCTAGCATTCATAAGCTAGACTGTAGAAGCCCATTGATCGACACGGAGTGGCGTCGATGGGTAGTTCACTTTCTCCCAGCGATTTGCCCCTTTATTTCGTCAGTTAAACGTTTACAAAACACCAAATCATGTGCATAAAAAAGACTTGGAACTTTCGCCCCAAGCCTTTCATTAAAACTATCACCTATTTCAGAACGGGACAGAAATCGTTATATAACGGTGATAACCGTATTTAGATCATCGGTTAACTAATCTACGGGTAAAAGCGAATACAATTAAAATTAAACTGAACCAGCCTAAGCTACCACTATCATTATCATTATCATTATCACTAGAGTCTTCAACGGGTTTTTCAACAACAGGTGCAGCCACTACATTAATGCTAAATTGTTCTGTTACAGGCTGTGAAATTTCACCATCGGTAACAGATACGGCAATAGTTACCATACCAATATGTGCATCACCAGGCGTACCTGAAAAAGTTCTAGTGTCTGCTTCAAAACTCAACCAGCTTGGCAACTCTGTACCATCTTCTAATGTTGCAGAATAAGTCAGCTCATCGCCTTCATCAGCATCAGTAAAAGTTTGCGCATCAAAGGTAAAGCTATACGCAAGACCCGATTGTGCTTCCTGATCTGGAATTGCTATGTTGACTACGGGCGCTCTGTTCTTTTGAATAACAACAACTTGGGCACTCGCATTAACAGTTTCGTCATTAGCTAGCTCAACCACTACTGTTACCGTTTGCTCGGCAATATCGACAGGCCAAATTATCTGACCAGCTTGAGCAGCCAATTCAGTTGCAAGATTTAATTGACCACTAGCATGAACTAGTTTGACATTTAGCTCATCATTTTGGTCTAGTCCTGCAACATCCCAAGAAACTCTTAAGTTTTCACCATTAAAGACAACGTTTTCAGTGTTGATTAAAATGCTTGGTACTATGTCAACGACGACATCAAACATTACTTGCTTACTATCGATTGTAATATCAAAAGATTGAGCTTCAACATTTTCGCCTGAAACATCTAAACGATATAAACCTAAAGGTAAACCGTTAAAGGCAAATCGTCCGGCAAGATCGCTTAAAGTGGTGTTAATTAAATCAACCTGTATACCTTCAGCCGTGAATAGTGATAAATCAACATTAGCTACTGCATGGCTGTTAGCAGAAATAAACCCAATAAGGCTCGCTTGGTGTGTATTAATTACCACACTTTCAGCACTGCTGATTTGATCATCGTCTGTTATGACAAAAGTACTATAGTAGTAAATCGTATCCCTAGATGCCGAAGTATCATTACATTCGTTAGCAACTTCACCACAAATCTTCAGGCCATCATTTGGACTTACAGGGAAATCATCTGTGCTTCTTACAGTGATCACTTCAGCAATATTTGGCAAGTTAGGTAATGTCCATGTAAGTTGAACATCGCTACCGTTTGAGCTGGCTTGCAAATAGCTAATAGCCTGAACGGCCACAGCGGTTTCACCACTATATGTGGGCTCAACAATGGTATTGTCGATAACTACGCGCACATCACTATTAACTTTAATAACAAAACGCTCATCGCTAGTTATTTCTTCGTAGTTTATGACTTCTAGCGTGCCACTTTCTGTTGTGCGTTTTACAAAGACTCTAGCATTGGGGAATTGCTTATAACGTTCAATTTCTACTTCAAACTCACTTGCGCGAGACAAGTAAAGCTTTTCAGACATAAGTGAGCTACTGACATAGCTTACATCTTGTGCCATTTGCTCAGATAAAGGCATTAAACGAGCTGGTTCGTCAGTTTGCTTGTTTTTCACCGAAACAATACGAGCCCCCTGCACGACGACTTGCGTATGAACTAAAGAGTTCATAGTAATAGCCGCTTTATTACTATTTCCTTTTACATTTTGCTCAGTAACACCTTCCTTACTGGCATTCAAATAAAATGCATTTTGTGCTTCTTGTGCAGTGCTATGAAGCTGTAACTCATCATTAGTAACACTAGCAAATCTGGTCATTGAACCACTGTTAGCATACGGGTTGTACGCCACAAAATCACCGTATTGGTTTTGCACTGTGCCTGTTTCTTTGAAGTCAACGACAAAATGCGGGATAGTGCTTAACGCATCGTCAGTAAATTCTAATTGGCTATAACTACTTGGAAAGTTATTATCATGCGTTACAAGTACGGTAGTGTTGTTATATTTAATTAGTTGGGTTGCCACGATGGCATGACCACCTTTTACAGTGAAATAGAACACCAGTGGAGACGCTTTATCATTAGTGAAGTGTTTAGCATAATAGCTACTTAGCTGCTCAACATTGCTAAAACGTGAGAAACTAGCGCTACCGGCGCCACTATTTGCACCGCTCCCCGAGTATGCGCCTTGGGTAACAAAGTAATAAGCAATTTGCGCCATACTTTGCACAATATCATTATTGTTCGTTGCAACATATTGACTCACGTCTTTCGGTAACGGTTTTGGTGTTTGCGTTTCACGGTATTGCCAATGGTCATTATAGAGTGCGGTAATTGTTTGCGCAGAGCTACCCTCAACAATTGAGCTACCCCAAGCTGATGCTTGTGCGCTGTTATTAAAGTTACTCGCCGCTGAAGTGGCTAATCCATAACATACCCCGCCGAAACTGCGATTTTCTCGAACACTTTTATCAATGCCGTCATATTTACCGACAATTTCATAGGCTTCATCTCTACGATGTTCAGGTAGAATAGGCGTGATACCATCAGCAACATTAAGTAAGGTACCATGCACTGCAAGCTGCTCGAATGAACAGTTTCCTAACACCCAGCAAGCAATGCCTCCGTCAGCTAACATGGCATCACTCCAACCACCATTTTTAAAGGCATAACCATGTTGGTCAACATTAAATGAAGTACCATAAACACTCAAATTGTTTAAATCCTTTATAACTTCACACTGCTCAGCTAAACAAATAGACATGCTGGCATCTTTAAGTACATAAGGTGCATTATTCAGGGTGAAGTCTACTTTAAAAGCCTTCTTAGCAGCGTCAACTGAACATTCCCCTGGTAACTGCTGGTTACTATCTTGAACGATAAAGCTGTGCTGAGAACAAATATCCTCTAATGCACCACCACTTTTAGCAACTAGATCACGAAAATAAACAGTAAAGGTATTTGAAACCTTGGCGCCACGTTTTTGATAAACTTTATCGGTTTCAAACTCAAAATTAAAGAGAGATTGCGCTTGGTTGAACCAGACATTGTCAATAGCAAAACCGGCGCGCTCTTCTGTTTCTATTGCAATACGGAAGCTAGCAATGTTCTCACCACTAATTTCAAAACGCTCAATACCATAGATGGAATCAAAACGCTTACCTAGAAGCTCGCCATTTTCGTTATACCAAGAAATAGCCGTTGAGCTGAGATCGTCAAAATAACCTGCATCAAGGGCAAACGTATTTACTGTTAAGGTTCTACTTGGATCCGCCGGGTCGACAAAATGCCCTTCAATGGCACCATTAAATCTTGGATAGCCCGATAACACCGGAGTAGTTGGGTTAGCACTATCTGAAGTGATAAATGGTGTATCACCAGAGAAAACAATTCCTTTTTCAGCATATTGGTCTGTTATATAGGTATTTGCAGCAAACTCTGAAAAGGTAATGATACCTTCCTCTGCCTGAACTTGGTTTTGTTTACTGAATTGTTGTTTTTGAATAGTTGGTGAAGAAGAATAAAACTCTTCACTATAAGCTTGTTGATTGGTCTGTGCGTTGGCCGAAGTGACTAAAAGACTATAAGCTAAGCAAGTTGACGCGAAAGTAACTCTATTAGATTCCATAAATATTCCCTTTTATCCATAATGAAACACCCCCTAAATAAAAACATTTAGTTAACTTTTATTTGACATCTTGGAGCCTGATTAGGATATATCAGTATACTTTTTACAGCAAGCGTCGACAGAATATTTAGTTTTTGAGGTTGGTTTGGGCTTCCCAGCTTTCGCATCTTATCGTGTGGGTATCTCTTACACTTAATTATTCGCTTTTTAATCGTGGCAAAAAATTCAGCAATCGTATTATCATGATAATGCGGTTGACGCCTGAAGCTGCTGTAATTGCTCAAGCGAATCTGCTAATTTTCGTGATATGTTATTCATGTTTGCGACCCTTTGTATAGCAATTTACCTGTGGCTATATTTTAAAAAATATCCATGAACTATCGATATTAAAAAATACCAAAGCTATATGAATTTGTTGCGATATTAAAATTATGGCTAGTGTTATTAATCAGGTTCATAGTGATAGGTTAATTATGCTGAATTAATTAGTGGCTTAGACGGCTTGAGGGATATATAGTTATCAGCAATTAATGATTATGATGTATTAAGTCTAGGTTTAGTTTTTTGATTATTTGAAAAGGTGTAAAACAGGTGCGTTACTGTATTATTTATCCAATTAGCTCTAATATTTAGCAATTAAAATAACAACACAAAGGATTTACCATGAACATTAAAAGGAGTTTATTTTTAAGCTGCTTATTATTTTGTATGCCAACCTTCGCGTTAACAATTGAAGAGGTTAATATTGCTCATAAAGCAATTGGAACACAACTTCATAGTAATAAGCCACTTACAGCTTTAGATGAGCAAGTATTACAAAAACATATTGATACCCTAGAGAAAGCAACTCGCGAAATAGATTTTGATGCTGCAAATTTCGCTCTTATTCTGAATGCGCAACTTAATGCAGCACAGCTTATTAATAAAACGCATCACTTTAACGGTCAATCGATTGATGTATCACAAGTACAAGACCTTCTAGATGATTTAGACAAACTTCGCGAACTCACCGATATAAATTTAAACAACCTTGAATATATAGCTGGTCATATTGCTGCCCATCAATTACAAAATAAAGGATTAGCTCACCGTTATTGGTCTGCATGTGGAAAAAATGGCCATGCTGGATGTATGAATATACTCGCAGCAGGATATGAAACGGGGGAGTTTTTTGTTGAGGAAGATTTAGATAAGGCAGTAACATGGCACACTCGCGTGGTTGATACTGGCACTCGCTGGAACTGCGCTGGTGTTTACTCATCGCTGCGACTAGCAATATTAAGCAGCAGTGGCATTGATACGCTTAAACCAATAACTTACTGGCTAGACAGTGCTACTAAGCTACAAGAACTCCGAGCTGCGGAATCAGACAATGCGCACATATGTAACCCTGATTCGATATACTTAGCGCACTATATAATGAATGGTTATGAGCAAAAGTGGCTCGACAAACTAGCCAACGTTGACATAAAAGAAAGTATTACGACTGAAGCAGGCAGGAAACAATGGATAACACACTTTGCTAATGCACAAAACCTCAGCGCATTAATGCCGGCGTTAGATAGTATGTATGACGATAATCGACGTTGCTCAGCCGTGGAAGAATTTGCCCTTAAAAACAAAGGCAATAAAACTGAGCTTAATGCTATTTACAGTTATATCTCAATGCTCGATCCAGAGCACTGCGCAACACATCAAGCAACTGTCAAACGTTTGCGCAATATAGCCTCTAATAGCCTACTTATATAGTTAAGCGACTTACGTATTCAAGTAGGCGGAGCGCTGATCTCAGTAATGGCTGCAAAAATACGTGTACTATTGGCTATATAAAGCGTCTTAAAACAGTAAAGTCCGCAATGTTGCGGGCTTTTTAATACCTCTAATTTAAAAACAAACTAACCGTAGCTGCTTTCGCGGTAGCCGTTTAATGCTTAACGATATTTATTATTTAAAAGATGGTTCATTAATCTTGAACACTACCTATAGATCAGCTAAATCAACGCTTATCTCTTCTTGATTTTTTCTCTCTAATACAACGTTGATTAACTCGTAATCTTCGATTAGTTCACTGAGTAAAACAAACTCATCTCCTTCCGGAGTATTAGGCTCAGCTGAATTAAAAAGCTCATCGAAACGCTTGATCGCATTCTCAAAATCATTTTTAGATTTGATTGATTTTAAAGTCATTAAACTCGATCTCTGGTTGAAGGGAGTATCAGAATTATAGCTGATTTTTCAAAATTAAACTTGTGTAAACGGTTACTTTGAACTTCTAATATTGGCACATATGCGACTGTCAGATTTGATTGAGTCCTGTTAAGAGAATCTTGTTAACACCAGGCGACTTTGTCGTATCTTAATTACCAAGGGAATTTGTCGGTCACTTTTTTACGTGTCTATTATTAGTGTTTTGTTTTTGAAATACTATAAAGGCATGTTGAGGATGACTATTATGAATTCTAAAGCTCAACTCACTGTTAATACTATTGTAGCAGTCGGCCCCGCTGAAAACGGCATTGGTACAGTTGGATTCATGGCATCTAATGCTTCAACAATAGCAAATATTTCGTTTGACACTGCTGACTTATTACCTAAATCATCTTCTGTAATTACAAAAATAACAATGCTGTGTATTAGCTGTCACAAAACTAAGTACGTTATTGTGTAGTCTTTATATGTTAGTGAAGGTGAGTTACGAATCTTTTGTTGAGGAAGATTTAGATAAAATTGTAGATTTGATTTTTAGGCTATTACAACATGGATTTAAACAGCTTACCGACTAATAAATCACACGTTCATTAAGCTAAACATTCAACCATTATCAAAAATAGTTGAATGTTTAGCGCGTGTTGTTTTAAAAGTTGATGAACACCGACACTTGCAATAATACAATAGCAAGCACGATATAGATTAGCCAAAGTGGAAAAATAAATTTAGCCCATTCGCCCCACCCAACTCGTGCAGTCGCTAGGTAGGCTAATAAAGTGCCTGAGGTAGGGGTAAGAATATTGGTTATACCATTACCAAACAAAAATGCGACTATCGTTGTTTGCTCAGATACGCCTGCTAAATTACCGATTGGCCCTAAAATAGGCATGCTTACGGCTGCTTGCCCCGACGTTGAAGGAATTAGAAAATCTAGCATTAATTGTGATACAAACATGCCTGTCGCAGCGAAGTAAGCATTACCTTCACCTATAAATGACATTAAAAAATGTACAATTGAATCTAAAACCATGCCTTGCTTTAGCACCACAGCAACTGCAGTTGCTACGCCAATGAGTATGCTAGCAAGCAACACTTTTTTCATTCCGTCTACAAACGCTTGCGCAGCTTGGTTTGCACTGAGACCTGAAATAGCAGCAAGCACCATACTAAGTGCAATATAATAGGCGCTTAATGCGTGGTGTTTCCAATACCATTGTGTTGATGCATAAACTAATAAAGCAATACCACTGGTAAGAGTAAGTAATATGATGACATGGCGTGTTGATAGTTTTTCGCTATGAAAATGTACTTGCTCATTTTTAAAGCCTTGACGCTTGATCATAAAAAGCACAAAGCCAATACCGACAGCTAAAAATGCTAGATAAAATAAAAACCTTACGCCTGCACCACTGAAAATCTGTAGCCCGAGTAGAGGTTGAGCAATAGTTAAAGGCAATGGGTTTGTCACCGATGACAAATACCCTGCCTTTACTGCCACACATACAATAGCGAAGCCTATAATATTAGGTAACCCTAATCGGTTGGCCATGCCAACCATGAGTGGGATTATAAGTAAATATTCAGATGCTAAACCTAAAAACGTACTGCCTGCGGAGAATACGATCATGAGCAGAATAACGAGCACATAAATATTGCCCTGTACTAAGCTCAGTAACCTTTCAAGCCCTGCATCTATGGTACCCGCCTTTGTAAGAATACCAAACATACCACCAATGATAAGTACCATAAATATTAACCCTGAGCCTTGTTCAAGGCCTGAAGGGATCGCCATAAATGTACCAATAATGCTCACCGGTTCGGCTTTTACTAAATCCGCATCTTGATAATTGAATAGGTTTGATAGCGACTTATCTTTATCAATAATATTATAACTGTTGGCAACTACCATATTGCCGTCTCTTTCATATACTCCAGAGTCAACAATATAAGTAAGTAGCGTAGCTAAAAACAAGATACCTAACAGTATGATAATAGGGTTCAAGCCCTTCTTTTCATTACTATAATTTTTTTCGCTCATTATTATTTACCTACTTGAGCAGACACATAGGCAGCTAATTGTTGAGCCACAAAGGAGGTATCACGCTTAAATTGCTCATAATTTTCATTTTTTTCGAATTTTTTCTCATTCATATATAAAGCACGATTTACTTCTATTTGTACAGAGTGGCGATTTGCAGCAACATTACCGTAATTACTCACCAAATACCCGCCTTTATAGGGTGTATTTTTTACCACTTTATAGCCTTTATGAGTGAATGCTTGGGCAATCACATTTACAAATTCAGGATCTGCTGATTGGCCATCTTTATCACCCAAAATTATATCAGGACGTGCTATACCTGCATCGATGTTCATGCCATTCCCTACTGACTTCATAGAGTGACAATCAACATGCCATACACCTTGATGTCGAGTGTATAAATCATCTAATAAAGTCTGCAGTTGGGTATGGTATGGCGAATAGTAATGATCAATACGATAGGTTACTTCTTCTCGCGTTAACTTTCTATCGTACATGGCTTTTCCGGGTAAGGCGTAACGACGAATTAAGCCCATGCCACGGTCGCTGTATTTAGTTGGTTTACATCGATCCCATGACTCATCTAATAATGCGGGATCAATATCATCTGGTGCACGATTTGGATCTATATACATACGTGAGAAATTTGCATGCAATAAGTAACCTCCCTTTTCAGTAATGGGTTGCCAAATATCATCTATAAAGGCATCCCACCCCGACTTTATAAACTCTAAGGGTACTTGTGCATTAAAATCATCGGGACAATGAATTCCGCTGTGTGGTGAATCAAACACTAAGGGTATTTCTTCTGACTCAATTGGGGTTAACAAACTGAAAGCCGACTTCATAAATTTATCTCCTAGTTATATAAACATAGCCTGCCCAAGAGCAGGCTTAACGACTTTCATTAAAGTGAGTAAGTGAGTTGCAAATACATATAACGTCCAACTGGATTATAGGTATTTTGATCAAAGTTAATATTTAAATTAGTTAACGAAGCAGGTGGCTGCTTATCGCCAAGGTTATTAACCCCTAATTTAACACCAAGGTTGTTTGCAAACTGATAACCACCAGAGATATTGTGATAGGTCACAGAGCCTATACCGCGAGGCTCTCCTAGAAATTGCTCTGTCGTAGAGTCGATATGACGAAGGTTATAATTTGCTGTCCATCCATTATATTTCCACGTACTTGAGAAAGTACCGCGCCATTCAGGGTAAGATTCACGTGATGCTGCAGTGCCTACTAAATCTTCTTGCTCTATTGAGCCATCGGATAGGGTCGAGTATTCAGTTAAAGTGTTTAATTTTGATACATTTGCATTGAACGACCAGTCACCAAAGTCTGTTTGCAACGTGTAATATGAGACAAAATCAATGCCTGAAACACGTGTCGCATTAAGATTAACCGGGCCATCTAAAATATCTATGATTTCACCGCTACTATCTCGCGTAATGGTGTCGCAATTTTTGTTTTGATAAGCACATAAATCAAGGTTATTTTGCGCACCAAACTCACTTATAGTGTTATTTATTTCGATCTCATACCAATCTAAAGTAAAGCTTAGGTTTTCAATAAGGTTAGATTCGTAAATCAAGCCTACGGTTTTGTTCTTTGAAGTTTCAGGTACTAACTGACGGTTACCGCCTGTTGTTACTTGTACGTTGCTAAATGGCTGCGAATAATCGGTTGGCACACCGCTGCAACCTGCTAAATTATTATCAGTAGAGCAAGGATCATTAACTGCTTTATAAGTTAAGCGTTCACCTTCAAAAAGTTCTAAAATTGAAGGCGCTCTGAAGCCTTCAGCCCAGTTTGCTCGTAAAGTAAGTTGCTCAAATGGTGTATAAAGTAAGCCAACTTTGCTATTGGTAGTCGAACCAAACGTACTGTAATCTGAGTAACGTACCGCTAAACTCAGCTCTAAATATTCAGCGAGAGGCTTATCATCAAGAAGAGGAATGCTAAACTCTGCATAAGCTTCTTTTAAGTCGTATTCACCGATAGTCCCTTCACGAGGTGAAGATGTGGTTGTTCTATAAGTGTTAATACGTGGATCTGAGTTGATGATACTGTCGGGTGTGTCTTCGCCCTTTTCTTTACGGTATTCAATACCAAAAGCTGCACCAATATAGCCTGCGGGTAGTTCATATAAAGAGCCGGTAATATTTGCGGTAAAGTCTAGTTGGCTAGCTTCATTTTTATCATGGCCTGTAAAGTTTATATAGTTAACCATATCGTCGGTCAATGGGGCAAAAATATTTACTGGCACACAACCTGAGACTAAGTCTGTCACATCGGCATCAATGCCTGTCGTATCACATGCACGTAAGCCTAATGCTAGCTTATCTAAATTCATTTGGTTATTAGAGGTAAATTCGCCTTTATTGCTTGCCCATGATGCAAAGCTATCCCATGACCAGTCATTAGACAGTTCACCGTCTAATCCAATAGCAAATCGTGTTGTTTCAACTTTTTGCTCGTTGACTCGATAGCCATTATTCATAAAGAAAGCGTTATGTTTGAAGTCGCTACCAGAGAACTCAACCCCAAAAGGATTTACCCTTGCGTCATCAGCAATAACAAAACCGCGACTTCCTCGGATCGGAGATAGTGCGGGTGAAAACTGTTGATCTGATTCACGTGAATTATAAAGCGCTTCAGCTTTAAAGTTTACTGAGCCTATTGGCATAACCAATTGTGTATATAATGAAGAACGCTCGCTAGGACCTGTTACATAGTTATTGTAATAACGATTATAGGTATCATCGCTATTCACTTTACGCCAGTTATCAATATTATTACCGTCCTTGCCAGGATCGCGAGTTATCCCCCCTGATGAAGGAGTAAGGCCGTTTACGGTCGCTAAATTATCTTCGAAAAAAAGCCCTTGCGGTGTCGCCGACGTTAATCCATTTAATGGAACTGCGGTTATATTTCTATCTTGTGTATAAATAGGCTTTTGATCAACATGGCTTGCAGCGAACATTAAGTTGGCATCGTTAATATTGACACCAGATAAAATATCAATATTGAACGTTTCTCTATCGCTTTTAGTTGTTTCACCATAGGTAGTTTTTACTTCAAGCCCTTCATAGTCATCATAGGTATACAGGTTCACTACACCGGCAATAGCGTCTGCACCATAAATTGCTGTAGCACCATCTTGAAGTACTTCTACGCGTTTAATAATGGCTTGAGGAATCGTATTCATATCAACGAAGTCACGAAAGCCGCGTGAACCGGCACCATTCACCCAGCGATGACCGTTAACAAGCACTAAGGAGCGGTTAGCACCTAAATTACGTAAATTTAAACTAGATGAACCGTGACTAGAGCCTGCTGAGCCATTACCATTTAAGCTGGAGCCAACTGAAGGAAGTTCTTGCAATGCATCACCTAATGAGAGCGAACCATTAGCATTTAATGCCTCTAAATCAATATTTTGTATTGGACTTGCTGTCGCAGATTGGCGTTTAATACGCGAACCAGTTACCGCGATTCTTTCGACACTTTTTTCTGCCGTTACGTCTTCAGCTGATACAGTATGACTCGCAGTTAGGCATGCTGTAGCAATGGCGAGTGATATTACGGATTGCTTAAACATTAAACGTTCCATAGGTTGAGCTCCAAAAGTTTAGGTTATCATTTTATTAACCTAGACTTTACTATCTACTAAAGTGTATGCAATATTATATCTTTTAATCATTAGGCTATAACAATTCGTTATGAATGATATGCAACAGAACCAACAAAAAATTACTTTGAACAGCTTGGAAGCGTTTGACGCAGTAATAAAAACAGGCTCTGCAACAGGGGCTGCTAAATTATTAGGCTTAACTCAACCTGGTATTAGTCGACTTATTGCACAGCTTGAAAGTAAAGTTGGTTTTTCTTTATTTTATCGAGAGAAAGCACGTTTATTTCCTACTGATGAAGCAGTTGCCTTACATAAGCAAGTAGAAACGTCGTTAGCAAGTGTGTACCGAGTGGAACAACTAGCAAAAAATATCCATCAATCGCATGTAGGCCATCTCAATATTGTTGCTCCTAGCAGTTTTGTTGCGGGACCTTTGGCCGAAGCCGTTGCATCATTTTTAAAAGATCACCCAAATGTAAAAATTAACTTAGATAGTCACAGTCCTGCTAGGGCTTGTGAGTTAGTTGCAAATAAAGCATTCGATTGTGGTTTTATACAGCTTCCTGAAAATCATGATAATTTACTTTGTGAACCTATAATTAGTAGTAATCTGGTGTGCGCGGTATCAAGTAGCCATCCTTTTGCTAGTGCTCGAGAACTTCAGCCTGAAGATTTACGAGATGAAAGCCTAGTATTACTTGGACAAGGACGACATTCGCGTAGGAGAATTGAGCATGCATTTTTACAAAGCAATGTTCGCTTAAAAGTAAGAGTGGAAACACATACTGTACCCACTGCCTGTACATTGGCTAAACATGGGGTGGGTATTTCGATTGTAAACAAGCTGATAGCACAGCAGTTTCAAAATGATGACTTAAAACTTATCCCTTTTAAGCCTGAAATAGAAATTGTTTATGGTTTTATTACTTCTACATCAGCCCCTATGAATAGGCTGACTCAGACATTTTATGATCACTGCAAAGTGCATTTTAGTCAGTTCATGGATAGCTGTGGGTTAAGCAAAAAGTAAGCAACGATGCTGTGCCAACATACTAAACACCTGGAAATATGATTATAAAACAAGGACTTTCTGCTGTACGTGAGCATTTTAAAAAACTATCTAGCGTCAATTAACTTGGCCGGCTTCACTACAATTATCTTAGCCGATTGGCTCCAAACTTTATTTGCTCTTATTGAGCGCTAAGGGCGTTCAATGTAACGGCTCTACTTAGTGTAGGTGTGAATACGGACATTAGCCTACATAAACTACACAAAGATACTTACACCCTCATGCTTACTACTTCTAGCTGTATATAATTAAAAGTAGTAAATATAACCGGTTAGCCTGAGGTCACTAACCACCAGTTCCACCCATTACGCAGTAAACCCATATTGCAGTCCGGTAATGATGCGGTGTATCAATTCACGGCCGCGAATTGTATTTATCATCGCGCGCGGACGGTGGCTATCCAACTGCATATGAGGCGTATCTAGCCACTGGCTCCAGCGTTTAACATCATCAAAATAAGCCACCCCGACCCCAGATAGTCTAGCTATCTCTAATGCATGTTCACTGATCTGTTTATTTAATGGCTTTTCTTTATTGCGAATTAACGTCCGCTCGGTTGTCCCTGTTGCTTTTGCAATATCACTCATATTCCAGCCCATCAAGTTAGCAAATGCACGAAGACCTGCTGTTGTAAGACCGGTTTGCGCTATTTCAATTTCCGCAAGCGGGTTTGAGCGAATGGTTAACTTCCCACATGTAACAACAGCGATAAAGTCTGGGTTTTGCCCCCTATTTTGGTTAGTTGTTCTCATCTGTAACTTACCTCAATTTATAGAGCTATCATTGATTATAGTGACAGCTGTGTAACGCTACAATGTCGGCCTGCTTGGCTCTGGTTCAGACGTACTTTAGAAAAATTATCATTAATAGAACTACCTTGCTCTTCAGTTGTAACATTAAACCAGCCTATTAAACTACAAAACCACCGTTTTTTTATGCCCGCGAGAGCCCTCCCCTGTGTCCAAGCACCTAGCTCAGACTGCTTCGTATAAAGCAATAGTCAATGTGACACGGTCTTTTTCTGCTGGAATTTTTTACTTTGTTACCTTATCCCTTAAAAAGCTTTTTTCACTCATAAAAAACAAAATAATTTTAAAACAACAGCTTAACTAACTAGTACTTTTTCTGAAAGGATATCTGTCTTTGATATTTTGAATATTCAATTAAGCAAATAGCGAGTTTTAAAATGAATATCGAATTAGAAAAAGTAGGTGTAAAAACAGCCATAGAACATTGCCTCACTAACAGTGATGCATCGCATTTTATGATAAACATTGTTAGTAGCCATCCCCCACTTATTGAATACCTTAAAGCAGCTTTTGCATCTGAGAGTGTTCACATATTGGCTTGCGCGGACAGTATTAACATGAAGCACTTTTTTGGTGTTATTCGTACTGAACTTCAAGAGAAAAGTGATGTTCAGCTCATGATTGTTAGCCATGAACTGGGTTGGCCAATAATAGAGAGTTGCCATTTGAATTTTAATACTGTGAAAGCAATGAGTGATCAAAATGCTATCTACGCAGGTGATAACACTATTTACCATGGCCAGCCTTTCTATGATGGCGATGTTTTCTAAAGCTGACGTGTTTTTTTAAATAGTAGACATATTGATCCGTGAATGCCTTCCCGGTTATTGCATTAACTAATAACTGAGAAGGCTCATTTATAGATTTATTGATCCGCGTTTAAATATAAAAAACACCTCACCTGCTTTTAAAAAAGTGAAATAGTGTCGTTAACTCTTAAAAAATCAAATAAACAGTTTTTTATTAAAAAAAAATAAAAAACTAACCAATTGAAATGTAATTAAATTACCCAATAAAAAAGCGATTTTTTTAAATGCGAAATTTAGAGAGTACAAAAAGGGGTGCTCTAATTTTAGACCCATTCAAAAAATCCCTTTACGATTCCTCTTATTCACATTTTAGCTATTTGGTCATTTAAACATTTATGGATGTTTATTTCAGTACTTCAAATAAGTAGGCCTACAAAGCAGGAGTTAATCGCCATAGCGGCAAGAAAATAGTTTTACCATGATTCAAACGTGAACACGTCAATCAATAAAAATTGAAAAGGTAAATTTATGAAGTACAGAAAAGGTTTCTTTAACTTTGAATAATGTAAAAAAAGGGGGAGCTATTTGAGCATGCTTGTGAACTATTTGTCGAAATAATCACTTTCTCCTTTTTTTAAGAGCTTCTTCCATATATTAATGAGTAATACAAATAAACCAGTAAGAAAACAAAAAAACAATATTTAAGCATTGTTTTTTATATTACAAAAAAGGTTTATTTAACTTTAAATAATACAAAAAAAGCACCTTTTGAAAAAAAATGTCCATTTAAATGACCAAAATGCAGTTTTTTGATTCAGAAAAGTGCTTATAAGTGTAGTTTCAAATTTGAGCATAACAAAGAAGCAACCTAAAAGAGGTTGCCAGTTTAGATTAAATTTACGGGGAAAATAATGAAACACAAGCAAAAAGCTATTCCGCTTGCTAAGGCAAAATTACAAACTCACCCACTATTAGGAGAGCTGATTAAAAATGATATCGCAGATTTAAAAGTAAACCAGTGCATTAGTGAGTTACCCATTGAGGTAATACAAACGTTATTAGATTTACATCCTTTAAAGTGCACTTTTTCTATTTTTAGTAAAGCTCAGAGCAATATTAATTAATAACAAAATGAACATATCGATAATCGTAAAATTAAATTATATAGGGAGCTATTGTTGTGCCAAAGATTAAAAAACTACCGTTAAACGCGCTTGAATTGCAACAGCACCCAACGCTGACTGCTTTGGTATCAGACGAGAAATTTACGCAGAAAAAACTACCCGACATCCAGTTTCTTTCAATTGAACAGCTTCAATGTTTGCTTGATTCTAGCCCTATACCTGTCTTGAAGAGTAAAAAAGAAGGACAGTATATAGCATTAATTATTATGCCTCTGATCAAAATTATTCTCAGTCATAATGCAGCATTTAAGTTACATGCTTCATTCATTATTTATGATGAATCTGAGCCAGTAATATCCACCCTTGCACTAATAAAGCCAGCACTACTTGCACCTGAATTTAAATCTTTACCACAGCAATTACACGGTCGGCATAACAACGCTAAGTCACTTAATTTAGCTGTACCCAGTAAAAAACAGCTTAGTCATTTAGCTCAAGTATCTCCGTCAAGTATTAGAGGAGGTAAATGAACCTGATAAAAACTGAATTCATTTGCATAATTTTTTGAATAAATACCATGGGATTTATTCATGTTTTTAAGCTAAATAGTGTGCTGAGGTAGGCCTACTATTTAGCTTTAAAGTTAACCAATTTCAATAACGAACAACCAGACGAGAAGTGTATAAACGATGAGTAATGAAGCCATAAAATCAAAAGAAAGATATAAAAATAGTGGAGCCCCATTCCCCAATGCTAGGCATTATGCTCTTAAGTTATTGACAGCTGTAATAAGATTAAAAAAACTATATAAACCATCACCAAGTACAAAAGTAACAGCATATGATCGCGCACTTTTTAACTTCTTATACCTATGGCTGTCTGATGCTCTCACGTCATGTAGAACAATCAAAGATATTCCAGATATCACCATTGTTAGTGGTAATAATCCTTGTCAACAACACAGTTTAAGGAGTGTCCGTAGAAATAACCCTTCATGGGTAGAATATGCTATTGCTTACCCAACTAAAGGCGGTATTAACTGGCAATGGCAACCTATTCCAAATGGTTTAAATCACTGGTTCTCTGATGCAATAACAAAAACGAAGCAAGCTAATAATTGCTGGGTGATGAGCCAAGCTGAGAAAGAGGTATTCTTATGTTTTATTAATGACAAATGGCGAACTCCTTCTGTATTAAAAGGAAAATACCTAGTTCGTAAGGATGTTTTGTTTAATTACTTCAAAAAAATGGTTCAATGCGATCCTAGTCTAACGACACCAGCAAAAGCAGTTTTACTTGGAGTTGATAACTTACATCATTCTAGTGCTTTTCATTATCAAAGACGCAGCAGTGACCAAATAAGATCTGATATTTTTATTGCCCAAACATATTACTTAGATCGACTATCGCAAGCTATCTATGAGCCTGAGCTATTAAAGCTATTTAGCGCTGCAAAGCCTATTTTGCATAACGACTCTCAAATCATTCGCTATACGACCAAACAACAAGACTACCTATGTAGTACAGCAGGGAAAATACCTTCTTTATACTATGATATATCGACAGTAAAACGAGACTATATAAACACCCCGCCTATTTTTATAGGTTCAATACGGTATGTAAATGTTGATTCAGTACGTCGCTTTTTTCATGAACTTCACTTACAAGGCCAAAAGCTTGAGCAAAGTAAACATACGCTAGAAAGCTTACAGGAGCTGTATAACTTTAGAGTATATGAACTTGCATTATTATATATCGTATTAACAAGTACACGTCCAACACACGAAATTACATTTAAAAAAGAATATTGCTTCGATAAGCACTCTGTCATCATTTTTGATAAAGGTCGTTATCGTACTATTTGGTTATGTGAATATTTTCGTCTTGCATTATTACGCTACGAGTTTTTACTGCAAAACTTGCAACGTCATTCATCTACTACTTTTGACTCTCCATTAATGTGGTTTTTGATTGATGAAAATTTAGAGGTAAAGCCATTATCAGCAAAAATTTTGCGACCGTTTATGGCTAAGTGGTGGTCAAAAGCTAATCCAGGGGAAGTAAAAATAGTACCTTATCATCTACGACACTTTTTTGCCCAGCATGCATTAACATCATTATCCTCTACGCTCACGTCTCAAGACATAAGTCGACTTATGGGGCATGCAAATTATGGAGAACAACTAGGAAGCGATGAGCTATTTCCTATCGCACTAAATAAGTTTTGCTCTTTTTTAAATAAAATCCCTGAGTTTTTAAATTTAGCTGAGGTAAAAGGAGTAAATCATGGCTAAAAAAGCACTAACGGCTCAGACTATTATTACCTACCGTGTAGAGCTAGGTATGGATTGCGAGGAAACTAGTAACCTTCAGTGGATATGTGATCTAATTAACTCTTTGAATATTAATGAACGAGCACTATCGAAAGAGCAGCTCAACGAAATTAATAAACGAATTAAAAGTATACCCACAGGTAAACAACGAGTGCTTTTAAACGCACTTGATCACGTTTTATTTTATTTGAAAGAAATATGTAATTGGCAGTTACCAGAGGTAAAAGAGCAAGCTTTTACAGATGACTCAATGATATGGCTACTTAACATACATAAAAAAAATCTACGAGCTAGTCAATGTTTTTCCCGATATGAGTCACAACGTGAATCTTTTATAGTTAAGCGATGGCATGACTTAGGTTGGGTATTGCTTGTGTTGAACTTTGAAGTGGCACCGCTGCATTTATCGTACTGGCAAAGAATATTATCAACACCTACCTGTATTGAGTTTTTCGAAGGGCAATTTACACTCAAAGTGTCACACCCTAAACCTATTGCTTCATATGCAGATGAAAGCAACACGAGCTTCACACGTTACCCACTGCCAGCTTTCCCTTTAAGGGTTTTGCAAAACTTTTATAACTATCTCCCTGAGGAGGCGTTAACAACAAAATCATTATTGGATGCTATTAATCGTTGGGTAGATACTGAGCCATATTACTTCGCTGCAATGAGTCCCGCAGAATGGTTGCGTACTTTTCAATCATTCTGGCACCACCACTATGCTGTGCCACCAAGATTATTACGTAACTTAAGTGATCCTATGCGTCATGTATCGCCACTTGAATCCACAAAATCTCATACAATTGATACGGCAAAAGAAAATGTATTATTCATTCCCCCGATGAATAAAGCGGTTGCAGGGGCAGAAAAAAAAGCACTCGCCGATGCATGGCCTCATAAAAAACTTATTAAATACTATAAATTATCATCCCAAAAAAATGTTATGAGGCCTACTGCGCCAACTTGGGATGACGACAATATAATACCTAAACTGTTTTTTCATTTTACTGATGAGCTATTTAATGAAGGTGGGGTTCACAAAAAGACACTCCTTTCTCAAAGTATTGACCGCTATACAAACTTTTATAAAAGCTTAAACCCATTAAGCTTTGACGATGCCACGAACCCAGAAGCGTTACATTGTTGGGCACATAAAGAGTTCGAACGTTTAGATGAAAAAACAACACCGTGGCATTTATATAATTTCCTTCGCAGTGCAGCACATCAAGAGCTCACTGATGAGTTAGATCTAGAGCAATTCGAGCGCCCTGAGCTGCCTTCTCTTGTTGATCCATTTTGCTTAAATGTGTATCAGATAAACAGCACCGTAGAGCTATTACTTTCTTCAAAAAATGGGCATGCTATGCAACGACTATTTGCCAGCATAGCAGTCATCTTAGGGTATTACGGAGCTATGCGAAGAGGCGAAGTTTTAAGGCTTTGCTTAGGTGACATTACTATTATAAACCCACAAAAAAAGCAGCTTTTTAGTATCGCTATAAGAAATACGCCAGAGGGGACGACTAAAAGTAAAAAGCCGAGAATAATTACTGTATTTATGCCAGAGCCGGCAGCCAAACTTATAGGAATATTATTAGAAATCAAAACAGGCTGCGATGACACGAAGCCTTTACTCGCTTTTGAACACGAATCTATAGGCTTGCGTTCAACCTATTATATCTACCCTGTAACTCAAGCACTAAAAGCACTATTCGGTCCTAAAGTACGTTTCCATCATTTGCGTCATGGTGGTGCTGAATTACTTTACTTACAGGGATTACATCTCGCTTATCAACGTCAAGGCTGTCACTTATCAAATATCCTTCAAGATGAAGCAACAGAGGCAATGCTATCTAAAGAAAGCTGTTTAGCACGTTTTGACTTTTGGTTAGAAGGCCGACCATTTGACGAAATGAATACCGGGTTATTATTAGACACTATAGCAAAGGAGCTGGGACACTCTAGCTACGCAACGACTCGTCGTCATTACCTTCATGGTATGGAAAAAACAATTACATTACTCAAACCTGCTTATCGTCAATACTCACGAGCAGAGCTTCGCTATATATTTGATATCCCTGTAGATTCAAATGATATTTCGCGTATTTTAAACTCACTTAGCCAAGAGTACTCATTACTTAGTAGTGAGGATAAAAAGAAGTTTCAGCCTGAGCTAACAGAGAGCCAAATTATAAAAAAACTGAAATTAAATCCCCTCATGGGAGGTAAAGTTACTACGACCAATAAACAGCCTTCTACATTTAATAAATGTGATTTTAAAACTATATGGAAGAGCTCGTTACCTGAAGATTTTATCGATAAAAATACGAATACGTTTAATTACTTTTGTAAAAAAGTATTTGAAGCACTAAATAATAAAACCTTAGACTTTAAAACAGCCAATATTCAGTGGCGTCAATTAGCAAAAGGACAATATTTTAACTTTGCCTCTAAAGAGCTAAAAGCGCTTAAAGCATTGGGTAAACCTAAAGTAATTCTTCACACACCAAAGGATAGATCAAATATCGAAACCCTTGATATTCAATTTTCGTGTAAATGCAACCAAAAGACATTGCAAGCTTTTAAAGCCCTTTGCCACAAAGGGCCATTAAAGCATTACACGGCTACTTTTTTACTAATCCAAAATAGAAAAAGTATTAACAGTAATAAATTAAATATGGTTAAGAACCAGTTTTTACGTAAAGGCGATAATTTAAACTGGCATAAAACGCCTGGTGGGAACACTCAATTAATTATCACACTGAAAACACTCATTCCTTCGACATTGCTAGCGCAAACGTTGGAACAATACTTTTTAAATATAACCTTAAAATAAGGGTAACTAATGATGGCAAAAATAGTTCTTAAACCAAAAGAGCAAACTTCGATAAGTGATTTTTTAAAGAGCGTAATAAAATTAGATGCTGAAGCTCGGATTTCATTTATTATCAATGATAAAACATGCAAAATAATTATGGGGACAGGTGATAGCATGCAAATAATCAGTCTAGATGTTGAAAAAGATTGGTTATTAAAAGATGGACAGTGGAGTCTATCAGCAAGTAGCTTTAAGCAGTGTTTGAGCCTCCATTTACAACAGACCAATATTGAAGTCGATATCGAGTACACTTCCAAAAACCCCTACCCGCACGTTGACACCCTAACAAAAGGCGAGTCACGTATATATATTCTAGCTAAAGAGATAGTGGTAGAACACCTTGATTTTTTAATGTTTGTTGAACAAGCAAAGAAGCTAACAATACCAACAGCCTCAGCAATAGAAATGGCCAATATCGCAAATTCATATACGCCTTACGATTCATTTGAAACAAATAAAGCAGAATCGAAAATTCGTATCGAACGTGACAACAGAATTATCCCATTTGATGTTCCTGAAGGGTTTACACCAAAATTTGACTTATTATTGAATAAGGATGGCGTTGAAAACTTAAAAAACCTCGCTCTATCAACTAAATCCGAAACTGTGACTATATATACTGATGATGAACGAGCAGTATTTAGTGATGGTCATAACGTAATATCCAACTCGTTACTTTCTTTACGTGATTATGCTAATAAAAAAGAAATAAACTACGTCGTTGAGCAAAAGCTTGTTATCAGTATCTATACCTTAAAAGATGAAATTACAAGTTATCGTAATATGGGCATAGTAAAAAAAGCAAACGAAGCACTATTGTACATAGACAGTAATTGCGTAATGTTAGCTGGGTTAACTGAAGAAACTGGCGGTAATTGTTTTTTATCCACACAGCATATCAAAGAAACATCGTCTATGATTTACCGCATTAACTTAAGTGCACTTTCAAAAGTGAAAATTAGTGATATCACAACAGCTAAGCAAATCAAGTTGCAAATGTTGTTAGATGAAGATGGAAAACGTAGTCTCGGTTTTTATAGCGATAAAGACTCTGTCAATCCATATCAATGTATTGATGATATTGAACTTGCACCTGAAAAAATGAACAAGGTAATAGAAGCTAAAAAAGCATTGGAGAAAAAACTTGGGAAACGTGGGGAAGACTTTAGTGATCCACAACTTCCTGGTATGGGGTTTGATGATGTTTAAATTATCTACTAACGCTAATGTGTTTATGTTGGGCGCATTAGCGTTACTCACTCACATTGTTTGCAAAAATTTCAAAATCGACAAATTAACAACAAAACACTGGACAAATATACAGCGCTTGCTATATTTAATAGTGAAATTTTGAACAATTGTGAATTTAATGCCTAAAGCGTAATAGCATAGTGGTATTAACACAATTGGGAACAATACCAATTCGCTTAATTAAGTAAGCTATTTTGAAGCAAGAAAACCGGGGTGATAACAAGGCAAGAATTTCGTTATTTAGTGGTTCTAAATCAGAAATTTTTAACGCTGTTAGCGTCAGGTTTAATACTTCAGATTGATTACGTATTATTGCGGGTTGGTATCTTATAAGCAGTTGGGGTAAAGAGGCTGGAACCTCTCTACCCCGTACCGGCTGCACCCTGTTTAACGCGACCCAGCCGATGATCCAATTCTAACGAATTCCATCGGTGAGGGATAGATCTATTTATAGATCCATTAACTGATGGAGGCCATTATGGCTCACATTCGCATTCGCCCCAATGGGCGTATTCAATTTGATTTACACATTTATGGGCAGCGCTTTCGTGAAGGCACTAAGCTCATGGCAACCCCTGTTAATATTAAAAAAGCCAATGCTACGCTTAAAAAAATCAATGCTGAAATTGATTTAGATACGTTTCAGTATCGTGATTATTTTCCTGACAGTAAAAAAGTCGCTAAGTTTGAAGCCTTGCAGCGCGCTAAAGATCCCGATCGCCTTTATCCGTTTTTTAACGATTACGCGAATGAATGGTTCGATCGCCAAAAAGCAAAATGGAAAAGTAGTTATCAAAGCGTGGTACGTAATACGCTCGACCGTTACCTTATTCCTGAATTTGGCAATATATTAGTTAATGAGATCAAGTTGGCTAATGTGGACTATTTTCGCGAAAGCTTAATGGTGTGCGATACCAAAAGGGTCCGTAAACTTTCTAATAAACGCATTAATGGCATTCTTTGGCCGTTTGTTGCCATAATAAGTTTAGCCGCAGAAGAGCATGACTTTACTTACCCATTACGCCGCTATAAAACTCTAAAAGAAGAACGTGCTAATTCACTGCCACTAACCGCAGATGAAGTACAACGCTTTTTAGAGTGTACCCCTACACAATGGCGCGATTATTTTATGGTACGTTTTTGGACCGGTATGCGTAGCTGTGAAATACACGGCCTGCGCTGGGAAGATATTGATTTTAATCATCGCCTTATTCGTATTCGTCACAATTGGGTGAATGGTGAACTCGGGGATGTAAAAACACCTAAGTCGCGCCGCGACTTAAAAATGTGTAATACACTCTTTTCGCTATTTAAACGCTTACAAAAACAAACAACCAGTGAATTTGTGTTTACTCACAAAGGTAAACCGCTTGATACCCACTTTGTAAGCACTCAACTGTGGTACCCCACACTCAATAACGCGGGGCTTGCACGCCGCCGCCCTTACGAAACACGCCATACCGCTGCTGTACTGCATATCGCAGCGCACGAAAACCCGCTGTACATTTCGCACATGCTAGGCCACAGCGACACACGTTTACTGTTTGACGTATACGCCCCGTATGTTGCCAATGCGTCAAGGCAAGATGGCTTTGCGTTTAATGAAATGATGATTGAGCGAGGGATTGCATAAAGCCTAAATCATACGCCCTTAACTTCTTTACACAAAAAGCGAGTATGAAGTTAAGGGCTAGATTTTAAGGCTAAAGATCCAAGGCAAAAGGTTAAAAATAAATTCTACCAAGACTCAATTGATTTCATTAACCCAGAAAGCATACACGAGATTTCTCTTGCCTCAGCCAACCATTTATCAGCTTGTTCTGCTTCAATTTCGCCTATTTTTACTGCGATATAAACTTGAGATCTCAGCTCACCACAACTTCCTTTCGAATATGATAAAAAACGAGCATAATCTTTAGATGTTTTTCTTTCAAATCCTTCTGCAATATTTGAAGAAATTGACAATGCCGAACGTGTTATTTGGTCTTTTAACCCAAACTCTTTACTTAATTTAAAATGTAAATAAATTTCACAAGCTAAATCAGCTGAACGCTGCCATACATCTAAATTTTCAAATTGCATAAAATCCCTTTTTATCTAGTTGACCATTAATTAACTATAACGTTTCACCTTCAAACTTCTATTTTTAATTTTGGCAACTTTAACCTTTTTAGTTTTTATCTTTCACCTTAAACAAGCAATTTTAAATGCTCAGTAAATTCTTCACCTAACGTTTCGTGGCGTAGGCTGTATTCAACAATGGCTTTTAAATAACCAAGCTTATCTCCACAGTCGTGTGAACGACCACTCATATGAAACGCTTCTACCGTTTCTTGTGCTATTAGTGCATCAATCGCATCGGTAAGCTGTATTTCGCCACCAGCGCCAACATGAGTTTTAGCAAGTAGCGGCCAAATATTTTTACTTAATACATAGCGGCCAACAACCGCAAGGTTTGATGGAGCAACGTCTACCGCAGGCTTTTCAACCATTGTTTTAATGGCCGCACTTTCACCAGGATTTAACTGCACACCACTAATATCGGCAATACCGTATTTACTTACATCTTCCTGTTCTACCGGCTCTAGCATAATTTGGCTGGCTTGCGTTTGGTTAAAGCGGGCAATCATTGCTGCTAAATTTTCAATTTTTTGATTTGCGGTATAAGCATCGAGGATTACATCGGGTAATACCACTACAAAATCGTCATCACCTATAATAGGCTTTGCGCACAATACAGCATGGCCTAAACCTTTAGCTTCACCTTGGCGTACATGCATAATGGTTACATCAGGTGGGCAAATAGAACGTACTTCATCAAGTAAAACACGCTTAACACGCTTTTCAAGCGTAGCTTCAAGCTCAAAGCTGGTATCAAAATGGTTCTCAATCGCATTTTTAGAGCTGTGCGTTACTAGTACTATTTCTTTTATACCCGCAGCAACACACTCATTTACTATGTATTGTATTAATGGCTTATCAACCAAAGGGAGCATTTCTTTAGGGATGGCTTTGGTCATGGGTAACATACGAGTGCCTAAACCGGCAACTGGGATAACTGCTTTCACGGATAGTCCTTTAATTTAATTAATCGTTTTAATATTTTTATAAGTTAGCAGCTAAGCAATATATCTAAGCTGAATAATTTTATCTTTTTAAAAGTGCTGTGTAATTTAAATAACAAGTGTAGTAATCAAAAAGCACCGAGCTCAAATTGAACTCGGTGCTTTTTTAACTTCACTGCATATCTGCAACCTAAAGCTTATCGTTAATTATTTACTTAAATTAACTACATTACTTACGCTTTCAGTATTACCTTCAGATTCGTTTTCAAGCCTGGCATTCCATACTAAATCACAAATGCCGTCGGTTGGGTTAAAGCCTGTAGGCGCATCAAGCAATAACTGACGTATAGTTTCGTGATTAAAGTCATGGCATGCAATATCAAGTGCTTCAATAAATACATTAAGCTCTGGCAAAGGTAACATTACTTCTTTTGCCGTCATTATACGCTCATGGGGAGTTTGCTCTACGTTATCGCCTATTAATAGCTCTTCATACAGTTTTTCACCTGGGCGTAAGCCGGTACACTTTATTTCTATATCACCATGCGGGGTATCATCAGTTTTAATTTCGAGGCCCGATAACCTAACCATTTTGGTTGCCAAATCACTTATTTTTACCGAGTCGCCCATATCAAGTACAAACACGTCACCACCTTTGCCCATAGCGCCTGCTTGTATAACAAGCTGTGCGGCCTCAGGAATGGTCATAAAGTAGCGAGTAATATCAGGGTGAGTTAATGTTATTGGGCCACCTTCTTTTATTTGGCGGCGAAATAGTGGTACTACTGAGCCACTTGAACCAAGTACATTACCAAAACGCACCATGCTAAAGCGTGTTTGGTGTTTAGCGCCTTGCTCTTGTGCTAAACCTTGTAGTACTAGCTCAGCCATGCGCTTAGTTGCCCCCATTACATTTGTTGGGCGTACTGCTTTATCAGTAGAAATAAGTACAAAGGTATCTACGTTAGCCTCAACAGCGGCCTTTGCGGCGTAATAGGTACCAAATACATTATTACGTACACCTTCTACTACATTGTGCTCAACCAATGGCACGTGCTTATAAGCAGCTGCATGGTAGATGGTTTGCACACCAAAGGTTCTCATTACCGTTTCAAGGCGGTTTACACGTTGTACTGAGCCCATAATGGGAATGAGTTCAATATTAAGCGTATTATTAGTTATGTATTCACCCAGTTCTTTTTCAATTGAATAAAGGGCAATTTCGCTGCGCTCAAACAACACCAATTTAGTCGGTTTGAGTTTAACTATTTGTCTACACAGTTCTGAACCGATTGAGCCACCCGCACCAGTAACCATGACTACTTTCTCTGTTATATTGGCAGTCATTAAATCATCTTTAGGAGTTACTGGGTCGCGCCCTAGTAAATCTTCAATTTCAACATCTCTAAATTCAGAGAGTTTTGCTTTACCTTCAACAATATCGGCCATGCCCGGGATTGAAAGTACTTTAATAGTTAATGGCTCAAGTTGTGCGAGTACTTCTTTGCGCCTTGCACGTGTTTCACTAGGCATAGCAAGCAGCACTTTGGTTGCTTTACGTTTTTTTATTAATTCATGTATGTCATTAAACGCACGTACCGGTATGCCTTGTATTATAGAGCCATGTTTTGTCACGTCGTCATCAATAAACGCACTGACAAAATACTCAGGGCCTGCATTTAAAGCCGTTGCTAATTGACGCCCAGACGAGCCTGCACCATAAATAATAACCGCATCTTTGTTGCTGGTGGTCATTCTTCCTATCAGTGCGCGCACTATGATGCGTGAACCACCTACGGTTAATAAACATAGCCAAGCAAAAATAAATGGCATCGTACGTGGTATATCTATACCAACAAAAAATGCTAATAAAACCAAACTTACGGTGGTTATAAGCGTACCGAGTATAATGGCCCATACTGCTTGTGAGTTCATATACCGCAAAACAGCGCGATACAAGCCCAAGCTAATAAACGTATATAAACTAATGGGAATTAAAAGTATTAATAATAACCAATTACTAGTAACACTTAATGGCTCTAAGCTATCAAGCCTTACTATTAACGCCAACCAAAAGGCGGCTGCTATAAAAAGTGAATCGATACATAAAGTAATAACACGCTTTTTAGCACGCGGGGCATTAATAATTGAGCGGATAAAGCTATCCATAACACGTTCCTTTGCGGTTCAATTAAAGGGCATAACCCATGATGAGGTTTGAAGTTAACAATAATATAACTATAACAAAAAACTCATTAATGTAATTAGTCTTAAATGATGATTTATTTGTTACACGCTTAGAGATTAATTAGAGCTTAAACGCTTAATTGAGACAGTTAAAATATATAAGTAATGTGACTATTGGTGCAATAAATAATGCCTTAAAACTGTCTCAAGAGTGTCTCACGTGAGACACTCTTCAAGAAATAGTGCATTTAAATTAATGCGTTAAAAGCATCCAACATTTAGGCCCAATAGATATTACGATTGGGGATTGAGCTTAAGCGCTATAACGTTCTTTACTAAGTAATGAATTCTACAACCCACTTTGCCCCAACCCACACTTCATGAACAAGTATTAATGTATAAACTCTAAACAGCGACTACAGCTTATAACTATCATTCTTAACTCACAATTATAAGCTGAGAGTTAATGGCACCTTTAAGATTTAGATGCCAACGCGAATACTTCTTTCATGACTTGCGTTGTTTTAGCTATTTCAGCTTCAGTAAGTGTTGGGTGTACTAAAAACATAATTGATGCCTCACCTAGCTCAACTGCATTTGGTAAACGCTTTTCTGGACGCCATGGGGTATTGTCGAATGCTTTTTCAAGATAAACCTCTGAACAACTCCCTTGAAAGCACGGAACACCCCGTTCAACTATTTCATTCACTATACGATCGCGATCCCAGCCTTCGGCTAATTGATCAGGCTTAACAAACATATAGTGTTTATATTCAGCGTGTTCAATATAGCCTGGTACTGTTACTAAACGAATACAGCCAAACTCGCTTGCAGCTTTATCCAGTTTAGCACCATAGGCTTGACGTTTTGCAGTCCAGTCACTCATACGCGTTAATTGAATACGACCAAGTACTGCTTGCATTTCAGTCATGCGCCAATTTGTACCAAAGCTTTCGTGTAACCATCTAAATCCTGGTGGGTGCTCACGGTTATAAATAGCATCAAAGCTTTTACCATGATCTTTATAGCTCCACATAGTAGACCATAACTCTTTAGAGTTTGTGGTTACCATGCCGCCTTCACCGCCAGTTGTCATAATTTTATCTTGGCAGAAACTCCATGCGCCAACATGGCCAATGCTACCCACTGAGCGACCTTTGTATTTAGCACCATGCGCTTGTGCGCAGTCTTCAATTACATAAAAGCCATGCTCTTTACTTAATGCCATTATGCCGTCCATTTCAGCGGGCATACCCGCTAAATGCACCACAATAACCGCTTTAGTTTTTGGTGTAAGTACTGCTTTTATACTTTGGGCTGTAATTGCTTGGCTATTTAAATCAACATCAGCAAATACCGGTGCTGCACCCGCTGTAACAATGCTGGACGCAGATGCTAAAAAAGTGCGCGGTGTGGTTATTACTTCATCGCCAGCGCCTACATTTAAAGCTTTAAGTGCTAAATCAAGTGCTAAAGTGCCATTACCCAAAGCAATTGAGTATTCACTATCAGCCCATGTAGCAAATTCTTTTTCAAATTCACGGCCTTCTGTACCCGTCCAGTAATTAACTTTATTTGAAAGTACAACACGACTTACGGCATCTGCTTCGTCTTGAGTAAAGCTAGGCCACGGAGAGAAAGGAGTATTTAACATTTTATTCCTATTTATTCTATATAGAAAAGATCATAAAAAGTATTTTAGTGGTTTTTTATTACAACAGCGGGAGAGCCAAACGCTGTTACATTATCAGGTATATTTTTTACAACTGTACTACCAGCACCAATTATACAGTTATCACCAATCGTAATTAGCTGTTTTACTTGGCTACCAATACCAACCCAACTTTTAGTACCAATAATAACCCCGCCCGCCAAAGCAGTATTAGGGCAAATATGAGTAAAGTCACCAATAGCACAGTCATGCTCAATAATAGCAGAAGTGTTAACTATGCAGCCAACGCCTATATTGGCAAATGCATTTATAATGGCACCAGCAAAAACAACACTTCCCTGCGCTATTGTAGCGTATTGGCTTATAACAGCCGTGGGGTGAATTAGTGTGATTAAATTAAAACTATTTTGTTGTAACAACTGTATTTTTTGCTGGCGAATATTGTTATTACCGATAGCAACAACAACGTCATTAGGTGCAGTACTTGTATTGTTTAACGCTATTAAGTCGGCGCAAGTACCGTGTATGGGCCAATGTTCAATATGTGTTTTACTTGGGTAGGCATCATCATAAAAGTTAACTATAAAACCAAGCTGCTCGGCAATATCAGCAACCACCTTACCATGCCCACTAGCCCCAACTATAGCTAACTCTTTAGTCATTTTTAGAGCCTTTAAATGCCTCAATGGTTACATGCCCATCAGCGCTAATACCTTCGCGTACAAACACTTTTTTTACGGTCAATAATAAAATTTTAATGTCGAGCAAAAGACTTTGGTTATCAACATACCACACATCTAGCTTAAACTTTTGCTCCCAGCTAATAGCATTACGGCCATTAACTTGAGCCCAACCAGTTATGCCTGGGCGCACATTGTGCCGGCGTGCCTGCTCTTTGTTATATAACGGTAAATATTGCACGAGTAATGGCCTTGGCCCTACTAAGCTCATATCGCCTTTTAATACATTAAATAAACCGGGTAACTCATCTAAACTAGTTGAGCGTAAAAAAGCACCAAACTGTGTCATACGCTCATCATCTGGTAATAAATTACCTTGCTCATCTTTACCATCAAGCATGGTTCTAAATTTCATCATTTTGAAAACATTGCCATTCAAACCTGGGCGGTCTTGGGTAAATAAAATAGGTGAGCCCAACTTAAGCCTAATTAATACAGCTACAACCATTATTACAGGTAATAAAATAAGTAATGCAAATAGAGCAACTAAAAAATCAAAGAGTCGTTTCATTTACTCAGCCCCATAATATCCATTAATACGGCATTTACTTTATGAACATCAAACTTATTTTCAACCATAGCTCTGCTAGCCTCAGCCATTCGTTGCCACTCTAAAGGGTTTTCAATAAACCATGTCATTCTATCAACCAGTTGCTCTACATTTGCTTTTTCGACTAACCAACCATTTTCGCCATTAATAACGGTTTCACGACAACCTGGTACATCTGTAGTTAAAATAGGTCTCCCTGTTGCCATTGCCTCTAAAACTGTACGAGGTAAACCTTCATGATACGAAGGCAACACAAAAATACTACAGTCATCAATAAAAGGACGAACATCACTCGTTTCACCTAAATAATCAACTGAATTATTTTGGTTTAACTTTGTTAGCTCTTCTAGTGAAATACCATCTGGTGAGGGATCTTCAGGGCCAACTAGCTGAAATGCTGCTTGTGGGTAATGTTGTTTAATTATATTCGCAGCTTTAACATATTCACGTATCCCTTTATCACCCAATAACCGAGCAATAAGTAAAAATTTAGGTGTTAAAGGCAGAGGTTTTACCTCAAAGTACTTAACATCAACGCCAGAGCCATTTACAACAGCCGTTTTATGTTCAGGCACTATGCCTAAATCAATAAAAACCTGTTTGTTGTCGGGGTTTTGAAAAATGACTTTATCCGCTTTCTTTAGAGCTGTTTTATATAAAATAACAACTAACTTCATCAAAAGGTTCTTTTTCCAATTGCCTCTTTGAAAAGCAAATCCTAAGCCGGTTACTAGCGCATAAAAACGGCAATTTGGCAAACAGCGCGCAGCAAAGGCTCCCCAAATAATTGGCTTAATTGTATAAGCTAAAATCACATCTGGTTGTTGCGCTTTAAAAATCTTTTTTAAAGCCTTAAAGGTCTTAAAGTCCTCTCTTGGATTTAAACCACTTCGACTAACAGGGTAATCAATATAATTCGCACCTAATGCTTCAACAGCGTTAATATCGGTAGCTGTTGCTCCTGATGCTAATGCTTTAACTGAGGTGCCTATATCATTAAAGCATTGAAGTAATTGCCCTCTAAAATTATATAAGGAAGAAGAAAGAGTACCGATTATTATTAATTTCATTTTTCAACAATTTCACTTATAAAATCAAAGCGTTTTCTTTGTAAAGTGTCAAACGCGTACTCTTTAGCCCTATTTTTATTTATCTGACTTTGCTCTATTCTCAACTCATAAGAATCTAATAATTTTTTAATTCTATCAGCTAGTTCTATAGGGGACTTCGGTTTACACAAAAAAGAATCATCGATTAGCTCCGGTATACCCCCTACGTTAGTAGCCACACATGGTAGACCTAAAGACATCGCTTCTATTAAAGATCTTGGCAATCCTTCTGTATGACTTGGTTGTACATAAATATCACATTCTTTAAGCCAATTTAATATCGGGACTCCTCCCTTTATTGGCTCATGGAATGAAATCTGCCTATCTAAACCAAGATCCGAAGCCTGCTGCTGATATAGTTCTTTACTACCCCCCCCCAAAATATGTAACTCTATATCTTTGTGAGTTGGGCTTATTAGCGCTAAAGCAGATATCAAATCCTGAAGGCCTTTATATTTACAATTGAGAGAACCTATAAACTTAATAACTTTAACATGATCTTTTATCTCTGCAAAACTGTCTACAGAACATAACTCAACATTAGAAGCGGATATACTAGAGCCTTGGCATGGATACCTGTCTTGAAGAAATTTTTTCGTAACATAAATAGCGTTACTTGATTTTGATAAAGTAACTCTTAATTTATAAGCTTCAAAAGGAGCGATCAAATAACCCTTTATTGAACCGTGATTTCGCATTGCATCGTAAGGACAACCTACAACTTCGACTAAGACCTTCTTTTTATGTTTAATAGCTATATCAAAAGCAAGACTGCCCAAAAAACTTGGTAAACGACATACCACAAAGTCAACATCTTTAATTATGCTCTCTACAAAGCTTTTAATTTTATAATTAAAAATTCTATCGATTAGTGTGATACTTGATATGCAGTTAAATTTTACTTTATTAAGTGTAGTTTCATTCAAGTTTTCAATACCTTGGGGGGAAAAAACTTCTTTTTCTCTAGCAATGACAACTAATTCATTTGAAACATTCAGATAGCGTTTCCACGTCCTATCAGTTAATTTCCCATCACTAAAAAATCGTCCATTATATTTCTTAAATGAATGATCATGAATAAAAACTGTTTTCATTATAAGTCCTTTATTTTTTTACAAGGCACACCGGCATATATTGATTTCTCATCAAGTTCACCTTTCACGACGCAACCAGCAGCAACTATAACTCGAGTATTGACTTTTGACCCTGCAAGTATTCTAACACCACATCCAACCCAAACATCTTTACATATAATTATTTTATCAAGTCTTGTCGGATTATACTTTATTGGTACATTTATATTACCCCAGGTATGTTCGAATGAAATAAGAGAACTATTATGAGCAATTGAAATATTGTCTTCTATTACAATACCTCCGGCTGAGTCAATATAACAATTAGCATGTATACTTATGTTATTACCCAAATGTAATAAGTTATTATTCTTCATGGTAACATTTTTTCCTATAAAAACATTATCACCACAATACTCACACTCACTCTTCAAGATAAAATACCTTATTATTAAAGATATATTCCCTTCAAAAGGTGAGCTGATACTCCATAAAAAACTACGAAAAAACTTTGGCATAATTTTAAAAACAAAAAGAAAAGTTAAAACTAAAGGCTTGAACTTTTCAAATAACTTCTTCCCGCTCATGTAGCCTCCTGGTTAACTGTTTTAAACTTGTTATTCTTACCATGAATAGAAAGGTAAAAGTATAAAATCACAAGAGGAACTATCGGAAGTTTTTTTCGAACCACGTTTCCTCCCATTTGCCCCATTTGATATTCGAAACCATAACTTATGCTCCCATAGAAAGCCATAACCGCCATAATTGACGCATAAGATATCAAAGCAAGATGAAAAATAATAAGTAAATTAAAGTTTTTAGACTTAAAGTTTAAATAAACACTAGTAATATAAAACAAGAAAAAAGCTATACTTTCAAAATAAAGAGGTAAATAATCGACTCTATATTCAGAGCCTAATGGGTTCGGACTGACTATTAGATATAAAGTTGTAAAAACAGTATTAACAAGACCAGTTAAGCCAGAGAATAAGAAAACCAACAACAAAGAAAATACGCTACATAAAATCATATACTTCATTTCTTTACGAATAAAAATAAAATAAATAGCAACCACAACAAATGAATAAGGTCTTAGTGCAATAGATAGAATTAAAGTAATTATAAAAAGTAAAAACGAGCGATTAAATAAATAATATAAAGAAAGAAAGACTATAAAATTTGACAATATATCTTTTGCAAATATTGAAGAATGATAAGTAAATGATGGCAGACATAAGATTATAAAAAGCCAATAATTTGATTTCACCCTCCCTAGTAATATATTTTTAAAAATAACAACAGATACAAGCAACATAATAAAATTGATAGGGATAGCAATTTCTGGACCAGAAATAGCATACATATCCATTATTGGATTTAGAAGCATACCAAAAATAGGATACGACGATGAGAGAACAATATAACTATCCTTAATGTGGGCAATAGAATTGGCCATATAAAAATCATAATTATTTCTATAGCTCAGTAACCCAGTGTAAAACCTTTCTTCATCAGGACCTACAAGAACAGGTAAATTCGAAATATAAAAAAAAGATAAGGTAATAAATAAAAAGACAAAAAAATAAGTGAAAAACATAATTTTATATTTATCACCTTCACACGTCAAAATTACCAATAGACTAGTTAAAATACAAAAGGATAAATAAAAAAATTCTCGTCCGTATTCTAGACCCATAATACAAGGTAAAACGAGACAGGTAGCTAATACAAACAAAAGTTCAATATTAAATTTTTTCATATAATTCAGCAAGCTTCTTATTAGCTATGAAAATATTGAAATCACTTTCTACACATTTTTTGTGGCTTGAAAAAGCATCTATTTTAGGTGAAGATAATTTTATAGCCTCAACCCACTCGCTTTCACTATCAAGTGATAATCTTTTTATATTTCCCTTCACTACATCAGCCTCAATGGGGATTTTATCTGAAATGATACAAGGTAAACCAGCAGCTTGCGCCTCAATAAAAGATAAACCAAGCCCTTCGTATCTAGAAGGGAATAAAAAGCCATCATAATTCCGTAGATGATTTATAATATCCTCTTTCACCCCAGCTAAATAAACTCTGTGATTTAGCCCTAATTTATTAATTAGTTCTTGTAATTCATTACTTTTAGGCCCTTTACCAATGATGTATAAACTATAATTTTCATCTAAATTACGAAACAGCCTAATGATGAATTCATGATTTTTTTGATGAGTTAAGGAGCCAACTGTAACAAATTTCTTATTTTTTTTATCCTCATTCCTCAAACCTAATAGGGGTATATCACCTATACCTATTCCACAATGAATAATCTTGAAAATAGCTTTCTTACCGAATAGATCTTTCCCAGCATCATTGCTAGCAGCTAGCTTTATCGTTTCAAATAATTCAAATACAAACTTAGAAAAAGAGCTGTAAATATATTCTATTAACTTTCTTAAATTATTTTTCTCTCTAATTTCATTGCGTTTATCGTTATGTGAATGGGCTATGAAAGCTTTACTACTGCCTATGTTAAACAGCCTAATTAATGCAGAAAACCGATAAAGATGACAATGTATTATGTCGTAGTCATATGCTTCAATAAAACTACGTAACCCAAATAAAAAACGAAGCTTACCTTTAGTTACATTAGGTGTTAAATGTACTCGATCTAACTTATCGAACCATGATCCTTTATTTCCAGAAATGCACAGAATATGATGCTCATTATTATTATCTATTTTGATTAGATCTATTAGCCACTTCTCTACACCGCCTGGATCTAAAGTGCTAATTATATGTAAAACTTTTTTAGCCATTTAAAACCTCTTCTAAACATTCTAAATATAAAGCTCTAAACTCATCTATTTTGTTATAACTTTTATTAACTTTGTTATTTTCATTAATTATTATTTCATATATATTTTCATAACAGAAATTAGGTTTTAACAGTGAGCTAGATGTTCCCAGATCTGAGAATATAGATTTCAATTTATTATCCCACTCTAAACCTATTACACTTTTATTCATAACCAGCGCTGGCAATAGAGCATGTAACCTCTGTGCAAAAACTATATTTGATGAGTTTAATGACACAATAATATCACCATAGTTTACCGGTTTTTTGGCAAAGTGAAGATTATCTTTTAAAATTATCTTTTCATAAATATAGTTCTTAGAAAATAAAAAATCATTGTTATTTCCATTAGTGAAAATAAGTATATTCATCTTATTTTCCAATAATTTATTAATTAAATTAATATATTTAAGCGCGAAGTCCTCCCTAGTAACATATACTCCAGAGTGCCTTACCATTTCACCTGGGTCCATAATACCGATCGCAACATCATATTTTTTTATAGGCTTAATGGCTTGAAATTTACCTATAAAAATAGCTGGATCCATCAAAGACTTAACCTTAACTTTTCCACCCATAATACTTTTAATATGGAGTGTCGAATTAGTGTCTCGGGTGTAAACAATCTTATAGTTCAATACTGACTTAAGTAATGTTTTTGATAACAATGAGTGCGTTTTAGAAACACCTACACACCAAATTTCATAGCGGACTTTTAATTTCAAACATAGATTTGCAACTAAATACAACTTCGCAGAGAAATAGCAATAATTATCAATCAGTAAATGCCCTCCACCTATGAGTATCAAATCCTTATCATGAACAAAGCTCTCTAGTTTATTTTTGAAGTTAGCATCAGTAAGTACTCTGAATAAATTATAAAATGCTCTTGGGTAATATGTCCTCTTTTTGAAAGAAGATATTTTAGTATTTTCTTTTGGCTCAAGAGATTCTTCAAGACTATACTCGCCGTAATCCAAGTCAAAGAAGGAAACGTTCGTATTATTATCAACCTCGAGTAAGCTCAACTCGATTGACTTCGATATAACAGCATCACCTAAATTTTCAGAACGCCCTACACTTATCACACCAATATTTAAGCCTTTCCTTTTCATTCTAATTCCACATCCTAAAAATTGAGGGGTTTATGCCTGTCTTTACTTTTAAATAGATTAAGCATAATAAATTCCATAAAAACGTACAAAAAATAGAAACAATTACATAATGAATTAGTGAAAAATATTCATGAAAAATAATAGTTATACTAATTTTCAATAAAATAGAAATAGTGATGAATAAAAGTAAATACTTTTCATATCCCCAAGTTTTCATAAGTGTAAATGTTTGACCAAAAATAACACTGATTAGCATATTAAGTGCTATAAAGTTTAAGACATTATCAGCTTCGACATATTCTGGACCAAATAGAGTCAATATATTCCGGCCGAATAAAAAGCATGTAGAAAGGAATACTAGACTTGCGAATATTGAGATGTATAAGCCTATATTAAGATTTTTCTTTATTTCCGATTCCACATTGCTTTTCAACACGTATGGAACTAAGACCGTATTAACTGTTAAGATAACTATATTAGATGCTATTGCCAGCTTTTGTGCGACTAAAAATAATGCTAGATTAATTTCACTTTCCAATTTACTTAACAGCAACACATCCAAATTAGCCTGTAAAACTACAACTAAAGCAATAAAAAACAAAGCCCAATTTGGCCATATAAAGTCGGTTCCGTCTCCTCCTGTCGTTTTACTTATTCTTTTACCTATAAAAAATGAGGATATAAATAAAACAAGTATGTTGGCACAAAAAAAGGACAGTGAGATACCTAAGCTGCTTTCGCTTCCAAAAAAATATAGGTTAACAGATATAAAAAAAACACATAATATAGTTTTTAATAACTTTTCTAAAAGCTGGGCTCTATACTGTAAATTACTATTAACATAATAAGAAACCCTCAATGCACTAATACCTAAAAAAGGGCCTAAGGTAGACCATATAAGTGATTCATAAAAATCAACATTATAATAATATACAAAAACAAAAACACTGGATACAAAAACTAAAGTACTTGCTAAAAAGAAAGATATTAAAGAACTTCTTAAAAGACCAACAAAACTTGATTCATCAGTAAATCTTAATATAAGGCTTTCATAACCGACAGTTGTAAGAATTGCAGCAATATTTACTATAGCAAATATTGAGCCATACTTCGCAAAAATTTCAACAGGATAAAAACGAGCTAATATAAAATTCAGAAAAAAATTTAATATTGATGTAATACCTGCAATAAAAGATAGGTTAGCAACTTTTTTAAACATAATTTATCAATCGTATATACCTTTATATGTACTAGCTCAGATTTTTCTGACAGTAAACGTTCAAAATCAGTAGTCGTCTGTTATATTTAGGCTAAGTTCTTTTAGCCTAAATCAATTTCCAATTCTTAATATTTCTAGTGATGCTCTGCCATAGTGAACTTTCTTGATGAGTTTGATTATTATGCTAAACCATCTAACTACTCCTCAACTCTCCCAGCTAACCTATAGATTTTTTCAGAGTCATACCTAATAGGTCAATGGAAACGTTAGTTAACAGCTCTAGCCTATGGTGACATTGCTTGATTTTATAATGAAAAATATCATTAGAAGCCAAATAGAGTAGATAATGATAACATCGCATTCAGTAGCTAGAGTGTGTAATTTCAATCACATCATAAAGTGATCAGGCTTTTTTAAGTCCAGCAACCATTGCGAACGTAATGGTACTACAATCTTGCTCTATTCTCACTTGCATTCTTCAACTTTAAAGTGCTTTTAAAAGTTACTTAACCCATGCCGAAATTAAATTGAGCAGACATTACTGACAAAAAATACGTATCATTAAAAACACTTAGTCGTGGGTTGGATATTCAACTGTGTTGTTAGAATGAGCCATAAAGACTACCTATTTATATCTTTAGGTTTAAAAAATTCAAAATTAATCATATCAATATAGGTAGCTAACTACCTTTTCACATTAATAAATCAACTGTTCTATGAACTAATACCCTTATACCATATCATTGCTTTCGAAATACCTTCAAAAACCTTATGTGTGGGTGAATAGCCTAGGTTTTGTATAGACTTGCTTATATCAGCTTGCGAATGACGTACATCCCCTGCTCTAAAGTCACGATACACCGGTTCTTGCGTCGTATTTATATCATGCTCTTTTAGTGCTAACTGTATTGCTTTGTACAAATCGTTAAGTGTTGTACGATCACCTACAGCTACATTATATACGTTATCCTTAGCTTCATCTTCTGCTGTTGCGGCAAGAATGTTCATTTGTACTGTGTTTTCGATAAAACAAAAATCACGGCTTGTTTCACCATCGCCATTAATGAATACATCTTCGCCTTTGATCAAATCAGCAGTCCATTTAGGAATTACCGCTGCATACGCACCATTAGGATCTTGGCGTTGACCAAAAACATTAAAGTAACGTAAGCCGATAGTTTTAAAGCCATATGTTTTTGCATAAACACCCGCATATAACTCATTAACATATTTAGTTACTGCATAAGGCGAAAGCGGATTACCAATGTTTTCTTCTACCTTAGGTAGGGCAGGATGGTCACCATAAGTCGAGCTACTTGCAGCATAAGTGAAGCTTTTGACGTTAGCTTCTTTTGCCGCTTGTAGCATATTTAAAAAGCCAGTGATATTAGCTGCATTAGTTGTTACAGGGTCAGCTATTGAGCGTGGTACTGAACCAAGGGCCGCTTGGTGTAATACGTAGTCAACACCTTCACCGTTATTAGCTAACGCAGTTTCGCAATCTTGATAATTACGAATGTCGCCTTCAATAAAGCTAAAACCCTGCCACTGCTCTGCTGTTACTAAACCTTTTACTTCATCAAGGTTATGCTGATGACCCGTAGCAAAGTTATCAAGCCCAACTACTTTTTGATTTAATTTTAATAAATGCTCTAAAAGATTTGAGCCAATAAAGCCAGCAACACCTGTCACTAGCCAGGTTTTAGGAGAAGCAAGTAGTTCTATTTTAATTTGTTCGTAACGAGTCATGGAAATCCTTTAAAGTTTTGATACTGAGCACTAACAACATTTATGTTATTAATTGCGCATGGCGTATGCAGTCTAATTTAAGAGCGCGGGATAAACCCGCGCCTACAAAGCTATAAACGCATATCTACACTTTGTTTTGGTAGTACGTACTTTAAGTCGTAAAGTACGTGTTCTGCTTTACCTAGTGCACGAATTTGTTCTGCGCCCATTTCTTTAAATTCGTTATGACCTACAGCAAGAATGATTGCATCATAGTTATTTTGTTTATGCTCAGCAGTTAAGCTTAAACCGTATTCATGTTGCGCTTCATCGTTTGAACACCATGGATCTACTATATCAACATTAATATTGTATTCTTTAAGTTCACTTACTATATCGACAACTTTTGTATTACGTAAATCTGGGCAGTTTTCTTTAAACGTTAAACCCATTATTAATACATTTGCGCCATCAACATGAATGCGCTTTTTAAGCATATTTTTAACCAGTTCTGATACTACATGTTTACCCATACCATCGTTTAAACGGCGGCCGGCTAAAATCATTTCTGGGTGGTAACCTACGCTTTGTGCTTTATGTGTTAAGTAGTACGGATCAACACCAATACAGTGTCCGCCAACTAATCCTGGGCGAAATGGTAGGAAATTCCATTTAGTGCCGGCCGCTTCTAATACTTCGAGCGTATCGATACCTAACTTATTAAAAATAATCGACAGCTCATTAATTAAAGCAATATTTACATCGCGCTGCGTGTTCTCAATTACTTTTGCAGCTTCAGCAACCCTAATAGAGCTTGCTTTATGTGTGCCGGCCGTAATTACTGACTTATAAAGTTGATCAACTTTTTCAGCTATTTCTGGAGTAGAACCTGACGTTACTTTTAATATGTTAGTTACACGGTGTTCTTTATCACCCGGGTTTATACGCTCTGGAGAATAACCAGCAAAAAAGTCTTTATTAAATACAAGTCCAGATACACGCTCTACTACTGGTAAACACGCTTCTTCTGTTGCACCTGGGTATACTGTTGACTCATAAATTATTATGTCGCCTTTTTTAACTACTTTACCTAGCATTTCACTAGCTTTAATAAGTGGTGTTAAATCAGGCTGCTTGTGCTCATCAATTGGGGTTGGCACTGTAACAATATATACATTACAGCTTTCAAGATCTGACACTGTATAAGAAAAATTAAGCTGTGGGGATTCTTTTAGTTCTTCATCACTGACTTCAAGTGTAGAGTCGTGGCCGGCTTGTAGCTGTGCAATTCGACCTTGATTAATATCAAAACCTGTTACTGGGAATTTTTTACCAAACTCAACGGCTAACGGGAGACCTACATAGCCTAAACCTATAATGCCAATTTTTAGGTCCGTTAATGAATCGTGCATAGTTGTACTCTCTTTGTTTAGTTATAGAGCTTCGAGCTTTAGACTTCGAGCTTCGTAAAGTTAAATTTTAAAATCGGTTTCAAGTTAAAACGTGCAATAAAAAACGAGTATTCAAGGATAAACTCGTGGGTGAAGCGCACGTTTTATAATCTATTTCGGCTAGGTTACCATTCATTTTTAATGATAAAAACGCTCTGAATTTACTAAATTAGTACGTAGCGGCTCACTATCAAATTGCATTTTAGCAATTTTATATCTCAGCTTTATTACAACCCACTGAGACACTTTTTTCCATTTTGAGACAGTCAATTTAGACTATCTCATTGTAATTGCTTGTTTTTGTACTTTTATTTAAAAGTGCCCAATAGGCCACAAAAAAACACTCTATTTATGCATCACTTTTATATTCATAGTTATAGTAACCATAATACCCGTAAGCATTGCTGGCTTTTTTAACTACGCCATTAAATACGAGGCCTTTTACGTCTATACCATTTTGCTCAAAACGGTTACGGGTTAGCTCTATTTCGCGTAAATGGTTTTGTCCATATCGTGCTACGAGTAACGTAGTGCCTGTATGGGCGCTTACTATAGCTGCGTCGGTTACTGCTAAGATAGGTGGGGTATCTATGATCACCATGTCATAGGCAGCACTAACTTCTGCCACTAATTTACTAAAGTTTGCATGCATTAGTAATTCAGACGGATTAGGCGGTATTTGTCCACGAGTAATAACATCAAGGCCTGTTACTTTAGTGTCGTGAGTCACTTCACTTAAATTTAAACGCCCTGACAAATAATCACTTAGGCCATTTTCGGCAGTTATATTAAATTGTGTTTGTAAGTAGCCTTTGCGCATATCAGCATCAATTATAAGTACTTTTTTACCGCTTTGCGCCAATATACTCGCTAAGTTAACCGATATAAATGATTTACCTACGCCTGGACTTGGACCCGATATAGCAATAATATTATTTTTAGCTTCCATCATCGCAAAGTGCAGACTAGTACGTAAGCTACGCAGTGCCTCTATTGATAAATCGGCAGGGTTGTCGAGTGCTAATATGGTTTTGGCTTTAGGTATTTTACCTTTGCGTGCTCTTGTTGCAAAGCCGGTTAGCTTTTCTTGGTGATCTGAATGTGGCACGCTCGCATAAACAGGTATACCGAGTGCTTCTATTTCAGCAGGATCTTCTATGCCTTTGTGCATTGCTTTTTGTACTAATACAATAGCGACGCTTAGCATCCCACCTAACATGGTTGCCATTACTACTATTAGCGCTTTTTTAGGTTTTACTGGTTTACTGGTATTCACCTCAGCGTAATCGATTATACGTACATTACCTACTGTGCCTGCACGAACGATGTCTAGTTCTTGGGCTTTACCTAGTAGCAATGTATAAATTTGGTTACTTACTTCTACATCACGCTTTAAGCGTAGTAGCTCTTGTTGCGTTTCGGGTAAGCCACCTACTTCGCCAATGAATTGTTGCTTTTGTTTATTAACCGCTGCAATTTGCTCAATAATGCCCTGATATGTTGGATGGTCTTTTTTAAATTTACGACCCACTTCTAAACGTTTAAGCTCAAGCTCTTGTAGCTTTGTTTCTAGCAGTACCACTTGCTCTAATATGCCTTGGGTTTCTAGCGTTATATTTATAGTTTGGCGTTTTATTTGATAGTCGTTAAAGCGCTGCTCTGCATGCTCTAATTGCTTTTTAATTTCAGGGAGCTGCACCTCTAAAAACTCAAGCGACTTTTGTGCTTCTGCACTACTACGCTCTACATTACGGCGTACATATATAGCTGCGACTTTATTAAGCACAGTTTCGGCGTAATTTGGTTTAGTGCTTTGTAGGCTTAAATCAATTATTCCTGAATCTTTTCCTTTCTCGCTTGCACCAATAGCCGTTTGTAGGTCTAAAATTGTGTTAAGACGATCTTTACGACTCAATAAAAACTCTGTGCCTGGACGAGCATTTAAGCTGCGTATTGTTAAGCTAAACTTACCATTAGTTAGCTCTTCACCGACTTTACCCGCTAATATTTGCTCGTCATCGCCATTTAATAATGCAATGCCATTATTTTCTTGCGCTATTAAAGTATATGTTTGGTTAATTGCGTTGCGCGGTACATCGAACCTAAATACATTAATGCTTTCGCCACCCCATGCATATGAACTTGCACCAAAACTTGGCTCAGCTAAATCATTTTCTTGCATAGGCGTAAATGTACGAAATGCACGGTTACCAATATATGGGAATAATTTAGGCTCTACTGTTATATCTAAATTTAAAGCGTCTACAGCTTCGCCTATAATACTACGTGATTTAAGGAGTTCTATTTCGGTTACCGCTGCAGAGGTGCTTTCAAACATACCGCCCATATCGTCTAAACCAGGCACTGAACTACCACTGCTTTCAACTTGGAGCATCGCTGTTGCTTGGTAAACCGGCTGACTTAAAACCGCATAAACAACACCCACAAACATAAATAGTGCTGTTAATGCAATTATAAAATATTTACGGTCGATTAAAGCACCTAACAATGCCATTAAATCTATTTCTTGTGACTGTGAAGCTGAACTATTTGTCTGCTTGGGTGTGCTGCTATTAGGCTGGGTATTCATTAAATTAGCCATTCCTTATAAATACTTTTGCCAAGCGCTACAAGCGCTGTCGATTAATGTATATACGTGCTCAAATGCCTCTTGGCTTTGACGGTACGGATCGGGAATCTCAGTGTTATCAATCCATTTACCTAATAAAAATGTTTTACCACGTGCCTCTGGGTATTGGCTATGTAAATCATTTAAATGACGCTGCTCCATGACTAAAATAACACTGTTCTGTGCAATTAGTTGTGAAGTAAGTTGGCGCCCTTGGTGTGGATCCATATTAATACCGTGTGCTTGGGCTATTTTTTTTGCAGTAGCATCAGCTGACTTGCCTTCGAGTGCAGTTAAGCCAGCTGACGACACTGTTATATTTTTGCCTTCAAGCTTAGCTTTTAATAGATATTCACCCGTTGGACTGCGGCAAATATTGCCTGCGCACACCACTAATACAGAATCAAACATCTTAATAAATCCTTAGTTAGCAGTTATATCGTCAACACTGTCTACGGTAGCAATTGATGGTAATAATAAGCTTATTACGCGGTTCCAACGTGCCAAGGGTGCTGATGTTACATATACAATATCGTGCGGTTGTAATTCAAACTGCTCAGCCAACACCAATGCAGCTATGTTTTTAGCATGCAATTGGTATACATCAGCAATTACTCCAGTTTGCTCTACATTACTTTTACGCAGAACAAATATACCATTTGCGTCAGCAGTGCCTTCGTTCAAGCCGCCTGAGTCACTCAATGCTTCGGCCAAGTTTAAGCCATAACGATTAAGCTTTACTGAACCTGCTTTATTAACATCACCTAATACAAATACTTTTTGTTTATCGTTACGGTTAACATGCACTATATCGCCATGTTGAAGTAACCGATTTTGAGAAATATCGCCATTAGCGTAAAAATCTTCTAGCTTTATTACTTCTGTTTTATCGCCACGTGTAAAAGTAACCGTGCGCCAATCAGCTGCTTCGGTTAAGCCACCCGCTTGGTTAATAGCATCAATTAAGGTAAGCGGAGTATCGGTAACTGGGTATACACCAGGCTGTTTTACTTCACCCGTTACATACGCTTTTTGACTTTTAAAACTGACTATTTTCACGTCTACTTGAGGGTTTTCTATCACACGGGCTAAACGAGTTACTAAATCTTTACGCAGTTCGCTGATTGTATGCCCTGCTGCTGGTATATTAGATGCATAAGCGTAAGTTACCGTGCCGTCTTCTTGCACTTTAAAGCCGTCGAACTCAGCTGTACGTTGTGTGCCTGCCGGTATAGTAAGTTCGGGATGATCCCAAACACCTACTGTTACTACATCGCCCACACCTAATTTATATTGATAATCGCGGGTGTTAACCCCCACTAAACTAGAGATTGGTTTTGCTGCTGCGCGTGCTTTTTTTTGTTGGGTAATTAGCGCCGAATCAATTAGTTGAATATTAACTTTTTCGAGCTCTTGCTCTAAATTTTGTGTTTTCTCGTTTGATTCAATGCCTTCGTAATGGCTGCCAGGTATTATTGTACAGCCTGTCATTGCTAAAAATGCGAAAGAGGTAATGAGTGATTTACAGCGTAACGCCATTGTGCAGAATCCCAGTGTTTTTTAAATATTATAATTGTCCATCACACTCGATGGGTACTTATTTTGCGCAGTAATTAAAGCATGGATATAAAGAAAAAGATAGGTTCTAGACTCAAGCTTATATAGCCTTGAACTTACTACCTTCTGCCATATCAATAACGCTTGCCCCAGCTTAGAGGAAAAACTTTACTTATATAGCTCTTCAGACACGCTCCACGTTCCAGTTCGTCGCAGAGCTCCTCTCGCTCCAGCTTAGAGGAAAAACTTTATTTATATAGCTCTTCAGACACGCTTCACGTTCCAGTTCGTCGCAGAGCTCCTCTCGCTCCAGCTTGAAAGCAAAACTATTTGCTTGTCTAGCCCTTCGGGCACGCTTCCGCCCCTAGGTTGCAGTTCCTACGTACTGATGCAGCTTAAATTTTGATATTTATAAGTGAGATTAAAACTACAATTACAAATTGCATAAAGGTTATTGTATTTTTTGTTTTGGCTCGTCGCTTTTACCTTGCGTTACAGCACTGAGAATTGATTTTTGTGACTGGCTTTGGAGAAGTGTATTTTTATTTATTACGGGATACTCGCGATTAATTTCGAGGTTTACTAATAATAAATACTGGCTTTCCGTAGCTATCTGCACATTTAATCAATTGCAAACAACACAATATAAAACTAAATGAGGCGGCATTATACCTAATGTAACCCGTATGTAAATGGTTGTTTGAGGTGTTTATAAAGTGAGTTAGAAATCATAAAATAAAAAGATGCCAAGCTCAAAATGTAAATTTATCTCGTGCTTTATCAAATTAAATAAATACTGTTCAAAAATATCTAGGTTAGCCATTGCTACCGAACTTAACCCAAATATTTACTGATACATCACCTTTGATACCAGAAAGCTAGCTTGCACTTTTACCCACTGGCTTTACTTTTCATTACTGCTACTTGTTGTGTTATTTTGCGGGCGAAATAGAAGTCTGGGTGCTCTTTTAAGCTATTAACGGTGTGTATATCGAGGTAGTTTGGACTGCTCGAATGCACATCGAATTTTATATAATGAAGGTTAAACGGTTTAATTTCTTTTTTATATACTGAGTTAAAAAGCGCGATTTGAAAAAAGTGCTCATCGGCACAGGTGGTAAATTTAAATTTATCCAAAAATGCGTGGTTACCGACTTGCTCTAATACGTAATCTACGTGGGTGTTTTTTAATATAACCCAACTTGAGCCTTTATATATTTGATCGCAACTAAAGTTACTACGCTTTGGTAGTAGGCTTTGCAAAAGTAGGATTAGCTTGCTAATAAATTTAAACCATGACTTTCGATTGTTAGCGCTTCGTCTAAAAAAGTGATAGCGAAAAACACGCTGTTTTTGTATGTTACTTTTCACCAGCTCAATAAACGAGCTATTTTCTTGTGATAAAAATTGCTTAAGCTGCTTGCTACTTTTTATAAATACGTCCTCACCACTTAATAAAATAGCAAAGTCATATATTAGGTTTTGTGTTTTAGCGAACTGCAACATATTTATAGTTGCTTTGACTTGGGATAGATCTGACCATATAACATTAATACTGTTTAGCATTACACTTACATTGGCAGTATTGGAAAAATACTGAACTAATCGCGCTTTTACATCAATACTTTTTGCATCAATATTAACCACTACGTGATCTTTATTAGTTATAGATAACGACTCTATAAGCAAAATAACCTGCTCTGCATTTTTGTGACATTGAATTAAATAAAGTAAGCGTGATTCAGTCGTGGTTTTCACTTAGCTTCCTAGTTTGTGTTCGTTATTAATGAGTGTATGTAGTTTGTTTTTAAGCGCTTCTTGAGTGTTACTTGCTACAAACACTTTGATTGCTGCACTTTTTTTATTATGTTCAACAAAGTTAAAGCCTGCTAATTGCAGTTCCAGATCTTGCTGATTTCGATAGCAATATAAATAATCTGTTAGTTGTTGTGAATCATAAAATGACGATATAAACACTGGTAAGTAGGTTGATAATGACTGCATTATTTTGGCGGGTATTACGCCATCCATGCAACCTTTATAGGGAATAATTATACCGTCGGTATTAGTTATTATACTATTTAGTAAGCGAGATTCATTTGACTCGTAGCCTTGGTAATGAACAAAACTATATTGCTGACTAAGCTGCAGTTCGTCTTTCCCCCATATATATAACTCTATACCGAGCTTTTTACAGGTATTAAGCACAGCCGTATCGAAATGCGATGAAACACTGCCAAAAAAAGCAAGCTTTTGTATTTTGGCTTTTGATTGTTTTTTTACCTGCAACTCTTTATTTATTGTAGGTAATATTTGCGCTACTTTATTGTGCTTAGTATTTAGCTGGTTAAACAAATAAAACGAATCAACCCATATTTGATTAGCTATAGTGATTAGCTTTTGTTCTGATGATAAAACAGCAGGTGCAATACCAGGCCACTGCGCAAAATTACGAACACAGTCGTATATGAGTGTTTTATAGTTTACAGCCGCTATTATTTTTAATGACAATGGTGCTGGTATGTAACAAATAATTATGTCGTAATCGTTATTCAGCTTAGGTGTTATTTTGCGTACTGCGCGACTTGTTAACTCCCCTTCATAGGGTAAGTTAAACGCGCTAATTTCATTGAGCTGTTTTGGCTTGTTATTTAGAGTTGAATGCGCGTTAACATGTTGACTTGAGGCCAGCTTGCTTTTCAGTACATTAATGCATTTATGAAGCGTAAGTCCCGATGACTTTACTCCTGCGACAAAATCAATATTATAACCTTGCTCTATTAAAGCCGTTGCAATATTTTGATGACGCTGCCAAGTGTCGTGCCAAAAAATACCACTTATTATTAATGCTTTTTTAGTCATATTTACTCTTAAATATTAGGTTTATAAAGTGTGGTTCTACTATATTTTGTGGAAAGCCCGCCCCAACTTTGTAACTGTCGTAACTAAAAAACATGAATGTTCTGGTGTCTAAACATAATATTAGCAATAAAGAAATTAACGCTTTTTTAGCGAGGCTATGCTGCTTTAGTGCGTAATAAATTATAGGAATTAAAAACACGACTCCCGACAGTAGCAAGCGCACAAATATTGTTCTGAATGAAAAGAACATAATTACAAAACAAAAATAAAAAAATGAAAATTTTAATAAGCGAGATTTAAATAATATTTTATAGCTAAACTTGTTTCCGCTAAATAAAACATAAACTAAAGTGACTGCAAATATAATTAGCTGTAAAAACGTTAGGTATTCACCCGCCTCATGAAAACGATAATTTGCCCACTCACCATTTATATAGCTTTCCACCTTCCCGCCTAAAAAGGGAATGTTTAACAACATGCCAGATACACCTATTAACAATGGCTTTATAAATACTCCCACAGTTAACGATATAACTAACCATCCCTTAGCAGGGGTTAAATATTTGGATATTACATATATTGCTAAAGGTACAATAGTAATAGGATGAAACCCAACACCTAATAAAATAAGAGCAAAGCCGCTCCCTTTATTTTTTTGCAAGTAAACTAGCCCTAAAAAAAGACAGCTTAATGCGGTAAAAGTCCTGTAGGACGAAAATATAATAGGGATTGAAAAAAATAACGATAAAAACACTATAACTAATAGCGCATCCTTACGTTTACTCATTAAGTTTTTTGCTGCTAAATAGCTACATATATAGGCAATAAAAATACAGCTAAAAGTAACGTACTTAAATGGCAGTCCTAGATCTTTAACAATGGCGTTTAACATGTACCAGCTAGGGTAAAAAAACACATAAAGATTATCTTTGCTAAATAAAAAAAGCCCGTCGGTATTAAGCATATCGAAAGATATTATGTATTTAGAGATATCACCAGTATTATTAGTTCTTTCGTAGGCAGAGCCAAGCACAGCCATAAACAGACCTAAATATACACAAATAAAACTAATATCAGATTTTTTAATTTTAATTGGTGCTAATAAAAACAAGATTATTGGCGCTATAATTAAGCTCGGCACAAAAATAAAAAAAACAGCAAAAACACTCCAGCAAAAAAGCCTAAAATGAGTCTCTTTTACTTGCTCGTCATTAATGGTCACTTTTAATTACCGACATTTAATTTATTATTAGTAAAGTAAGTGTTTAATACTGCTTTTATTGCCTTACTAGAGCCATAGGCCGAAAACGCATTTTGCTTGATAAAACGGTAGTTTGAAAAGTCAATAAAGTTACTTTGTTTAGGTACCATCCAATCGCTTGCGTAATGTTTTTCGAACATAGATGCTGGGTTACTATGCTGATACAAGCCAGTACTGTTATTTAACTCAGTTGTGAATGGCGGGTAACTCACTTCAAAATGACTAGGGAACAAGTGAATAGCTAGCTCATCTTGCTGTATCATTTGCGGTTTGCTCTTTCTAAAATTGGGACAGCTGTGCACTACATCACTTGTGTTTTTTTGTAGATAAAACACATCTACTTTAGCATTAAGGTATTCAAATGAAAGTTCAACTAACTGCGTCCCGTTTTTGACCATTGAAAACGCAATTAATTTTGCCCCTCGCAGCTCAAACTCTTCTATAAGCTGCATCGACAACTTATCTTGTTGTGTTACTGCAAAGTCAAAGTCGTCTGCCATACCCACTTTACCTTCGCGATGCAGGGCCAGTAAGGTACCAAAAAATGGCTGTATATTTGGATCTATTGATTGCACTAACGCAAATACTTTTGGAGCGACTTCGCTCATATCAACTAAAGCGCTGTTTTTACAAAACCGCTTTTGAATCGCATTTTTCATTTCGAATAAATATGGGACTTTGTAATATACTTTTTTAATTAAGTTGATCATTTATAACTCGTAGTTGATTTTTATAATAAAAAAACAATAAAATTCTTGAAGTTAATACGCAAGATTCTACCAAGATCACCATTTTAACTAAGTTTACGGCGGTAATATCATTAGTTAAAAACAAATATAAAATACCTATACACTGCATTACTAAACCAGCCCATACAGTAACATTTACTTTTTTAGGTATTTTTAGCATAGCGAACGCTGGGTAACCAAATAGTGATGAAATAACACTCACTCCACCGGCAATCAAAAACAGTTGCAAGATCAGCTCAGCTTGGGCAAATTGCTCACCAAAAACAACCGTTAAAATAGTTTTACTATATGGCCATATTAACGCTATAAAAAAACACCCTAGCACTGCTAAGCTACTTACCACAGTGTAAAATAATTTGTAATTATTTTGCTTAGATAGATATGGGTATAACGCTAGAGAAAAAGGTGAGCTGAGTGTCTGTATGGTATAAAATATTTTTTCACCTGCACCATATAGTGCGACCTGTTGATTATTTGTAAGTGCACCTAACAGTAAGGTATTGGTGTAATTGTAGCTGGCTACGGCGACTCTAGAAACAAAGAAGCTAAATCCATCTAACGTGTCATTTATAATTATTTTAAAGGTGATTTTATGCAGTTTATAGCCTTCGTGATAAATGCTATAAACCGCACAAATTGCACCAATAACATTAGCAATTGCAAAGTATTTAATTACTTCTTCGGGCGAGCTGTTATTATTTATAAAAATCACTATACACAATGCATATAACCCTTTAGATATAAAACTAAATAGTGTTATACGTGCCATTTTCTCTATGCCCTGAAAAAACCACATTGGCTGAAATGCTTGCGCCGCAATAGCTAAAAAGGTCCACAATAGCAATTCTAGACTAACTATAGCTGTGTATTTTATATACCAAACCATTAAAAATGCACATAGTATAATTAGTAAAATGATACTTTTAATAGCAAATGCACTGCTTAAGATTTCACAAATTACCGGCTTATTTTGATTATTATTAGCAATTTTATAACTAGCAGATAAATTAAAACCAAAATCAGTAATAACATAACAAAGCGACGTTATAGTAAAAACTAGAATAACCAAGCCAAAATCGTCAATACTTAACATACGACTTATAATAGGAAAAACTAAAAAAGGGGCTAATAAATTTACCCCCTGTACTAGCATCATTGCGCTGGTATTTTTAAATAAGGTAAGTCGGCTCATTCGCTATTGTGTACTACCGCGTAAAGCTGTAAGCACTTCCATTGCTGTGTTTAGCGAGTCTTGCATCATTTTAAGTTGCTCATCGTCTATCATCGAGATACTTTTTTTTACTTCTGTAGTCGATATATCTTGAGTTCGCTCGAGATATACTACTTGGCAAAACTCTGAAAGGTGATCAAACTTTCCATACCAGTCTGATCCCATACCAAAAATATCGACTTGGTATTTTTCTATATCTTCCTGCTTCTGCTCCCAATTATTTTCGGCAATAACAAGATCAACATATTTACAGGCTTCTAAAATTTCTTTACGCTCTGCAAACGAAAAAAACGACTTCTTTCCTTTAAGTTCGTTAAATTCATCTGACGATATCCCCACGATTAAGCGATCGCCTAACTCACTTAATCGCTTTAAAAGCCTTACATGCCCTTTATGGAAAAGATCGAATGTGCCATAGGTTAATACTGTCTTCATTGCATATCCTTAATTACGTAATAACTTATAAACACCGCGTAGCATACCTACAGGCATTAACCGGCTTGCTCCGCGTAAACAAAGAAAAACTAACCCATCTATATAGCCTGTGATTTTTAGCGCTTTTTTTATTTTGTATAATTGTATTTCGCTTTTTAAGTAGCTTATACCGCGTCGGCGCGCGTGCATACCATTGCCTATTCGCGCACTTACTAATACACATGCTAAATTTTGCGCTTTATAGTTTTGGGCTAATAATCTGAGCCATAAGTAATAATCTTCTAAGAAGTGCAAATGCTTATACCCGCCCACATACAGTACATTAGACTTTTTAAACATAATTGCCATATGGTTAAACGGGTTACGGCTTCTAGCCTGTTTTTTTATTTCGTTGTTAGTATGCGGAAGTATTCTTAAAGAGTTGATGTCGCCAATTTGATAATTAAACTCTTCAACATCAGCTGATAACAACACGAGATCAGGATCGCTTGTAAAAGCATTTAATTGTTGCTCAAATCGCTCTGGATGATTTATGTCATCGGTGTCAAAGCGCGCTACTAACTCGTAACTACAGTGTTTTAGACCTTCGTTAAGTGCACAGCCTAAGCCTTTATTTTGTGGCAGCTTTACCTCAACAATAGGGAGCTTTTTTTGCCATTTATTAATACACTCATAGAGTTCTTGGGAAAGCACTCCATCGTGCACCAAAACAACCTCAGTAGCTGGGCACGTTTGTATATATAAGCTCTTTAATGCAGCGTCTAAATACTCTGCGCGTTCTTTTATATACACAGATGCAAGGGCAGAAAATAATGGTTTTGACATTATTGCCCCATACCTAATATAACAACTTTAACTGTTTTAAATAAAATACCAAGATCAGTTAATAAAGAATGGTGCTTAATATAATGGAGATCGTATTTATGTTTCCAAACAGCGTCTTCTACAGATGCACCATAAGGGTAGCTTACCTGTGCCAACCCGGTTACCCCCGGCCTAACTGCATGACGGAAACGGTAGTAAGGTATTGTTTTTTCTAATTTACTGATAAACACTTCTCTTTCTGGTCTAGGACCAACAATAGACATTTCTCCCTTTAGTACATTAAATAATTGAGGAAGTTCGTCGATACGTGTTTTTCGAATAAATTTACCAACTTGCGTTATTCGACAGTCGCCTTGTGATGCCCATTGAGCGCCGTTTTTTTCGGCGTCTTGACACATGGAGCGAAACTTAATAACCTTAAACTCTTGATTATAGCGACCCACCCTTTTTTGCAAATAAAAAACAGGCCCTTTACTTTCTAACTTAATAAGAAGTGCTGTTAACAACCCTATTGGTAATGCAATAACAAGCAGCAATAAGGCTGAAACAAAATCTATAATACGCTTTACTATTTGAGTGCGCTTAGTTGAAAGTATTGAAAATGCTTTTTCATGCAAAAAGTAACTGCTATGAATAAGGCTAACCTCTGTATAATGCAAGCGTTGATCTAAATAACTCACTAATGGCTCTACCCATGCGCCGTATTCAGTTGCTAGTATTAAAAACTGTCTTTGTTTTTTAGTTAAAAGGCCGCTTTGAAAATGACAAATGACTTTTTTAGTAAAGTTTTTTACCGAATAGTCATTAATGACTACTTTAAAAGAGTAGTTTTCTACTGCTTTTTTAATTGCAGCAATTTTCACTTCGGGGCAGTACACATATATTGTGTCTTGCTTTAAAGCTTCTTTTTTGGATTTAAAGCGGTGGCGAACTCTAGCCGGCTTTAAGTCACTAATAAATTGCTCACTCCCTTCGAGCACATCATCAAGCTGTTTTTGATAATACATTAACACTTAATCCTTAGGAGTTTTTATAAAAATAACGCGTTAACACCACGAAAATACTCAATAATGAACCGAGTAAACCACCTACTAAAACAAACAATAATCTACGTGGTTTGTCTTTCATTTCGGGTACTAAAGCAGGGTCAATAACTTTTAATGCGTAGTTGTCACGTACCTTAGAGAGCATTATTGTTTTAACTTGTTCTTCCAATAGGCCATATAAAACTTCTCTAAGTGCTACGTATTCTGGTTTATTAAGCAATACCTTTAAATAAGCAATGTTTTTTTCGGCTTCATCTACATCTGTCGCGCGCATTACTTCATTTAAGTCATTAATAATAATATCTAACCATTGCTTAGCTCGCACTGCAGATAAATGCTCAACAGAAAGTAAAATAGTGCTACTTTCTGATTTTTTAGACACGGAGAAAACATCCATAAACTTTTCGTAAGCTTCTTGTCCCGATGGTTTTTGTTGTACCGGAAAACTAACCTCACGTATCCATTCGTTTGTTTGCTCTTTATACATTTTCGGATCGTAAACAAGCTTATTTTGCTGTGGTAACCAATTGGTTGCAGCTATCAACTCTGGATATAAATTGTGCTTTTCGATTAGCTCCATTACAAACTTTTTCGATTTTAATGTTACTAATATTATTTCGGTATTATCTGACTCTTGTGGCAGACTTATACCAGCTAAACTAGCAAAACCACCTAATTTACCGGCTAAATCACCCAAGCCTGACTGTTGATTTTGTTTTGCAGTAACTGTTAATACCTCTGATTTATATATATTTGGCTGATTATAAATATAAATACCAAAAGCTACTGCGCATACTACGCTCACTATGGCGATGATAAATTTATTTTTCCAGATAACAGAAATTACGTCTTTTATCGACACTTCAGCCTGACATAGCGAATCGTAATACTCATTTGGGCTTTGACCACTCATATCATTATTTCCTAAAGGCTACTAACAGCAGCAACAGCTACGCCAAGTTGATAAAGAATTTGTGTTGCAGTGCTCCACAGCGTTAGCTTATCTAAGTGACCAGCATCCATTGGTACTACTATAGTATCGCCTGGCTGAAGTTGATCTGAATTGTTAATTGCAAACCAGTTACCTGTATTAGGAATTTTAACTGAGCCATTAGCTTTAATTATATAAATACGATCATCTGCAGCGCGCTCCTTTAAGCCACCACTAAGATTAATATATTCATCAACACTTATACCTGCTTTATACAAATGAGAAGTTGAATAGTTAACTTCACCAATCACACTTATAGAGTCGCGCTTACTAGGGACATACAATATGTCGCCATCTTGTAACACTAAATTTTGCTGGTTATTCACTATTAGCGGCAAATCGATAACTAAACGACCTACAGCTTCTACACTTGCGAGATCTTTTAGTAAGCTATCCATATCTTGATACGATAGAGAATTACTGCTAACAGAGCTCTGAAAGCTCCTAGAGGCTATATCTCGGCGTAGTTCAGTAGATAAGCGCGCTAACTGTTGTTGCTCTTGCTTTTTAATTGACTGGCGAGTGAATATAGCTGCTTGTTGCTCTGCAAACTTAGAGAATCCACCTGCTCGCTCTAATAAATTGGTTAATGTTTCGCCTCGGCGAATAGTATAAGTGCCTGGAAACTTAAGCTCGCCTTTAAGGGTTACTTTTACATTTTCTTGCCAGTTAGGAATGGCAAAAACATTTAGGCTATCTTTACTTTGCAAAGCTGTGTCTATTACTTCGTCACCAAGCATTGCTGCTTGCAAATCAAATCTTAAATGCTTCACCTGTGAGGCGTCACCTGAAACTATACGTGTAATTTCTGCTTCTTTTGTATAAGCCGATTCAAGTAATCCGCCTGAAGCAGTAATCAAATCTTTGACTTGTCCACCTACTGATAATGGATAAACACCTGGATATGCAACATTGCCATTTACTTCAACTAATTGCATAGCTTGTTGCACTGAAGCTTGCTGTTTTAATTTAGAAACAATAGGCGCTAATAAGTTATAGCGGCTATATAGTGCGTAGTCTTCAGCCTCAAGTTTTTGCTCAGCCTTATGCTTTTTAATTTCGCCGATTGTTTGTGATTGTTCTTTATTATCTAACTCTTTTTTTTCGTTGGCTGAATTTAAGCCTATATATTTTTCGAACTCATTTTGCTGATATTTATGCCATTGCGATACTTTTAGCTGTTGTTCTTGCTGCTCTTGACTTAATGCCATGTCCTCGAGTGCTTGTTTCTCAGCTTTTTTATCTTCAAAGCGACTAAACACGATAATTTTATCGTTTACTGAAAGAGCTAAATCATTTTTTTTATTTTTAACTATGGCTTGAGCGATATCAAATTGGTGAATTTCTATATCACCATTTATATTCGTTTCGCGTACAACTAAGCCATAACTTAAATCAGCCTGCGGTAGCAAATCGCCACGTATAGATTTTAATACATCTGAAATATGCTTCCCTTGGCGCCATTGATAATTTCCAGGACGTGCGACTGCACCAATTAAGCTAATGGAGTTTTTATACTGTGAACTGATAGAATCAAAGCGAATACGATCTCCATCTTGAGGGGTGTAATTTATTTTAGTACGTGTAAAGTCAACTGATAAAACCTTTTTACGGTCGTGACTAAAACGCTCCACTATTACATTTTTAGCATAGGCACTTGGTTTTAAGCCGCCAGCCATTGTGAGCAAGTGTTTTGCTGTTTCGCCATTTTTAAGTTCAAAAATAGCAGGGCGTTTAACCAAGCCTTCAACAGCGACTTGCTCACCAACAGTTGGAATAAATACTACATCACCAGGTTTTAGGATTATATCGTTACTGCTATCGCCATTTATAAGTAAGTCATACATATCAAAGTTAGTAATTACCTTACCTGCGCGCTTTACTTGAATGTTACGCAGTGAAGCAATATCTGACACGCCGCCACTTACAAATAATGCATGAGATACGGTAGTCAACGACGATACACTATAGCTACCCGGTTTATAGGCTTCGCCTAATACCATAATGCGCATACTACGTAGCTGCCCAAGTGACACAAAGGCTTTAACGCCAATTATTTCTTGCTCTACTTTAACTTTAATTAACTCTTTAACCTCAGCAAAGGTTAAACCTGCTACCTGCACAGGGCTTAAATCGGGTATGTTAATACGACCCTCGCGGTCGACTATTACTTCAAAGCTATCGCTTTCTTTACCATAAAAGTTAATAAGTAACTGATCGCCACGCCCTATTAAGTAGGTGTCGGGCACTGCAGCACTTTCATTTGGCATGAATGTAGTTGGCTCACCCGCAAATAGCTCATAACCAAATGGTTTCACTGGTTCTATCTCTGGTTGAAATCTTTCTTCGTCAGTAAGAGGTTCTTTGCGCTCTTCTGCGCGCTGATTTATAACTGTACTTTGTTCTGTAGCAGCTGTTTCATTTGATTGACTTATATTACCAATTGAGGAAAGGTCTACACCATATTGCTTAGCTAGGGCTTCTTGTTGAGATTTTGGTAATTTTTTAAACTGCTCTATTTGTGCATTAGTTGGTGTGAATGCTAAAGCACCAAAACCGCACGCTAAAATAAAAACAGCTATAAAATATTTAAAAACGTTCACGAGTAGGTATTTCCCTAGGTCTACAACCAAAAATGGCCGCCATTGTACATTATAATCAAAGCAATAAAAAAGGGGCTTAAGCCCCTTTTATTGTTACTAAAACACTGTATTTTGTTAAATCAGTTAAAAACTGTAAACCAATGTTAATGAGGTCTCTGTATCGGTGCTTTCTTTGTCATCAGCAACATCTGAGTTGTTAATAATATTGTAAGCAACCTTCATTTGTAATGAACCATTTATTTTAGCAAGTAGTGCAGTTTCTGAGCGTGTTTTGGTGTTGGTGTCACCATACTCTACTGTTACTAATTGCGTAAAACGAGCGTTATCAGAAATCTTCCAGTTGTAATCTAATTTACCTAAGGCAATAATTTCGCCTTCGTATTCACCAGCAAGTGAATTACCATTTTCGTCAACTTCTGTGCTTACATCTGGATACTTAAAGTACTTATAACCAGGACCAATTTCGGCACTTAACCACATGGTTTTTTCGTTTAATAAACGTAAACCATAACCAGCAGAAACTACCGACTCACTTCTATAGGCACCAAAATAGTCTGAAACGTGTGAACCATAAATGAATAGGTGCGAGTGTTTTTCATTTAATTTGTAATTGCCTTGTGCAGAAATAGCGTATTTTTCGTTAGTACGCTGTTTGTCTTTTGTACCATCGTCGTTTTCTACTTCGTCTTCTTTATAAATACCGTCGATTTTGTACTCATTATTCCAACGTTCTAGATGATGCAATACCTTAATACCACCTTTAAGTGTGGTGGTTTCGGTGTTACCGCTGGTAATAATAGCGCCTAGCTCACTGGTAACTTCCCAGGTTTTTTGCTCAGCGTCGTCTGCAAATGCGTTAGTTGCTGCTGTTGCTGCAACTAAAATTGATAAAAGCTTTAGTTTCATTTAAAAATAACCTTTGTATAGCTGTAAGTAAATTAATCTTGTTTGCGTAAATGTACATCCATCTGAGGAGCTGGAATATTGATCCCTTGCTCATCAAATATAATTTTAATTTCTTCGAGTAAACTCCAGTACGTAGGCCAATAATCGGCTGACTCAACCCACGGGCGAACTATAAAGTTTACGCTTGATTCAGCAAGCTCAGATACTGATACGTTATAAGCCGGATCTTTTAAAATGCGTGACTCGCTATCGAGTATTGATTTAAGCACTTCTTTCGCTTTGCGTAAATCGGCATCGTAATCTACACGAATTACTAAATCTATACGGCGTGTTGACTCTCGTGAGTAATTAACGATTGCATCTGACATGATTTTTGAATTTGGCATTATGATAACTTTGTTATCTGGGGTGCGCAGCTCTGTTGAAAATATTTCGATTTTTTTAATAGTGCCGGCTTTATTACCTGCCTCTACGTAGTCGCCCGATTTAAAAGGGCGTAGTAAAATAATCAGCACGCCTGATGCAAAGTTAGAAAGAGAGCCTTGTAGTGCTAAACCTACAGCTAAACCAGCAGCACCTAAAATAGCGATAAAAGAGGTTGTTTCGATCCCTATTTGCGATAGCGCCATTAAAACGGTCGCCATAAATACTATGGCAAATACAATACTAGAAACAAAAGAGCCTACTGCTTTGTCTACTTTCTTTTTGTCGAATGCTTTTTCGGTTAAGTTTGCACAAAATTTTGCAATTCGCCCACCTAATAAAAAGATAACCAGCGCTATTACCGCTTGTATTCCATAGTGTAAAATTAGGCCTGAGTTTTCATTAAGCCAATTGAGTACCGATTCCATTTTGTGGTCCCTGAAAGTCGTTCATCTGATTTTATCGGCAAATTATATATTATTTACATTTTGGATTCATTAGATAATGGGTTTGCATAAATAAGTTTTAACCCAGTTACTTATTAAAGTAATAGTTAACTTGGCTGCTTTTCATGCAAAACACACACTAAACACACTGTTTTACTCTTTTTTTAATTTTTTTCACTTTTTTGCTTCACAACTTTTAATACTTTATGTATTATGCGCCTCACACCAACCAAGGTGTGTTGTGGCGGTTGTAGCTCAGTTGGTAGAGCCCCGGATTGTGATTCCGGTTGTCGCGGGTTCAAGCCCCGTCAATCGCCCCAATTTTTCTTTCCTCAAGAAAAATCAAAAATCAAAAATCAAAAATCAAAAATCAAAAAAGTATTAATCCTTTAAGTTGTTTATCCAGTTTTTATATTTTTAAAACCCACATTAAATAAGCTTAAAATACCTAGCTTGTAGTAGTAGATTTACCTTGCGCTTTTTTGATTTTTAACAAGCGCGGCATAAAGCCCCGCCTACGGGTAATTTAAACACCGAGCTTGGCTTAATCTCTGCCTAAAACCTAATGCCTGAAACCTGCTCTTACCCGCCCTTTAATCTACTTTGAAAGATAGCCCTAATGATGCAAGCATTTTTGAGCGTTTATCAATAGAATCTGATTCGACTTCTACTAATTGTGCTTGAGTTAGGTTTTCGCTTGAGGTTTCACTAATATTGTAAATGTTACGGCTAATCTCTTGCGATACCATACTTTGTTCTTCGGCAGCTGTAGATATTTGGCTCGTGAGATCTGAAATATCGCTAATAGAAAGATGAACCTGAGAAACTATCTCTTGTGTTTGGCGTGTTTCTTTAACACAGTCTTCTGCAGCATTTTTTCCAACTTCCATCGTTTTAGACCAGCTTAATAACGTTGACTGCATTTCTGCTATAGATGTTTGTATTTGCTCAGTGGCAGAGTGGGTTCTGCTTGATAGCGCGCGAACTTCATCTGCAACGACAGAGAAGCCTCTACCATGCTCTCCAGCACGTGCTGCCTCTATGGCTGCGTTTAACGCAAGTAAATTAGTTTGATCTGCAATACCTTGAATTTCTTGCATGATATCGCCAATTTTACCTGCCTCTTTAGCTAATTCTGTTGCTGAATTAGCTGAATTATCTACCTCATTTGCGAGTAAAGAAACTTTATCCATAGTTTGCGACATAGCCTGCGTAGCTGCTTCACAATTTGAATGCGCTTGATTTACTTTCTGGGTAGTTATAACAGTACTTTTGGCAACTTCATCAATTGAGTTAACCATTTGCTCAACCGCTGACGAAACCTGATGTAGCTCTGCAGCTTCTTTTTCAACTCCCAATTTAGATTTTTGAGCAACGGCTTTGAGCGAGTTGGCACCCTTTTCTAAACTCAATGTTCCATCGATGATCCGCCCTACTATTGTAGTGACTTTTCCTTCGAGTAATTTAATTTGAAAATCAGCAAAACTAAATATATTACTGCCCGAAAACACATGGCGAGAGATACTGTCTGACTCAGTTTTTCTTTTTTTAAGGTATCGCTGCGATAAAACGAGCTGATCATAATAAATAACAAAAGGCAGAGGAATAAACAGCAAAATAAACCACAGTGAATAACTAGCTAACCAAGCAAAAAGTGCACTAAAGCATAAATATAGAGGGAGTTTGAGTGCCGACAGATTATGAGTAAATGTATTTATAGACTTGCCACTATTAATACGCTTATACAGATTTTCTGCGCTGTTTAAGTACTCAGGTAATAGTCGGCGCCTAACAGATTGATAGCCTATTTTTTTTCCATTTTCATAAATTGGCGTTACAAATGCGTCAACCCAGTAGTATTGACCATTTTTACATCTGTTTTTAATTGCACCTCGCCAAGCAATATCATTTTTTAAATTAGACCATAAATCGGCAAACGCAGCTTTGGGCATATCAGGGTGGCGCACCATACTATGGTTATTACCTACTAGCTCTTCTAATGTATATCCAGCAACTTTACAAAAGTTATCATTTGCGTAAGTTATAACTCCTTGCAAGTCTGTAGTAGAGAGTAGTTCTTCATCAATACCAAAAGTAACTTCCTGGTCGACTATCGCTTGTTTTTGCTGACTCATTTGAATGATATTCCCTTAAGGTGATATATCGTTAAAGAATAATTTATAAATACAAAAGGCGCAATTATAATGCTTTTTGCTTTCTTTATTTTTTAATGTAGTAAAAAAGACTGGCTAAAGTGAGTGTATTTTATTTATAAATAACTATTCATAAAATAGTAGTTTGTTTTTAATTTTTAACAAGCGCGGCATAAAGCCCAGCCTACGAGCAACTTAAACACCGATTTTGGTTTAATCTCTGCCTGAAACCAGCCCTTTTACTCTGGCCTGCCTTTATTGCGTTTACCTAATAAGTACGCGTCGCGGAATTTTATAAAGTGCTGTTCTAGTTTTGTGGCTGCATCTTTCTCTCCCGCTAACGCTAGCACCATAATAGCCACTTCTGCAGTGCCAAGTTGATGCGCATGGGGAGCAACGCGAAGGCGGTAGTCTGAGAGTTTGTCGGCAGTGATCGACAATACCGGAAGGTTATCTAAATACGGGCTTTTGCGGATCATTTTTTTAGCTTCGCGCCAGGTGCCGTCTAGAAATATAAATAGCGGTTTTTTACCGGCTGTTATATTTACTTCAGTTACCGCTCTGCCCGGCTCTACATCTTCAGCAGGAAATACAACCATAGGTTGATATTGCGGATCGTTTATTAATGCTAAAAGTTTGGCATCGGGATCAGTTCTGTCCCATCTAAATGCATAGTTTTCAGGTACTATTTCGGCAATTAAACGCCCAGTATTTGAAGGTTTAAAGCTTTCATTATGATACATAAGTAAACAAACAGCGGCGTCGCAATCGGCTTGTACAACCCCTTCACAAATACAGTAAAGCTCTGCAAGTAGGCATTGCTGGCAACGTGTCATTTTAGCGCCTCGAGCGTTAAACTCACGGCGCGATTCGCTTATTTGTTGGGCACGTAATGCTAAAACGGCATTTTTCACTGGGGGTTTACCTTAAATAAATTAGGCGCGCATTGTAGCTATATTTGATGAAAATAGATATGTAAGGGCTTTAGGTATTAACAAGGTGATACAACCCTATAGGCGGAAGTTTACCTCGCGCGATATTTTTTGAACCTTAAACCTTAAACCTGAAACAAGCGCGGCATAAAGCCCCGCCTACGGACGGCCTAAACATCGAGCTTGGTTTGATCTCTGCCTGAAACCTGATACCTAAAACCTGCTTTTCGCCCATAAAAAAACCCAAGCTGGGCTTGGGTTTTTAAACAATTAACTAAAAGAAATTACTTTTTCTTTTTAACTGCTTTTTTATTTGGTAAGTCAGTGATTGAACCTTCGTAAATTTCAGCTGCTAGGCCGATTGATTCGTTCAATGTTGGGTGAGCATGAATGGTAAGTGCTAAGTCTTCGCCATCTGCGCCCATTTCTACTGCTAGGCCAATTTCGCCCAGCATTTCGCCTGCGTTAATACCAACCATAGCGCCACCGATTACACGGCCACTTTCTTTATCAAAAATAAGCTTAGTAGAACCTTCAGTACGTGCTGATGCAATTGCACGACCTGATGCAGCCCACGGGAATACCGCAGTTTCAATGCTAAGGCCTTGCTCTTTTGCTTCTTTTTCAGTTACACCAACCCACGCCATTTCTGGATCTGTGTAGGCAATTGAAGGAATACATTTAGGATCAAAGTAATGTTTTTGACCAGAAATAACTTCAGCTGCAACGTGTGCTTCGTGAACTGCTTTATGCGCAAGCATAGGCTGGCCAACAATGTCGCCCACTGCAAAAATGTGCTCAACGTTTGTTTTAAGCTGCTTATCAACATTAATAAAGCCGCGATCATCAACGTTAACGCCTGCTTTATCTGCATCAAGTAACTTACCGTTTGGTGTACGGCCAACTGCTACAAGTACTTTGTCGTAACGTACTGGTTCTGCTGGTGCGTTTTTACCTTCAAACGTTACATATAGGCCATCGTCTTTTGCGTCAATGCCCGTTACTTTAGTAGAAAGCATTACATTAAATTTGTCGCTTACGTACTTTTGGTAAATTTTAACAATGTCTTTATCAGCAGCAGGTACTAGTTGATCAGCAAATTCAACTACGTCGATTGCTGAACCTAGTGCACGGTATACTGTGCCCATTTCTAGGCCAATAATACCACCACCAAGTACAAGTAGCTTTTCAGGGATATCTTTAAGCTCTAGTGCGCCAGTTGAGTCAATTACGCGATCATCTTCTGGGATGAAAGGTAAGCTAACTGGTTTAGAACCTGCAGCAATAATTGCGTTATCGAACGTAATTGTTGTTGTACCGTCGGTGCCTTCAACAGCAATGGTGTTACTGCCAGTAAATTTACCGTAACCGTATACAACTTTAACTTTACGCATTTTCGACATGCTAGTTAAGCCACCAGTTAGTTGGCCAATAACAGAGTCTTTCCATGAACGGATTTTGTCTAAGTCAATTTGTGGTGCGCCAAAAGTAACGCCATGATCGGCCATTGCCGCTGCGTCATCAATTACTTTAGCTACGTGTAAAAGCGCTTTTGAAGGGATACAACCCACATTTAGACATACACCGCCTAGTGTATCGCGAGACTCAACTAGTGTAACTTCTAAGCCCAAGTCAGCAGCACGGAAAGCCGCAGAGTAACCACCAGGACCACCGCCTAGTACAACAACTTGAGTTTTTAATTCGTTGCTCATGCTATTACCTTAATTATTTGAACGGGACACAGCCCCAAGGTTTAACTGCCATGCTTCTGCGAGGCAGAAATTCTGTGCAAAGATTGTATCATTGCAAATGGTAAAAATCCCAGCAAAAAACAACTGGCTGGGATTTGATTTCATACATTTTTAGCAATTACATCACTAATTGACGAATATCGCTCATGTAGCTTGCCAGCGTAACAGTAAAGCGTGCTGCTAGCGCACCGTCAATCACTCTATGGTCGTACGACATTGACAATGGCACCATAAGTTTTGGTTCAAACTCTTTACCATTCCATTTTGGCTTCATTTCAGATTTAGACACACCTAAAATAGCCACTTCTGGCGCGTTAACAATCGGCGTAAATGCCGTACCGCCAATACCGCCTAAGCTTGAAATAGTAAAACAGCCACCTTGCATATCTGCCGAGGTAAGCTTACCGTCGCGTGCTTTAACAGATACTTCCATTAGCTCGCGCGATAGTTCAATAATGCCTTTTTTATCAACATCTTTAAACACAGGTACTACTAAACCATTTGGCGTATCAACCGCTACACCAATATTAATGTACTTTTTAAGAATTAAGCTTTCGCCGTCGTTAGACAGTGACGAGTTAATAGTTGGAAATTCGGCCAATGCTTTTGCTGCGGCTTTCATTACAAATACTAATGGCGTAATTTTAACACCTAGCTTTTTCTTCTCGTTAAGGGCATTTTGCTCTTTACGGAATTCTTCAAGGCTGGTTATATCGGCTTCGTCGAACTGAGTAACATGTGGGATTTGCACCCAGTTACGGTGTAAGTTTTTACCCGATAGCTTTTGAATACGCGATAGCTTTTTCTCTTCAATTTCGCCAAACTTAGCAAAATCAACTTTAGGCCATGGAATAAGCCCAAGCTCACTGCCGCCTGCGTTGCCTTTACCTGCCGACAATTGACCAGATTCAACTTGCTTAACTAAGTTTTTAACATAGTTTTGCACGTCTTCTTTTACTACGCGGTTTTTACGACCAGAGCCTTTTACGTTAGCTAGGTTTATACCAAACTCACGTGCTAAGCGGCGTACCACAGGCGATGCATGTGCATACGCGCTGTTATCAGCAAAGCTTTCGTTGCTAGCTGCTGGAGCAGATTGCGTCGCTGTTTCGGCTTTTGGTGCTGGCTTTTCGCTTTTAGCAGCAGGTGCTGATTTTTCGGCTTCAGGTTTAGCGGCTGCAGCAGGTGCGCCACCAGCAACTTCAAAAACAAAAATTAACGAGCCGGTCGATACTTTGTCGCCAGTAGCTACTTTAATTTCTTTAACTGTGCCAGCAAACGGCGCAGGAAGCTCCATTGCTGCTTTGTCGCCTTCAACGTTTAGTAACGATTGATCTTCAGTAACGCTGTCGCCAACGGCTACTAAAACTTCGGTCACTTCAACTTCGTCGCCACCAATATCAGGCACGTTAACTTCTTTTGTGCTTGATACTGAGCTTTGCTCGGCTGCCGGTGCTGCTTTAGTTTCGGCTGGTGTTGACTCAGCAGCTGGTGCTGCAGACTCACTACCCGCTACTTCAAATACAAATACCAATGAACCGGTTTTTACTGTATCGCCAGTCGCTACTTTAATTTCTTTAACTGTGCCAGCAAACGGCGCAGGTACTTCCATTGACGCTTTGTCGCCTTCAACGCTTAAAATAGACTGATCTTCGCTAACGCTGTCGCCAACGGCTACTAAAATTTCAGTTACTTCAACTTCGTCATCGCCAATATCTGGCAAGGTTACGTCTTGTGCTGCAGAGCTAGAAGCCGCTGGTGCTGGTTTAGCGTCAGTTGCAGGCGCTTTTTGCTCTGCTGCACTGTCGCTTTTGTCTGCACTTGCGCTTTTATCTGCACTTTCGCCTTCACTCTCGCCTTCAAAGATAAACACTAAAGATCCAGTAGCTACGTTGTCGCCAACGCTTACTTTAATCTCTTTTACTGTGCCAGCGGTGTCGGCCGGTACTTCCATTGATGCTTTGTCGCCTTCAACGGTTAGTAATGCTTGGTCAACTTCAACAACGTCGCCAACGGCTACTAAGATTTCGGTTACTTCTACTTCATCACCACCGATATCGGGTACTTTAATTTCAATACTCATTGCAAACCTCTTATGCGTACAGTGGGTTAAGTTTGTTGGTGTCGATATTGAACTTTTTAAGTGCTTCAATAACTACCGACTTTTCAACTTCACCACGTTTAGCAAGTTCAGATAACGTAGCAACTACAACGTAGTCTGCGTTAACTTCAAAGTGACGACGAAGGTTTTCGCGGCTATCAGAGCGGCCGTAACCATCGGTGCCTAACACTTTATAGTTATTGCTAGGGATAAACGAACGCGCTTGCTCTGCGTAGTTTTTCATGTAATCGGTTGCTGCAACCGTTACTGAATCGTTTAATACGCTAGTGATATACGCTGTTTTTTGCTCGCCTTCAGGGTTAAGCATGTTAAAGCGCTCAACATCTTGGCCATCGCGCGTTAGCTCGTTAAAAGACGTTACTGAGAATACGTCAGACGCAACACCGTAGTCTTCGCTCAATACTTTAGCTGCTTTACGTACTTCAGTCATAATAGTACCCGAGCTTAATAGCTGTACGTTGGCTTTTTTGCCTGCGTAGCTTTCTAGCTTGTAAATACCTTTACGAATACCTTCTTCAGCACCTTCTGGCATAGCTGGTTGATGGTAGTTTTCGTTCATTAACGTTAAGTAGTAGTAAATGTTTTCTTGATCGTCACCATACATACGACGAATACCATCTTGAATGATAACCGCTACTTCGTATGCGTACGTTGGATCGTAAGAAATACAGTTAGGTACTGTGCTGGCAAGAATATGGCTGTGGCCATCTTCGTGTTGTAAGCCTTCGCCGTTAAGCGTAGTACGACCGGCTGTTGCACCTAGTAAGAAACCACGTGCTTGCTGATCGCCTGCCATCCATGCCATGTCGCCAACGCGTTGGAAACCAAACATAGAGTAGTAAATGTAAAATGGGATCATTGGTAAATCGTTGGTGCTGTACGATGTTGCTGCAGCAACCCATGACGACATTGCACCTAACTCGTTAATACCTTCTTGCAGTACTTGACCCGATGTAGCTTCTTTATAGTAAGAAACAATATCGCGATCTTGAGGTGTGTAGTTTTGGCCATGCGGGTTATAAATACCAATTTGGCGGAACAAACCTTCCATACCAAAGGTACGTGCTTCGTCGGCAATAATAGGTACTATGTTTTTACCAATGCCTTTGTCTTTTAATAAAATATTAAGTGCACGAACAAAACCCATAGTGGTAGAAATATCACGTTTTTGTTCTTCAAGTAGCGGGTTAAACGCCTCTACTTCTGGCACTGTTAGCTTTTCGCTAAAGCGCGCAATACGCTTAGGTGTATAACCTTTAAGCTCTTCACGACGAGCGTGTAAGTAAGTGTGCTCAGGAGTGCCTTCTTCAAGCGTTAAATAAGGCAGTTCGGTTAGTTGCTCTTCAGATATTAAATCGTCAAGACCTAGGCGTGAGCGTAGGTGTGCAACATGCGACATGTCCATTTTTTTAACTTGGTGCGCAATGTTTTTACCTTCAGCCGCTTCACCCATGCCGTAACCTTTAACGGTTTTAGCAAGAATAACAGTAGGACGACCTTTGGTTTCTTCTGCTTTTTTAAATGCTGCAAATAATTTAGATGGCTCATGACCACCACGCTTAAGCGCAAAAATTTCGTCATCTGTCATATCAGCAACAAGTGCTGCTGTTTCAGGGTAACGACCAAAGAAATGTTCACGTACATACGCGCCATTTTTTGCTTTATACGTTTGGTAATCGCCGTCAACCGTTTCGTTCATTAGTTGTAATAACTTACCGGTTTTATCTTTAGCCAGTAATATATCCCAACCGCTGCCCCACACTAGCTTAATTACGTTCCAGCCAGCGCCTTTAAATAGGCCCTCTAGCTCTTGAATAATTTTACCGTTACCCATAACTGGGCCATCTAGGCGCTGTAAGTTACAGTTAACTAAGTAACATAGGTTGTCTAGCTTTTCGCGTGCAGCAAATGAAATAGCGCCACGTGATTCTGGCTCATCCATTTCGCCATCACCTAAAAACGCATATACACGTTGGTTTTTAGTGTCTTTTAAGCCACGGCCGTCTAGGTATTTTAAAAAGCGTGCTTGGTAAATAGACGAAATAGGACCAAGGCCCATAGAAACCGTAGGAAACTGCCAAAATTCAGGCATTAATTTAGGATGCGGGTACGACGGTAAACCTTCGCCACCTACTTCTTGACGGAAGTTATCTAGCTGCGATGCCGATAAACGCCCTTCTACAAATGCGCGTGCATAAATACCCGGAGAAATATGCCCCTGGTAATAAACTAAGTCGCCGCCGTCTACATCGTTTGGTGCTTTAAAAAAGTGGTTAAAACACACTTCATAAAATGCCGCAGACGATTGGTAAGACGCCATATGGCCGCCTAAATCGAGATCTTTTTTCGATGCACGCAATACAATCATTATCGCGTTCCAACGAATTATTGAACGAATACGGCGTTCAATATTTACATCTCCCGGGTAAGCAGGTTCTTGCTCTACCGGAATTGTATTGACGTAGTTAGTGGTAATACCCGTTGGCATATCTACGCCATCTAAACGGGCTTGCTCTAACACTTGCTCAAGTAAAAACTGAGCTCGTTCAACACCTTCTTCGCGCACAACCGATTCAAGAGCTTGTAACCACTCTTGTGTTTCTAGCGCGTCTACGTCAATTTTATTGACTTCAGACATATGGAGGTTTCCTTATGTTTAAAATACGAATGTTGTGTATTTAACACATCCCACTTACTAATTTTGAGTAAGGATGTATTTGCTTAATTTTGTTTAGTGCGTCTTAAACTGCGTTCAATTCGCGAATGTTCTTTACCCGCTTCCAGTAATGCTTCTTCTATATAGGCTAAATGCGCATTACTAGCTAAGCGTGCTTCTTCGGGCTTACCTTCAATAACAGCATCCATTAGCAAGCCACGGTGGTGGCCTAATTGGTTACTGATATCTGATTTTGTTAATAACACGGTTAAATTTTGCAATACATTTTGCTCAAGCAATGCCTGCATGCCTCTCACTAAATGTAGTAAAACAATGTTATGTGACGCCTCTGCAATACAAAAATGAAAAGCATTTATTGCTTTCGCTTTTTGTTGTAAGTCGTCTTGTACCAAAGCAATTTGATCAAAGCTTTGTTTTACTTTAATAAAATCGTTATTGGTGCCACGCAGTGCAGCGTAATACGCAGCAATCCCTTCTAATGCATGGCGAAATTCAAGTAAATCAAACTGCGACTCAGGGTGTTTACTGATCAAATCAAACAGCGGATCAGTAAGCCCTTCTTCGAGCTGATTTTTTACATACGTACCGCCACCTTGGCGTCTGGTTACTAAACCTTTCGCTTCAAGCTTTTGAATTGCTTCGCGCAGTGATGGCCGCGACACTTCAAATTGCTTAGCTAACTCACGCTCCGGTGGCAATTTTTCGCCTGGTGCCAACGACCCCTCAAGAATCATGTTCTCAAGTTGTTGTAAAATCACATCCGATAATTTTGCAGCTTTAATCTTTAAAGACATCAGTCAACGTCCGCGTTGTATAAATACCAAAAGCCCTTAAAACCAGGCTTTGAACTGAACAATTTAGCCAAAAGGTAAATTGGTCATACCAAATTTTGACATACGGTAACAAAAAGCCTAATTGCTGTCAATTTACAGTAGCTTTAAGGACACTTAGCCAGCGTAACGCATTCAGCGCAAAGTTTAAAGAATACACAAAATAGTATAAATAAAGAAAGGTAAATGAGACGAAAATAAATTGGTCAGACCAGGGAGGGTAAAAGTGATAACGGATAGTTTAGGTGTTAGTAGTCAAAAATAAGTAAACACCCCATAGCCCGCAGTGTAACTTAATTACAGCCCGTTTATTCACAAAGAGGCTAAGAGGGCGCTGCGCTTTAGAGCAGTGAAAAGTAATAGCTTAAAATGCTAACTTTTTAATGTTTTCTCATTTACTCTCATGCCTTCTCTTTGTGAAATAGTATCTTTTTTGTAAGGTGAGGTGTAAAACCGCACTTACACAATCCAAACACCGTGCTTAGTTTTATCTTTTGTCTGGAATTTGTAAGTGCCAAGCTTGCTGGCGCGATATTTTTAACAAAAACTATAATTACTTAAAACATTCGCACTACGTGCGCGGTGGCAAGCCCCTCGCCTAGGCATAACCTCAAACATCGAGCTTGGCTTTATCTCTACCTAAAACCTGACACCTAAAGCCTGCCCTTTAATCCAGCCCACCAAACAGGGTTAATAATGCAATCAGTACTAAATAAAACAATACATTACGTTTTACCAGTTTAATCATACAAGTGGCTTCGTACGCGCAGTCGTAGTAGCGTTTTTCTACTTGCTCTGCGGCTAAGGCGGTGTAAGTAACCACTTTGCGGTTAGGGCTTGAAAAATCAAGCGCGTAGCGTAACCAGCAACTAGTGCCTTTATTAAAGTTACCTATTACTAAATAACCAAAGCTGGTAATACGCGCTGGTAACCAGTCAAGCCAAAATAATAATCTGTGTAGCATTTTAGAATGCTTTGCTATTATTTCGTCGTCATCTTGCGTTACTAAATCGGCGAATGTGCGTACTAGTGCATATAAAACCGCACCGGCTACGCCTAATATTACAAACCAAAAAATCACCGCGCAGTAAAATCTAAAGTTAACCCATGCCAGGGTTTGCCCAACTGTTTCGCCGTCTTGTTCTTCTTCTGTACGGTTTTGCCCCATTTGCAGTGCATATAAAGTGGCTGCGGTTTTATCATCTCGGGTTAAAGCATTTAAGTACGACTTATATAAGGCACGCTGCTTAGCACAACCAAAGCAGACTAATAATATTGTTACATTAAAAATAAGTTGCCACAGCACAAAGTCAGACAGCAAATATAAACAACCAATAGCCAGTACAGGTAAAAGTAGCCACACTAAAAAGCCAACACCCGAGCCAAATACGCCTTTATTAGTGAGCAGGTTTGCCGAGCGATTTACGTAACCGTCTGCGTAGTAGCTAATTTGCCAATGGGCTGAACGAGCACCTAAGCGCTCAAGTATTAATGCAATTATTATCGAAACCAAAATCATTGTTGTTACTCACTTAGCCTGATTGTTTAAGCATAGTTAAAAATAAATGCCAATTAAAGCTACTACCAGGGTCTGTTTTTCGCCCTGGTGCTATATCGCAATGCCCTACAATTCGCTCTGTTGTTATATTTGGATAGCGTTGCATTATGGCTTTACTTAATATTTTTAAACTAGTGTATTGCGCTAAAGTATAAGCGGTGGTGTCGGTTCCCTCAAGCTCAATGCCTATACTAAAGTTATTGCAGTTAGTTTGCCCGTTAAACTCAGACGCCCCAGCATGCCATGCTCGCTTAGTAAATGGCACGTACTGCACTAGCTCACCGCTGCGTTTAATAAAGCAATGTGCCGACACCCGCACACCGTGTAAATCGCTAAAGCTGCTATGCGCTTCACAATTAAGCGTACCCATAAATAAATCATCAACATAAGGCGTGCCAAACTGCCCCGCCGGCAAGGATATATTGTGAATTACCAATAACGAAACATCAGTATCACTCGGGCGCTCATCAAAATGCGAACAACCACGCTGCACAGCACAATTTACCACCCCATTTAAATCTATGTTCATAATTTAAATCAAAAGATCTACATAACATCGATGCTAAAGGATTTAATTTAAAAATGATAGACGCAGTAATAAAAGCTTACCAACCAGCGAACTTGTAGGCGGGAGTTTACCTCGCGCTGTTTTTAAATTTTAATCAGCGCGGCATAAAGCCCCGCCTACGTGTAACCTAAACACTGAGCTTGCTTTGATCTTTACCTAAAACCGACCCTTTTCACAAAGAGAAGACAATGAGAGCAAATGAGAAGCCACTTAAACAACTAATTTACTTATTACTCCTCTAAAGCGCAGCGCCCTCTTAGCCTCTTTGTGAATATGTTTTTCGCACTACGTGCGGCGCGGTGGCAACCCCCTCGCCTACAGGTAATTTAAACACCGAGCTTATCTCTACTTAAAACCTGAAACCTGCTCTTCCCTAAAACCTGACACCTGAAACCTAAAACCTGCTTTCCCCAAAAACCTGATACCAGCCTTTACCACAAAGCTGGTTATTGCAATTCAAACATAGTAAAATTTGCTTAATTTATTTACTGTTACGAGCTTTTTTATGCCTATTCCACACACTTTAGTTAGTCAACTAGTTACTCTTGCACTTGGTGAAGATTTAAATTACCAAAGTGCTGAAAATGGTGATATTACCGCGCAACTTATTCCAGCAAACGAGCAAGCGAACGCTAAAGTAATTACCCGTGAAGACTGCATATTTTGTGGTAAAGACCTAATTATTGAAGTATTTAAGCAAGTAGATCCAAGCGTTGTAGTAAATGTACTAGTAAACGATGGCGATGCAGTTAAAGCTAACAGTACTTTATTTACAGCAACAGGCTCGGCTCGCGCTATTTTAACTGCCGAGCGTACAGCACTTAACTTTGTACAAACACTTTCGGGTACTGCTACTACCACAGCTCATTATGTAAAAGAACTTGCGGGTACAAAAACCCAACTACTCGATACCCGTAAAACCATACCTGGTTTACGTATTTTACAAAAGTACGCCGTTAAATGTGGCGGCGGTGCAAACCACCGTATTGGTTTATACGACGCGTTTTTAATAAAAGAAAATCACATAGCAGCGTGTGGCGGTATAAACAAAGCCGTGGCGCAAGCTAAACAAAACCAACCAAACAAACCAATAGAAGTAGAAGTTGAATCACTTGTTGATCTAAAACAAGCGCTTGATGCGGGTGCCGATATTATAATGCTCGACAACTTTAACGTAGAGCAAATTAAACAAGCTGTAGTGGTTACTAACAAACGTGCAAAACTTGAGGTTTCGGGCAATATGACCCTACAAACGCTTAAAACTTACTCACAAGCTGGGGTAGACTTTATATCGAGCGGAGCGTTAACAAAAAACTTACAATCAATCGATTTATCAATGCGATTTGATTAATAATAACGCAGACTTTAAATTTAAACTGCGCTAATTCATTGACAATAGCTGCTATAAAGCATTAAATAACCCGAAAGGATTGCTTTTTAACATTTTGTTAAATAAAATACTTTTTTAAATATAATCCGTGTACTAAAAAGTAAAAAACAGTGGTAAACTCACGCTGTTGTACTATAAATGAATGTACTATTAATATAAAAGCACTAATTAGCTGGTTTAATATTAATGAGTGCAATGAAATGCATAAAAAAGTTAAGTATTTATACAGCTATACCTAAAAATATAAGCTAATTTATAAATATAAAAGTAACTAAATAACGCATTAAAGTGCTAAATATTGGTAACTTTAATAACTAAATTCACAGCGTACTTTTGTTTATACAAACTAAAATACGCTGTACAGTAAAGTTTGTTCTTTAAATAAACAGGTTAAATAAACAAATTAAGCCAAGCACTAATGCTACTTAAATAACGCTTATTTACCACAACATTATCCTTTAGGAGAGGAAACATGAAAACAATGACACAACAGAACCAAAAGGGTTTCACCCTAATTGAATTAATGATTGTAGTAGCAATCATCGGTATTTTAGCAGCAGTAGCACTGCCTGCTTATCAAAATTATACAAAAAAAGCTTACTTCTCAGAAGTGATCTTGGCAACTGCCCCTTATAAGGCTGGTGTTCAAACATGTATTTTAACAAATGCGATTACTGAATGTGATACCGGTGTAAAAGGAATACCAGCAACAACCGCAACTAAAGTTGTTGCATCCGTTTCTGTTACAGATGGTGTAATTCTGGTAACACCTAAGGCTATTAATGGTATTGCAGTAGGAGATACTTACACCTTAACTCCAGTTGGAGCAACGAATGCAGGGGACCAAATAACTAGTTGGACCGAAACTTGTGGCAATAGCATATATTGCTAACTTAATAAAAGGCTGCTTTAAAGCAGCCTTTTACAATTAAATCAAAAAGCTTACCTATGAAAAAAAAAACAGAGAACAAAAATCTAGATACTTTTGAATGGGTAGGTGTTAGCTCTAGAGGAAGAAAGCTTGAGGGAGAACTCAATAGTACTAGCATATCCTTAGTTAAAGCCCTATTACGTAAACAAGGTATCACCCCCTCCAAAGTTAAACGCAAAGCCAAACCGTTATTTGGTGCACGCTTACAAAAAATAACCCCTAAAGATATTGCCATAGTCACTCGGCAAATTGCCACCATGCTGATGGCGGGTGTACCGCTAATACAGTCAATTGAAATGATTGGTACTGGAGCAACTAATAAAAGCCTTGGTAAACTCATGGAAACCATTGCCGATGAAGTTAAAGCAGGCCAACCGTTATCGCAAGCACTAAGGCGCCATCCTCGTTATTTTGATGACTTATATTGCGATTTAGTAGCATCGGGCGAGCAGTCTGGTGCTTTAGATAAAATATTCGACCGCGTGGCTATTTATAAAGAAAAGTCTGAAGCGCTTAAATCAAAAATAAAAAAAGCGATGTTTTACCCTATTGCAGTATTAGTTATCGCACTTATTGTTACCTCCATACTACTAATATTTGTAGTACCGCAATTTCAGGATATTTTTGCCGGTTTTGGTGCTGAACTCCCTGCTTTTACCTTATTTGTAATTGGTATCTCGGAGTTTATGCAGGAATATTGGTGGATGATGCTAATAGCAATTGTTGTATTTGGTTGGGCGTTTAAAGAGGCGCACCTTAAAAGCTTAAAGCTCCGCGATGCTACCGACCGAGCAGTATTAAAACTCCCCGTTATTGGCATGATTTTAAATAAAGCGGCTGTTGCCCGTTATGCCCGCACGCTTTCGACCACTTTTGCTGCTGGTGTGCCGCTAGTTGATGCGCTGGACTCTGCTGCAGGAGCCTCAGGTAATGCGGTTTATCGTTATGCTATTTTAGATATTAAAGCCGAGGTTAGCTCGGGTAACCAAATGAACTGGGCAATGCGTAACTCCAAAATATTCCCTGATATGGTAATACAAATGGTGGCTATTGGTGAGGAGTCGGGCTCGCTCGATGGCATGTTAGGTAAAGTAGCGACTATTTATGAGCAAGAAGTTGATGATGCAGTAGATGGACTCTCAAGCTTGCTAGAACCACTAATCATGGCCGTATTAGGTGTGCTAGTTGGTGGTTTAATTATTGCCATGTACTTGCCTATATTCCAACTTGGCTCTGTTATTTAGGTTTTTCAAACTCATTATTTAATTATTTGGTCGTTATATGCAAAGTATTATAGAAGTAATGCAAAGCCAATTATGGTTTTATTTAACCTGTATTGGCTTGGTGAGTTTATGTATTGGTAGTTTTTTAAATGTGGTTATTTATCGCTTACCACTGATGATGCAACGTGAGTGGCAAAGCGAATGCCGTATATTGCTAGATGATGAGCTTACAGCTAATAAGTCTAAACAAGCCAATATCAATGAGCCTTTTAACTTAGTAAAACCCAATTCTACCTGCCCTAAATGCAAAACAGCCATTAAGCCTTGGCAGAATATTCCTATTATTAGTTGGTTAATACTTAAAGGTAAATGCGCAAGCTGCAGTAATCCTATTTCGGCCCGATACCCTGCTGTAGAGCTAATTACTGCCCTATTAAGTTTAATTGTTGCCTACAGCTTTGGTACGACCGAGCAAGCCCTTTTATATATTTTTGTAACGTGGATTTTAGTAGCACTAACCTTTATTGATATTGACCACATGCTACTGCCGGATCAGCTTACACTTCCGCTTGTTTGGCTTGCACTTATTGCCTCGGTAATGGGTTACACAATTACACCTACCGATGCCATTATTGGCGCGGCTTGTGGTTATTTAAGTCTATGGAGCGTATTTTGGTTATTTAAATTACTTACCGGTAAAGAAGGCATGGGCTATGGCGACTTTAAATTACTTGCCGTGTTTGGTGCTTTGCTTGGCTGGCAATCGTTATTGACTATTATTTTGCTCTCGAGCGTAGTGGGCGCCATTATTGGTATTGCGCTATTAACTATTCAGGGTAAAGACAAAGCCACCCCCATTCCATTTGGCCCCTACCTAGCTATTGCAGGCTGGATCACCATGTTATGGGGCGAGCAATTACAAGCTAGCTACTTTAATTTAATTGGCTACTAATATGAGCGAACAAGCGGTTAAAGTAACGAACATAAATAATTGGGTACTGGGTTTAACTGGCGGTATAGGCTGTGGTAAAACGGCTGTAAGTAATATGCTTGAAGCGCTGGATATTTGCGTTGTTGATGCCGACATTATTGCGCGCCAAGTAGTTGAGCCAGGCAGCGAAGGGCTAAAGGCAATTGTTGCACACTTTGGTGCTGATATACTTTTAGCCGACGGCAATTTAAACCGCAGTGCTTTACGCGAGCTAGTTTTTAGCAATAATGAGCATAAAAACTGGTTAAATACGCTATTACATCCACTTATTCGCAGCCAAATAATAGCCGATTTAAATAACGCCACTAGCCCTTATGTGGTAATGGTTGCTCCGCTACTTTTTGAAAATGGCCTAGATAAATACTGTAACCGCACTTTACTTATAGACGTGCCAAAAAGCGTACAAATAGAACGCACGGTTAAGCGTGATAACATAAGCTTAGAGCAAGTAAATAGTATTATTGCTGCGCAAATGTCGCGTGAACAAAAACAACAACAAGCAGATGATATTTTAAATAACGATCGCAGCCTAACTCTAGTTAAGCACGACTTAATAGCTTTGCATAAAGGCTATTTAAAATTGGCGTTAAAATAGCCATAAATTACAAAAACAGTTATTTTAATTGCTAAAATCAGCCTAGATTGTGATGGGCAATGTAATCCCTGCTTTTTTCTGATAAATTGCTAACTATTGAAGGATTTAAACAGGTGCGCAATGAATATTAACTCACCGTTATTAAGAAAATTTATTACCCTTGGCCGTGTTGATGCCGATATAGTAAAAACTAAACAGCAAGAGTTTGCCTCTACTGCTGAGCTTATTGCTAAATGCGGAAAAATTGACAGTAAAGATTTAGCGGCGCAATGCATTGATTTATTTAGGGTACCTTTTTTTGATTTAAAAGACTTTAATACTGCACTTATTTCTCCTGAGTTAATAAAAGAAAAACTGATCCGTAAGCATCATATTTTGCCTTTAGTACAAAAAGGCAGAAAAGTGTATATTGCCGCCTCTGATCCTACCGATTACGGCGCATTTGAAAACTTTGAATTTAGTACCGGCTTGTCTTGCGAAGTGGTAGTGGTTGACTACATTCAACTCGATAAAAAAATAGAACAATTGCTTGATGCCACTGGCAGCTTAAATTTAAGCGATGACGAGTTTAAAGAGTTTGCCGAACTAGACGCCGATATCCAAAAAGACACCACTAAAGACGATGACAAAGACGATGCACCAATCATTGTTTACATCAATAAAATATTAATGGATGCGATTAAAAAAGGTGCGTCTGATTTACACTTTGAACCCTACGAGCACAAATACCGAATTCGTTTTAGAATTGACGGCATTTTGCACGAAGTAGCCAGCCCACCAAACAGTTTAGCTACTAAGCTTTCGGCGCGTATTAAAGTAATGTCGCGCCTTGATATTGCCGAAAAACGTAAACCACAAGATGGCCGCATAAAGCTAAAAATAACCGAGCGTAAAAGTATCGACTTTCGGGTAAGCACCATGCCTACCTTATGGGGCGAAAAAATTGTAATGCGTATTCTTGATTCATCTAGCGCCATGCTTGGTATTGATGTATTAGGTTACGAACCCGAGCAAAAAAAGCTCTATATGGATGCGCTTGAGCAACCACAAGGGATGATATTAGTAACTGGGCCTACAGGCTCTGGTAAAACGGTATCGCTTTACACCGGCTTAAATATATTAAACCAGCCTGAGCGTAATATTAGTACCGCCGAAGATCCGGTAGAAATTAACCTTGAAGGGGTTAACCAAGTACAAATTAATATAAAAGCCGATATGACCTTTGCCAACGCACTACGCGCATTTTTACGCCAAGATCCCGATGTAGTAATGGTAGGTGAAATACGTGACTTAGAAACCGCCGAAATATCAATTAAAGCGGCGCAAACAGGTCACTTAGTGCTTTCGACTTTGCATACTAACTCAGCACCCGAAACCATTACCCGCTTATTAAACATGGGCGTACCGGCGTATAACGTAGCAAGTTCAATTAGCTTAATTATAGCTCAGCGGCTAGCGCGTCGCTTATGCCCTAAGTGTAAAACACCTGAGAATTTACCTAGTGAAGAACTACTGCGCCAAGGTTTTAGCCAGCAGCAAATTAGTGAAATGACCCTGTATGCTCCTAAAGGTTGCGAAAACTGTACCGATGGCTATAAAGGTCGTGTAGGTATTTACGAAGTAATGAAAATTACCCCAGAAATAGCACAAATTATAATGCGCGGTGGTAACTCACTAGAAATAGCTGAAGTGTCGCTTAAAGCCGGATTTAATAACCTGCGTTTATCGGGCATTCGTAAAGCCGCCGACGGCATGACCTCGTTAGCTGAGATTAATCGGGTAACGAGTTTTTAATATCAGGTATCAGGTATCAGGTATCAGGTATCAGG
>NZ_JADYXG010000012.1:28346-51404 GCF_015864415.1 Pseudoalteromonas sp. SCQQ13 | reverse complement strand
TATCAGATATCAGATATCAGATATCAGATATCAGATATCAGATATCAGATATCAGATATCAGATATCAGATATCAGAAAAATGATACGACTCTATAAAAGCCAATACAATACTAAAAGCATTTAAACTGACTTAGAGTTTGGCTATTAGACAGCACCATTTAAAACAAGATTGAGAGATTACTATGCCAACTATTGTTAACTGCCCAACCTGTAAAAGTAAGGTTGAATGGTCAGAGCAAAGCCCACATCGCCCGTTTTGTTCAAAACGTTGTCAGCTTATTGATTTAGGCGAATGGTCGTTTGAAAATAACAGAATTTCAGCCCCTATAACCTCAGCTGAAGATTTTAGCCAAGATATGATTGAAGACATAGAAGCCATGATGGCAAAAAATGAAGATGACTTTTTTAAGTAATAAATAGGTTTAGAGAGCAGCAAAGTATATAAGCCAAGCACCGTGCTTGGCTTTGTCTTTTGTCTGGAGTTTGCAGGCGGGAGTTTACCTCGCGCAGTTTTTAAATTTAACCAGCGCGGCATAAAGCCCCGCCTACGGGTAATTTAAACACCGATCTTGGCTCTAGCTAAAACCAACCTTTTTCACAAAGAGAAGACAATGAGAGCAAATGAGAAGCCATTTAAACAACTAATTTACTGTTTACTCCTCTAAAGCGCAGCGGCTCTTAACCTCTTTGTGAATATATCTTTAGCACTACGTGCGCGCAGCGCGGTGGCAAGCCCTCGCCTACGGGTAATTTAAACACCGACTATTTTGAATGTTTTTTCTTACCCATGCGCTTTTGCATTTTTGCAAACTTTTCTTGCTGCTCTGCATTTAGAACTTGCCACACTTGGTGCTGGGTTTTTAATTTAATTAAACCCATTTCCTCACCTTTTTCGTGGCGTTGAGCTAGTAGCTCTTTTGCTGCATTTTCGTCAAATGTTGCTGCCGATAATAAGCTTTCCATTTTAGCTTTGTGAGCGGTGCGCTGTGCTTTGCGCGCTTCTTTGTCGGTGCCTTTAAGTGCTTGCATTTGCGTTTTTTGTGCTGCAAATATAGCTTCTAATTTAGTTTGCTGCTCTTGTGTTAAATCAAGTTTATCAGCGCCGCGCTCCGATAGTAAAAAGTGCGCTTGTGAGTGGCGACCTTGCTTATGCATATCGCCTTTGGCCATAACACTGGTTGCACCGAAAGTAGCGGTTGCTAAGCCACAAATAAGTACTAGTTTTGAAAGTGTATTTACTTTAGTCATAATCATTACCTTTACTATTGGATTGGTTGTTTTAATCTGTTGAGGTAACTATACCCGCTGCAATGCAAAGTAACGCAAAGCAGTGTAAAGGTTATGTAAAGATTCACTTTTGTACTATTAAGCAGGTAAAATCAGCACATACGGCACAACCCAAGGGTTTGAAAATGAAACTATTAATGATTGATGACGACACAGGTTTGTGTGAGCTATTAAGCGAGTATTTAACCGCGCAAGGGTTTAGCGTGCAAAGCGTACACGACGGCGAGCAGGGCTTAAAACTAGCGCAAGCGAACGACTACGCACTAATACTACTTGATGTAATGCTGCCTACCCTTGATGGTTTTGAAGTACTTAAACAACTTAGGCAAACCAAGCTTACACCGGTAATTATGCTTACCGCCAAAGGCGAAGATTTTGATCGTATTTTTGGCCTTGAACTTGGCGCAGACGATTACATACCTAAACCTTTTAATCACCGTGAGTTACTTGCCCGAGTTAAAGCAATTACGCGCCGTATTGAACATATAACCACCATGAATGCCACTAGCAATAATAAATTAGTGGTTAACGGGGTTACTATTAATTTAGCCGCCCGTGAAGCCTTAATTAAACAAACAACCTTAACCCTTACTGGCACCGAATACGAAATACTCGCACTCCTAGCCAAGCGCGCTGGTGAAGTAGTTAGTAAAGAGCAAATAAGTGAAGATGTACTTGGCAGGCGCTTAGCCTCGTTTGATCGCTCTATTGATATGCACGTTAGCAACATTCGTAAAAAAATAGCTGAACACTTACCTAACGAGCTAATTAAAACCATTAGAGGGACGGGCTATGTCTTTATTCAAGGCGAATAAATTGGCAAGTTTTAGCTGGCTTAAACATCCTCGGCACTATTTGTTTTTTAAAATTTTCACTTGGTTTTGGTTAACTATTATTGGCACAGGTGCGGCACTTATATTTTTAAGTAGTGTTACAACTATTAACTCTGTTAGTTATAACCCTTTGCATGGCCCAATGGAAAAAAACTTAGCTTATACCGCTAAAAACATTGAGCGCTCTACCATAAAGCACAAGCGTTCGCTTAACGATACGCTAAAGCACCCTCGGCGTACTAATGGTAAGCTTTTGTATTTAAATGCAGAGCAGCTAGAAGATTCGCTAACAAATAAAAGCATACCCGGCGATGTTGATTTAAGCTTGCTTAACTTTACTAAGAGCATGCCGCCGCAAGTTATTTATACCGAAAAATACCAAGCAATTGGGCCAATAAAAATTAGAGTACCTGAAGGTGATTTTTATTTATATGAAATAGATATTTACAACCATACGCCGCTATATCTGCGGTTAAAGTTAATGCCGGGTTGGATAAAAATATCAATTGCTATAATTGCCTCACTTATTTTAAGTTTTTTATTTAGCCGTAACTTAATTGCCCCTATTAATAGCTTAAAAAAAGCCGCTATAAAACTCTCTGCGGGTGATTTAACAGCGCGCGCCGCAATTTCGGTAAATCGTAAAGATGAGCTAGGAATATTAGGGCGCGACTTTAACCGTATGGCCGACCAATTAGCGCAATTAATTAGCGCACAAAAACGCCTACTGGCTGATATATCACACGAACTACGCTCGCCGCTTACTCGCTTAAAAATGGCGACCGGCCTTGCGCAAATGCAAGCTAACGAAGCCAGCCAATCGTACTTACTGCGCATAGAAAAAGAAGCCAACCAGCTTGATAAAATGATTGCCGATGTATTGCAAGTGTCGCGCTTAGAGGCAAATAGCCAAGCGTTATCGCTACACAAACAGTCACTGCAAGATATTGTTGATCATGTACTTAACGATGCCACCTTTGAAGCAAAACAGCACAACAAGCAACTGCAAGTAAGCGGCTCGGCGGCGGTAACACTAAATTGCGATGAAGCGCTAATTGCCAGCGCACTGGAAAACTTACTGCGCAACGCGATTAAATATGCACAGCACACTATTAGCCTTACCCTAAAGCACGGTGATGCCATTTATATTGAAATATGTGATGATGGCCCAGGTGTACCAAATAACCAGCTTAGTAAGCTATGTGAGCCGTTTTTTAGGCAGTCAGATGCGCGTGACCGAGTGAGTGGTGGCACGGGTTTAGGCTTAGCGATTGCCAAAAATGCGATTATTGCTCATGGCGGCAGCTTGGTTTTATCAAATAAACCACAAGGTGGCCTGTGCGCCATGGTTACTTTGCCAATAATAAAAGAGTAGAGAATGTTTTACAGTAGTGAAAACGAGCTTGTTGATAATCAACCCAGTATTAATGATTTTTATAACAACACCCTAGTTAAAGCCTATTTAAATACCCCTGCCGGGCAGTTATTTTACGCCTATGCAAAACCTGAGCATGCGCATACCGCGATTGTTATTAGCTCAGGGCGCATTGAAGGGCTTGATAAATACAAAGAGCTATTGTGGGAACTGTACACTAATAATTTTGCCGTGTTTATTGTTGATCATCAAGGGCAAGGCCGCTCTTACCGACAGTTAGCTAATAAGCATAAAGGCTATGTAAAATGTTTTACTGATTATCGCCACGATCTGCATTTATTTAATCAACAAATTGTTGATAACCACTGGCAAGGCAAAAAAATACTGCTTGGCCACTCAATGGGCGGCGCAATTGCCTTTGACTATTTAGCTCATTTTGAAAATAGTTTTAGTGGGTTATTTTTATCGGCACCTATGTTTGATATTCACACTAAAAACACTCCAAAACCGTTGGCAAAACTAATTGCTAACGCAGCTGTTTTTTTCGGTTTTTCACAAAGTTATGCCCTAGGGCAAAACGATTACAGCCCAGAAGAGTTTGCTTTAAACTCATTAACTAGCAGCCAAGTGCGTTATAAAAACTTTAGGCAAACTTATCAAGACCCACTACTGCAACTTGGTGGCGTAACCTATGGTTGGCTACAAGCCGCATTTACCTTTATTGCATCGGTTGATAAGTTAAGCATAAATATTCCGCTGTTTATTGCCAGCGCAGAGCGCGACGAAGTAGTAGATAACACCGCGCAATATAAATTAGCAAACCGACATAACCAGGCAATAATAAAGAGCTTTGCCGGCGCTAAGCACGAACTATTATTTGAACGTGATGAAATACGCCAGCCATTGCTAACAAGTTTGTACCAGTTTTGTGAATAGGTGTGGAAGAGCAGGTTTTAGGTATTAGGCGTCAGGTTTTAGGTAGAAAAAACCAAGCTCGATGTTTAGGTTAACCTAGGAGGCGCTTTATGCCGCGCTTGTTAAGCTTTTAAAACCCTGCGCGAGGTAAACTCCCGTCTACGGCAAAGGTTTAGATTTGAGGTATTAGACGTCAGGTTTTGGTAGGAATTAGCCAAGCTCGGTGTTTGGGTTAAACCGTAGGCGGGGCTTTATGCCGCGCTTGTTAAATTTTTAAAACCCTGCGCGAGGTAAACTCCCGCCTACGGCAAAGGTTTAGGTTTTATGTTTGAGGTGTTAGGTTTCAGGTAGAGAAAAAACCAAGCTCGGTGTTTAGGTTAACCATAGGCGGGGCTTTATACCGCGCTTGTTAAGCTTTTAAAACCCTGCGTGAGGTAAACTAAACTCACGCCTATGGCGAAGGTATCAGGTTAAATCTGGTGTTTGCTTGGTTTTAACCTGAGATACCAGCTTTGCTTACGATTCAGTTACTGCGGCTCCCTCAGTGTCACTCAGTTCCACGGAAGATAAAGGGTCTAGGTGAATTAGAATATCAACTTCTGATTCAAACTCTTTAGTGATCATTGCCTCTACTTCATCGGCTACGTTGTGCGCGCGAATTAAGCTTAGGTGATCATCTAGCTCTAAATGTAATTGAATAAACTTAACTTTCCCACCTTGTCGGGTACGAACACCGTGTACACCGCGCACATCGATATGGCTTTTCGATACATCTAAAATACGTTGTTTTTCTTCGTCTGGCAGCTCTTTGTCCATTAAGTGATCTGCGCTATCTCGGGCTATATCCCAGCTGTTATAAAGTAGGTAACCGGCAACGCCAACTGCAAAAATAGGGTCCGCGTACAACACACCATAATACGAGAGTAAAATAGCCAGTAGTACCGCAGCATTTAAAATCAAGTCACCTTTGTAATGTACTGAGTCGGCCTTTATTGCAATAGATTCGGTATGTTTAACTACTTTATTTTGTACAAATACAATCACTAACGTACAGGCAATAGCAAAAATACTTACCCATACACCTAATAATGAATGAGTGAGCTCTAAAGGATTAAACAAGCGTTCTATACTATGAAACGCTAACAAACAGCCTGAACCTGCAATAAATGCGGCCTGCCCTAGCCCAGCGAGCGCTTCGGCTTTGCCGTGACCAAAACGGTGGTCGTCATCGGCAGGGCGCAGCGCATAACCTAATACTAAAAAACTCATAGCTGTGGCAGTAATATCCATGAGTGAATCGGTTAATGAGCCCAGCATTGACGCTGAACCCGAGGCAAGCCATGCCCAGGTTTTAGCTGCAATCATTAAGCTCACCATGACCATAGTGACTAAACTAGAGGTTTTTACCCAAAATTCGTAACTGCGATTATGCACGTATTTATCCGTTAATATGTGTATTGAATAAAGTGAGTATATCAGTTTTTTACACGCTTTCGTGTATACTGCAAATCGTTAAATTACTGACTATTTTATAAGGCTCGTTATGCTGGATATTGTTTTATACCAACCTGAAATCCCACCGAATACGGGTAATATTATTCGCTTATGTGCAAATACGGGCTATTCGCTACATTTAATTGAGCCACTTGGCTTTGCATGGGATGACAAACGAATAAAACGTGCCGGCCTTGATTATCATGAATTTAGCCATGTACAGCGCCATGCTTCGTTTGAAGCTTACCTAGAAGCATGCAAGCCTAAAAAAATATACGCTTGCACCACTAAAGGCAGCCAATTTCATCATCAGGCACAATACGAGGCCGGCGACTGTTTAGTATTTGGCCCTGAAACGCGCGGCCTTCCGGATGAGCTAATTCAATCGCTTCCAAACGAGCAACGGGTACGCATTCCGATGCAAGCCAATAGCCGCAGTATGAACTTATCTAACGCGGTTTCGGTGTTTGTGTATGAATCATGGCGCCAGCTTGGGTTTCCGGGCGCGAAGTAAGAAGTAAATAGTTTTAGGCGCAAGGTTTAGGTAAGTGATATAAACCAAGCGCCTAACTTGTAGGTGGGAGTTTACCTCGCGCAGGTTTAAAGCTTAACCTGCGCGACATAAAGCCCGCCTGCGGTTTAACCCACACACCGAGCTTGGCTAATGTCTACCTAAAACCTGACACCTAAAACCTAGTTTTATGAAAGCTGCCCTTTTATTCTGAGCGCTGCTCTCGGCCTAATAAGGCCATAGCCGCTTCTTTCATGTCTTTATTTTCGTACAGTACTTTATAGATTTGCTCGGTGATTGGCATTTCTACACCGCTGCGCTGCGCTAATAAATACACCTCTTTGGTGTTTCTAAAGCCTTCGACCACTTGGCCTATAGACTCTATTGCAGCTTCTACGCTTTCGCCTTTGCCTAACGCTAAACCAAAGCGACGATTACGCGATTGGTTATCTGTGCAGGTTAAAATTAAATCACCAAGGCCTGCCATCCCCATAAAGGTTTCGGGTTTTGCGCCCAAAGCACAGCCTAAGCGTGTTAGTTCTGCAAGGCCGCGAGTAATTAGTGCCGTGCGTGCATTAGCGCCAAAACCTACGCCATCGGAAATGCCTGCACCAATAGCAATAACGTTTTTAACCGCACCACCTAGCTGTATGCCAATAAAATCATCATTGTTGTACACTCTAAATGAGCGACCGCAGTGCAGTAAATCAGCTAACTGTTGTGCAAACTCTGTAGAGGTGGATGAAACCGAAATAGCAGTAGGTGATCCCATGGCCATTTCTTTAGCAAATGTTGGCCCCGAAAGCACCGCTAATGGAATTGCATCGCCAAGCTCTTGTACTGCAACTTCTTGTAATAAGCGTCCGGTATTTGGCTCTAACCCTTTAGTTGCCCACGCAACTTTTGCGCCTTGCTGTAAAGCAGGTTTAATTTGCTTTAAGGTGTCGCCAAATGCATGGCTAGGCACAACCACTAACACTATTTGATTACTTGCAGCAGCACGTTGTAAGTCGGCTTCAAGAGTTAAAGTGTCGGGAAAAGGAATATCAGGTAAGTAACGTTGATTTTTTCGCTCAGCTGCAAGCGTGGCAACGTCGTCGCTATTGCGCCCCCAAAGTGTCACTTGGTGACCATTTCGGGCTAAACAAATAGCAAGGGCGGTGCCATAAGACCCCGCCCCTAATACAGTAACAGCTGAAGTTGCTGTACTCATAATTTAAGCGTCTACTGATGCCTGCTCAGCTTGCGCTGTGCGTTGTTGCATGTATTGTGCAAATAATGCGTCAAAGTTAACTGGCGCAAGGTTAAGCTGTGGAAAAGTACCACGGTTAACAAGGTTAGAAACTGCTTCACGCGCATATGGAAACAATACGTTAGGGCAAAATGCACCAAGCATATGAGCAAGTTGTGTTTCTTCAACATCAGCAATAGTAAAAATACCTGCTTGTTGAATTTCACATAAAAAGGCCGTTTCTTCGCCAATAGATGCAGTCACTGTTAGTGCTAAAACCACTTCAAATACACCTTCGTCTAACTTATTAGAGCGAGTGTCTAGGTCTAACTTAACTTCTGGTGTCCATTCTTTTTGAAAAATAGCTGGAGAATTTGGCGTTTCAAACGACACGTCTTTTGTGTAAATACGTTGAATAGTAAATTGTGCGCCAGTTTCTTGTTGTGCTGCTGCGTTTTGCGTTTCTTCGTTCATTGTAATCCTTAACCTGTTCGTTATTATAATTAGTTAAATTTAAGCGTTTAGTGTGGCATTTAGCTTTTTATCAAGTTGACCTTGTGCTTCTATTGCCATCATGTCGTCGCAGCCACCTATATGCTCATCATTAATAAAGATTTGCGGTACCGTGCTTGCGCCGCCTGCTTTGGCGATCATTTCATCGCGCAGCTCAGGCTGTACACCAATATCAAAGTTTGTGTATTGCACACCTTTACTGTCTAAAAGTGCACGAGCACGTTGACAAAAAGGGCAATACGCTTTGGTGTATAAAACAACATTACTCATAATATATCCTCTATCGGAGCTAATATTTATTAGCGACCGGTTGTAGTTGGTAAGCTCGCAGATTGCCACGCGCCCATACCACCAGATAACACACTTACCTGCTCAAAACCCGCTTTATGCATAGCGGTTGCAGTTCCTGAAGCGGTCATGCCTGTAGTACATACCAATATAATGGGTTTACTCTTATACTTTTCAAGGTTTGAAAAGTCAGATTTTTTCGCATTTTCAGGGCTTAAATGCTGAGCACCGGCAATATGTCCGGTGTTAAACTCTTTTTGCGCACGCATATCAATAACTTGACCGTCTTCACGGTTGATAAGCAGCGTTAACTGCTGAGGGTTTATTTGGCGCACTGCTGAGAGTTTACTTTTGATCCAACCACTAACAATAAGAAACACAATACCCACCCAAGCTGCACTTAAAATTGGGTGATTGGTGATAAATTCAATATATTGATCCATTCGACATCCACTATAAAATTACATCCTAAAACGTGATGTTTTAGCTATTTTTTTCGTTCAATACCAATTGCATTAACTCTATAAGCAAGTATAACAAGAGGTAAGCTACTCACAAACAACATAAAATTAAACAGAAGTGCTAACTTTTGTGAAATTTTAAACACAATATATACCTAATTTACCTTACTCGCATACACAGCGCTTTAATAAAGTTGGTATTATACCAATTGCATTAAATTAATGGGCTATTGTAGCGTCAATGAAATGGGTCAATAACAAGTAAAAATGATGATATATAGTTGTTTTATATAAATTATTTTTAACGCAGTTAATGAGCTATTTAATCAGCTAGAATGTGCATGTTTTTAATAAAATTGGTATTAGCTGCGCAAGTATACCCAAATCAGCTAAAAATGCGAGTTAAGGCAAAGCATAATACGCTTTTATGAGGTGTTTTTAGTAAGAACAAAGTAACAGCTTGTTGTTAATTTTTAGTAAGATATTAAAAAGTTTTAATATCTTATTTTGATTGCTGATCCTAGCTGTGAAACACGGTATGCTTAGCATCAGCATGTTAGCGGTAATGTTAGCGTGTTTTATCGCAACGTTAACCTTGAGGAGTGACTATGTCAGAGCATAAAAAACCACTGGTATTAATGATTTTAGATGGCTGGGGATACCGAGAAGATGAGCAAAGTAATGCGATTCTGGCTGCAAATACCCCTGTATTAGATGAATTATGGGCCACCCGCCCGCGCACATTAATTTCAGCTTCGGGTTTTGATGTAGGCCTTCCTGATGGTCAAATGGGTAACTCTGAAGTTGGCCACGTTAATTTAGGCGCAGGACGCGTTGTTTATCAAGACTTTACTCGTATAACAAAAGCGATAAACGATGGCGAATTTGACTCTACCCCCGCACTAGTCGATAACATAGATAAAGCCGTAAGTGCAGATAAAGCCGTGCACATTATGGGGTTATTAAGCCCAGGTGGCGTACACAGCCACGAAGATCATATTGTGGCAAGTATTGAACTTGCTGCAAAACGCGGTGCAAAAGAGGTGTACTTTCATGGCTTTTTAGATGGCCGCGACACTCCTCCACGCAGTGCAAAAGCCTCTATTGAACGCATTGAAGCGGTATTTACAAAGCTACAATGTGGCCGCTTAGCATCGCTAATTGGCCGTTATTACGCAATGGACAGAGACAACCGCTGGAACCGCGTAGAAAAAGCCTATAACTTACTTACGTTAGCACAAGGCGACTTTAGCTACCCGACTGGCGTGAGCGCACTTGAAGCAGCTTATGAGCGCGACGAAAACGACGAGTTTGTAGCCGCAAGCACCATTACTCCTGCAGGCGCAGAGCCAGTACAAATTAACGATGGCGACACGGTTATATTTGCTAACTTTAGAGCCGATCGCGCCCGTGAAATTACACGTGCATTTGTTGAGCCTAACTTTGACGGTTTTGCCAAACAAAAGTCACCCGATCTTAGTGCCTTTGTAATGATGACCGAATACGCTGCAGATATAGACGCCCCGGTTGCATTTGGCCCCACGCCACTGGTAAACGTACTTGGCGAATGGTTTGAAAAACACGGTAAAACTCAACTACGTATTTCTGAAACCGAAAAATACGCCCACGTTACGTTTTTCTTTAGTGGTGGCCGCGAAGACGAATTTAACGGTGAAACCCGCGAACTTATTCCTTCACCACAAGTTGCAACCTACGATTTGCAGCCCGAAATGAACTCAGAAATGCTTACCGACAAACTCATTGCGGCAATTAAAAGCGGCAAATACGACGCTATTATTTGTAACTACCCTAACGGCGATATGGTGGGTCACTCTGGTGTATTTGCAGCGGCAGTTAAAGCCTGCGAAGCAGTTGATCACTGTATTGGCCGCGTAGTAGCAGCACTTAACGAATATGGCGGTGAAGCGCTTATTACTGCCGACCATGGTAATGCTGAGCAAATGGCCAACCTTAAAACAGGCCAAGCCCATACTGCACATACTAGCGAGCCGGTGCCATTTATTTATGTGGGCCGCGACGCAACACCATCTGAGGGTAAGGCGCTTAGTGATGTAGCGCCTACTATGCTGCACTTAATGGGCATGGAGCAGCCAACTGAAATGACAGGCAAACCTATCATGACGTTGAAATAATCTATGCAAAAATGTATTAATAGCGTTACTCAGCTAATTTTAATACTGACTTTTTTAGCGACTGCAACTGCAGTCGCTAATGAAGATCGTACCAAAAAAGATCTCAGCGAAGTACAAACGGCACTTAAGCAAAGCCAATCTGAATACAACGCGCAACGCAAAAAAGTTGCCACGCTACAAAAAAACCTACAACAGCACGAACTCGAAATAGCTAAAAACGCCAAAGCCCTAAATATGGCTGAGCAGTCGATTAAAAAAACCAAACAACAGCAACAACTGCAACAGCAAAAAGCCGATCAACTCGAACAACAACATGCACAGTTTCAACACGCATTAGCTGCGCAACTTAAAAGTGCTTATATGGCCGGTGGCGACGATGATTATGCAAAAATGCTGCTCAACCAAGAAGACACGGCTAAATTTGAGCGCACCCTAAGCTATTATAATTATTTAAATAAAGCCCGTATTGAACAACTCGAAGAGCTAAAAGCGCTGCAGTTACAAATAGCGAAAAACCAGGCTGAACTGGCTAAAACAAAGCAAAAACTAGTAAACCTGCATGATGAACAAAAAAGACGCCAAACTGCATTAGTTAACGCCCAAAGTGAACGCCAAGCCAATTTAAAAAATTTACAGGCACAGCTAAATAACACTAAAAGCTCAATTAACTATTTAAAAGAAAACCAACAAACGCTGATCACAACTATTGAAGAGCTAGAGAAAGAAAAAAATAAAAAAGTTGAATTACTCGGCCTCAATAATAGCAAAGGTAAACTTAACTGGCCAAGCCGAGGTAAGTTAGAGCACACTTTTGGACAACGAAAACACGGTGGTATTGACTGGAAAGGCGTATTAATTGGCGCAAAAGAAGGCAGCAATATTAACAGTGTTCATAACGGCCAAGTGGTATTTGCCGATTGGTTAAAAGGCTACGGCTGGGTAATTGTAGTTGACCATGGTGAGGGCTTTATGAGCCTTTACGGCCATGCACAAACCTTATTGAAAGATGTTGGCGACATGGTAAGAGAAGGCGAAACTGTAGCGCTAGTTGGCCAAAGCGGCGGGCAAGCAAGTTCTGGTCTATACTTTGAAATGCGCCATAAAGGGCGTGCAGTAAATCCTGAAAAATGGTGCAAACGCATTTAGCAAATACCAATCTTATGTAAAACATAGTATTGGTATAAATTAACCGCTGCGCCGTATTGGAGCAGCCGATGGACAAAAAAAGCACCGTAGCAAAATGGTTTAAAAATACAGGCTTTACGCTTAGCTTAAGCCTGTATTTACTTGCCCTATTTGTTTTTATTAGCTTTTCAGCTAATGTGTTTTCTAGTTCGATTAAAGAATTAAAAAACCAACAAATAACCGAAATCCTATTTAATATTCATACCTACTACGTTGAAGATCTTGCCCTACTAAACACCACTCATACTAGCTATAACAACCAGCAATTTGCGCATTTATATGCTCAGCTCGATCCCTACTCTAAATACCTTGATGAACACGAATTAAATACTTTATTTGATAACACTAATGGCCGCTATACCGGTTTAGGTATTGAGGTTAAACAAATAAATAACAGTGTAACCATTGTAAATGTAGTGAGTAACTCACCCGCTAAAAGTGCTGGGGTTATGGCCGGTGACATTATCATTAGCGTTAATAATCAAACAACACAAAACAGCACCGTAGAGCATGTTGCTCAACTAATAACAGCAAGCAAACTTAGTAATATTAGTTTAACCATAAAGCGTGATAACCAACCGCAACCACTTAATTTTAATGTGAGTCGCCGTAAAATAAAGCTTGAAAGCGTTACTAGCCAGCGCTTAGATTTAGGCAGCGGTTATTTAGCTATAAATAGTTTTTCTAACCACACTTTACATGAAGTGGCTTTGCAAATAGCAGCCATGCAAAATCACTTTGGGCACCCACTTAAAGGCCTAGTTATTGATTTACGTGACAACCCCGGCGGTACACTTAGAAGCGCTGTTGCGGTATCGGATCTGTTTTTACCAAACGGTACTATTGTTACAACCAAAGGGCGCTATAACGAGGCAAATAAAGCTTTTTATGCCAAACACGGAGACATTTTAAAAGGCGCCCCTATTGTCGTGCTAATTAACGAAAACTCGGCATCAGCAGCCGAAATTTTAGCTGCCGCATTAAAAGATAATAACCGCGCCAAGGTTGTTGGCAGCCAATCTTTTGGTAAAGGCTCAGTGCAATCGCTTATTCCACTTGGTGATGGCAGCACTGCATTAAAGCTCACTACAGCTAAGTACTTCACTCCTTTGGGGAAATCAATCGAAGGTGTTGGTATTACGCCCGACGTGGCGATTAATCAAACAACCCTTTCACAAAGTGATAAAGCCGTTATAATCGAAAACCAGCAAGCTAAAAGCAAACAAACACAACTAGCCAGCAAGGTAACTGATTTACAATTAGCTAAAGCTAAACAATTACTTAACCTGCAATAATTTTAGCCTTACTGATGTTGAATTAATAAGCTCTAAAAATAATAAAAACTATAAATTTAAAAAGCGATAAAGATGAAAGTAATTATAGGGCTGATATTGATGCTTGGTTTTGCGTCACTCAATGCTAAAGCCAAGCAAATAGCGATAGTAATAGACGACATAGGCTATCACCAGAGAGATTTAGAACTGTTAACTTTGCCTGGCCAAGTGTCGTATTCAATTTTGCCTCACACGCCTTATGCACAAGCTTTTGCCACTTTAGCCAGTAAAACAAATAAAGAGTTATTACTGCATATTCCCATGCAAGCACTTAACGGCAAGGAGCTTGGTCCTGGCGCACTTACGTTAAATATGAATAAAGAGCAGATACAGCAAATACTTGGCACTGCTTTGGCCAGTTTACCGCAAGTTAAAGGGGTTAATAATCACATGGGATCGGCGCTCACCCAGCAAGGTCAAGCTATGAGGTGGATAATGGAAGTGCTTAAAAAGCGACATTTATACTTTTTAGATAGCCGCACCACTGAATTAAGCCAGGCACAAAATGCCGCTAACTTTTTAGGCGTTGAAAATATTGGCCGTCATATTTTTTTAGATAACATAACCACACCAGAACAGTTACAACTGCGCCTAGATGAGCTAAAACAACACGCTACTGAGCATAAGTTTGCCATTGCAATTGCCCACCCCTACCCTGAAACAATCGCATTTTTACGCCACGTTTTACCACAGCTCAGCAAACAAGGTTTTGAATTAGTACCCGTATCTAAGCTGGTAGAGCGTAAATATATACAACTGGCAGAGAAGTACTAAAGAGTAAATTGCAGCGGTTAGTAAAAGCCAGCTCTTTAATAAGCGCGGCATAAAGCCCCGCCTACGCACAACTTAAACACTGACCGTGGCTAATTTCGACCTAGTCCTAATGTAGCTAACCCCAGGATATATCCACGTTATGTCACTGTATAGTTTCAGCTAAAAAAGTACATACTTAACAATGAATTAGAATGAAATTCACTTGTTCATCGCAGCTTTTACGTATACATCGAAGCGGTTTTTTTTCGTTTTAATTTGCATGCTAGGAGTTTTATCGTTTAAAAACGGGGCGTAATCGGGGCGCTTTACTACCACGCGTTTACTTGCAAGCGGATAAGCAAATTCAAGTAAATCGTCGGCGTCGGTGTCGGCGCCTACTAAGTCTTGAAATACGCGCATTTCTTTTTTAACTAAGGCTGATTTTTCGCGATGCGGAAACATAGGATCTAAGTAAACTACATCTGGCATGCTTTCGCATTGAGCAAGCAAGGTATGGCTTGAGCCAAATATTAGGCTCATGTTTTGCTGCATCCACGGGCCAATTTCAATGTCGTTGTATGCGCGCTGCAGACCATCGTATAAAAGTGCTGCAACTACGGGGTGGCGTTCGTGCAATATAACTTTACAACCAAGCGACGCTAATACAAAACCATCACGTCCTAGCCCTGCTGTAGCGTCGAGAACTACCGGAGTAGCCCCTTTATTTAAGCCTACTGCTTTGGCAATTGCTTGGCCTTTACCGCCGCCAAACTTTCGTCTGTGCGCTGCAGCGCCCGTAACAAAGTCAACGCTTATTGCGCCCAGTTTAGGCTCATCGGTTTTATATAAGCTCAGGCCTGTATCATCGTAATGCAGGCTAAAACCACTGCTTTGCTCTGCCCAATGGGCTAAGCCAAAACGTGTTTCTAACTCATTTAAATAAGGACGGCACTCTTTAAAGGCACACTTAATAACCACTCTACACTCCGACGATAAAATACTTTTTTAGTATATCAAGCGCCTTAGTTTAAAGCATTAAAATAGCAATGAAAGGAAAACAATAGTCTTAAATTTGAGAGTAATTAAAGTTCAGATGCTGTAAAAAATAAAGCGGTCAGTTTCATAATGAAAACTGACCGCTATGTATTGGTGAGTAACTAAAAGTATATAGAGTTAACTTTATACTTTAGGCAGCAATACCGCTGTGGCGAAGAAGTGCGTCAACATTTGGCTCGCGGCCACGGAAGTTTTTAAATAATTCCATTGGCTCTTCGCTGCCGCCTTTTTCTAGGATGTGCTGCATAAATGCTCGCCCTGTTTCTGGGTTAAAAATGCCCTCTTCTTCAAATTTAGAATAAGCATCGGCAGAGAGTACTTCTGCCCATTTATACGAGTAATAACCTGCGCTATAACCACCGGCAAAAATATGACTAAAGCCATGCTGAAAGCGGTTAAATTCTGGCGCTTTTATTACCGAGGTGCGACTGCGCACGTCGTTAAGCACAGCTTGAATATTACATGGCTCACCGGCTACGTAGTCGTTATGTATTTTAAAGTCGAATAACGAAAACTCTAACTGACGCAGCATTTGCATGCCCGAGTTATAGTTTTTAGCCGCTAGTAACTTATCTAGTAGCTCTTTTGGTAGTGGCTCGCCGGTTTCGTAATGCCCTGAAATAAAGCTAAGTGCTTGCTCTTCGTAGCACCAGTTTTCTAAAAACTGACTTGGTAGCTCTACCGCATCCCATGCAACGCCGTTAATGCCTGCAACAGGAGCTGCATCTACCTGAGTTAGCATATGATGAATACCATGGCCAAACTCATGGAATAAAGTAGTTACTTCGTTATGAGTAAACAAGGCCGGCTTATCGCCTATTGCTTTGTTAAAGTTACAAACTAAATACGCCACTGGTGTTTGCAATTCGCCGCTAGCGCGTACTTTACGCCCCATACAGTCGTCCATCCATGCGCCACCGCGTTTATGATCGCGAGCATATAAGTCGAGATAAAAACGGCCACGTAGCGTATTACTGCTGTCGTATATTTCAAAAAAGCGTACATCTTTGTGGTAGCTGTCAAAATCACTGACTTCTTTTACACTAATGCCAAATAAACGGTTAACTGTTTCAAACAAACCACTTAATACTTTATTAGCTGGAAAATACGGGCGGAGTACTTCGTCTGAAATGGCGTATTTGTCTTGCTTAAGCTTTTCGCCGTAATAACCAAAATCCCACGCTGCTAGTTCGGTAATACCGTGTTTTTGCTCTGCGTAGGCTTGTAGCTCTGCAAGTTCTTGCTCTGCTTGTGGTTTTGATTTAGCCGCTAGGTCTTCTAAAAATGAGAATACTTGTGCAGGCGTCTCAGCCATTTTAGTGGCAAGTGACTTTTCAGCGTAGCTATTAAAGCCAAGCAGCTGTGCTAGTTCATGACGTAGCGCTAGCTCTTCGCTCATAATTGCTGAGTTATCAAATTCACCCGCATTAGGGCCTTGATCAGACGCACGTGTAGAAAACGCTGTGTATGTTTCTTCGCGTAATTCGCGATTATCGGCGTAGGTCATAATAGGTAAGTACGATGGAAAATCGAGCGTAAATACCCAGCCGTCTAATTCTTTACTTTTTGCGGTATCGGCAGCTAAAGCCAACGCCGACTCTGGTAAACCAGCCAGTTCACTTTCATCGGTAATGTGTTTATGCCAAGCCAATGTGGCATCCATAACATTGTTGCCAAATTTAGAGGCCAGCTCTGATAAACGCGCGCTAATTTCGCCATAACGTTTTTGCTGCGCGGGCTCTAGTGCAATACCCGATAATTTAAAATCGCGTAATGCATTAGTAATCGACTTTTTCTGAGCGGTAGTGAGGGTTTTAAATTCATCACTGTTATATAACGCGTTGTAAGCTGCAAACAAACCTTGATGCTGCCCTACAAAAGTTGAGTACTCAGAAATAAGTGGTAAACATTGCTCGTATTGCTCACGTAGTTCGTCGTTATTCATTACCGAATTTAAATGCGATACCGGCGAAAACATCCGTGATAATTTATCATCGGCTTCTTCTAGTGGCAGTACTAAATCGTTCCAAGTGTATGATTTTTTAGCAAGCACATCTTCAATGGCTTGGCGGCACTGCTCAATCCCGTGCTTTAGTGCTGGCACTACGTGCTCTGGCTTTATTTTTGAAAATGGCGGTAAGCCTTCAAGCCCAATTAATGGGTTAGTGTTTGCATTGGTCATATTTATCTCAAATTTGTGCATTATAAGCATTAAAGTTGGGGCAAAGTGACTAAATACAAGAGCATTTAAGCTTATGATGATCGCAATAAGATCTTTTTCGTTTATACAAGGTGTATGATAATTTTACCTATGCTGATTAAGTAATTTGCCTTGAGCATATGCTATCATCGGCACAATACAGTTAAATAAACTTTGAGGATTAAACATGGCTCAGCATTTTGATTATATTGCAATTGGCGGTGGTAGCGGCGGTATTGCGTCGGCAAACCGTGCGGCAATGCGTGGCGCTAAAGTAGCACTTATTGAAGCAAAGCATATGGGTGGCACATGTGTAAACGTAGGATGTGTACCTAAAAAAGTAATGTGGCATGGTGCTCAAGTTGCTGAAGCAATTAATTTATATGCGCCTGATTACGGATTTAATGTTGAAGTAAAAGGTTTTGATTGGGGCAAATTAGTAGAAAGCCGCGAAGCCTACATTGGCCGAATCCATAAAGGTTACGATAATGGCCTTGCAAACAACGGCGTTACCGTAATTAAAGGTTTTGCTAAATTTGTAGATAATAAAACAGTTGAAGTAGATGGTGAGCATTATACTGCTGATCATATTTTAATTGCTGTTGGCGGTCGTCCAAGCATTCCAAACATTGAAGGTGCTGAGCACGGCATTGACTCTAATGGCTTTTTTGAGCTTAAAGAGCAACCTAAACGCGTTGCTGTTATTGGCGCAGGTTACATTGCTGTAGAGCTTGCAGGCGTACTACATAGCTTGGGCACTGACACGCATTTATTTGTGCGTAAACACGCACCACTGCGTAACTTTGACCCATATATAATCGATACGCTAGTTGAAGTAATGGCAAAAGAAGGCCCTACGCTGCATACCGAATCTGTACCACATAAATTGGTTAAAGAAGACGACGGCTCAGTAACCTTGCATTTAGATAATGGTAAAAGCCATAACGTAGACCAAGTAATTTGGGCTATTGGCCGCGAGCCAACCACAAATGCAATTAATATTGCTGCAGCAGGCGTAGAAGTTAACAGCAAAGGTTTTGTTAAAGTAGACGAGTACCAAAATACCACAGCTAAAAACGTATACGCTGTGGGCGACATTATCGAAAACGGCATTGAGCTTACCCCAGTAGCAGTTAAAGCTGGGCGTACTTTATCTGAGCGCTTATTTAATAAAGAACTGCCAGATGATTTAAAAATGGATTACAGCTTAGTTCCTACAGTAGTATTTAGTCATCCACCCATTGGTACTATTGGCTTAACAGAGCAAGAAGCTATATCGCAATACGGTGCAGAAAACGTAAAAGTATACCAATCAGCTTTTGCCGCTATGTATACCGCGGTTACGCAACATCGCCAGCCTTGTAAAATGAAGCTAGTGTGCGCAGGTCCAGATGAAAAAGTGGTCGGCTTGCATGGTATAGGTTTTGCTGTAGACGAAATGATTCAAGGTTTTGCTGTCGCCATGAAAATGGGCGCTACTAAAGCTGACTTTGATGCTGTGGTTGCTATACACCCGACTGGCTCAGAAGAGTTTGTAACGATGCGCTAAGTATCGACTTTAAACTGCAAAAGGCCTTTACTATTTATTTAGTAAGGGCTTTTTTTATGCTCAATATATTTACACTTGCAACACACAACAAACCAACCAAACCATTACAAGAAAAACAACATAAAAACACCAATTACACATTTAACCCATTAATTTAACAGCAAAAGTTTTAGACCAATAAATATATAAAAAGTTTCCATAATATTTTGGCTTTCTGTCCTTTTTGTAATTAAAATCTCGCGCATGGTCTCCTATGTGGATTTTTTCATGTTTTTACTACGATCTTTTATTTACTTATTATGCTTAGCTGGTGTTGCCTCATTAATTCAGCTTGAAGGCTTTGAATTACAGCAAAATGCACTTTATAGTGAAGAAACACTCACTGAGCACATGCAAGATATTTTAACTTTTTTAAGTGCTATTTTGTTTTTTTATGCCTCGCGTATTAGCTCGAAACTTAAGGTAGCTTCGGTATTACTTGCAGCTCTAACAGCAATGATGTTTGTAAGAGAATTTGATACATACCTTGATATGTATGTTTTTGATGGCGCCTGGCAAACTATCGTTTATTCTATACTTGCTTGTACATTTGTTTACCTAATAAGAAAAAGAGGGATTATTTTTAGCTCTATCCAAGCCTATGCTCAAATACCAAGTTATGGCATTTGCTTATCTGGCTTGGTTACGTTGTTAGCTTTTTCTCGCATTATGGGCAGAGGTGAATTTTGGCACTCTATTATGGGTGAGAGCTACGTGCGTATAGTTAAAAACATTGTAGAAGAAGGGATAGAAACACTTGGTTATACTTTAATTTTAATTTCAGCTATTGAGCTTGTACTTTTGTGTCGTAAACAGCTTAATAAACAGCATCACCATGTTGGCAATGGAGTAACTGACTAACCCAACTTAATTTTTTTGAGGTTAAGTTTGCTAATTGGTTTCATAAATCAATATACTAAGCTTGTTTGCAATTACTCGTATTTTGGAATTTATGATCAAAGATATACTACTACACCCAGTTCTTATCTCAGTGGTGGTGCTCACTATCGCATTTAGTTTAAAAGTACTTGTTGATAAGTTGGCGCGATATAGAGCAGAAAAAAAAGAAAAAGATACTCGCTACATTGCACACAATATTAAGCACTTTATTAACTTTACTATGGTTTTGTTACTGCTGTTTATATGGTCGACTGAGATTCAAAACTTTGCACTGTCTATAGCCGCTTTTGCCGTTGCTATTGTGCTTGCCACTAGAGAGTTTATTCAATGTGTAATTGGCTTTTTTTACTTAGTAACAACCCGCCCATTTAGAATTGGCGACTGGGTACAAGTTGGTGAATATTATGGCGAAGTAGCAGAGACCAACTGGATTAAAACCACCTTACATGAAATTGATATGCGAACTTATCAATTCTCTAGAAAAACAATATTTATTCCTAATAACAAATTAATTACCAGCCCAATAAAAAACTTAAACTTTGTTAAACGCTTTGCTACTCATCATTTTAATATTGTGCGTAAAGACAGCTTTAATCCGTACCCTATTTACGAAACTCTTCGCAATAAAGCCAAGCATTACTGCGAAGAGTTTGAAGAAGTGGCGAGCCGGTATAACTCTATTATCGAAAGAAAATTAGATGCAAAAATTTCAGGCCCAGAACCCGAGATTCACTTTGGTACTACTGAGTTAGGAGAATTTAGAGCAAGCTTCACCCTATTTTGCCCAACCGATAAAGCACTTGAAATAGAACATAAGTTAACTGAATGCTTTATGGAGCTGTGGTATAGCGAAGCAACTAAAAGTGATGTGCAAAGCAAAATCACTTAGGATTAAAGGCCAGCTAAGCACTGTGTTTTTTGTTAACAGCGAGTCGCTTTCTGAAAACTGCTATTTTTCTCCTAACAAACAAAAAAACCCCGCATTTTATATGCGGGGCTTTTTTTTGTTAGCTAAATGGTTAGGTTTACACCATTGCAGCTTGTAGCTTTTTCATCGCTGTTTTTTCTAACTGGCGAACACGCTCAGCCGATACACTGTATTTTTCAGCAAGTTCTTGTAGCGTTGCTTTATCGTCGGTTAACCAACGTGCGCTTACAATGTCTTGCGAGCGTTCATCTAGCGTTTTAAGAGCGCTAAACAAACGAGTATGTGATTGTTCTTGCCATTGTTGCTGCTCAATATCGTCAGCTAAGTCAGCAGTGCCATCAGTTAAATACTGTACTGGTGAATAGGTGCTGCTTGGTGCGCTGTCGTCGTCATCACCTGTAAGGTCAAAGCCCATGTCTTGGCCGCTCATGCGCGATTCCATTTCACGTACTTCTTTTTCACTCACACCTAGCTCGCTAGCTACTGTGCTAACTTCTGCTTGGTTAAACCAACCTAAACGTTTTTTATTTTTACGAAGGTTAAAAAACAATTTACGCTGTGCTTTAGTGGTAGCAACTTTTACGATGCGCCAGTTTTTAAGTACAAACTCATGAATTTCTGCTTTAATCCAATGCACTGCAAACGATACTAAACGCACACCCACTTCTGGGTTGAAACGCTTTACCGCTTTCATCAGGCCAATATTACCTTCTTGGATTAAATCTGCTTGTGGCAAGCCATAACCCGAGTAGCCTTTTGCAATATGCGCTACAAAGCGTAAGTGCGACATAATGAGTTGCTTTGCAGCACTAAGATCACCTTCTTCCTGAAGACGTGTTGCCAGCTCTTGTTCTTGCTCTACTTTAAGCATAGGAATAGTGCTTACCGCTTGAAGGTAACCGTCCATGCTTGCGCTTTGCTGTCCAACTGTAAGTGCCATTGCGTATAAATCTTTACTCATTTTTCACCTCGGTGATAAACATTTGAAACCATCTTAGCACTCTTTACCTAAGAGTGCTAACCCCAATTTAAAACTTTTCTTAAGTATAAATCAAGTGGTTTTTTGTATTTTTTAAGTCTACGCTAAGCGACTGAATAAGTGATGAATTAAGCCGGCTATAGCTTTAAAGTACTTTTATAAAAACTGCTTTAAAAAGAATAATATAAAAATGTGACCCTTTTATGTCAGACTTTATCTGGCTCAATTTCTTTTATATAACGATTAACCGATAAGTACGAACCAATAAACCCTAAGCTAGTAGCAAGCAGTACCAGCGAGCCAAATTCTTTTAAGGTTAAACCAATTAAAGAAAAACTAGTTTGGTAAACGCTTGCCACACTGCTAACCGCAGTTGATAGCCACCACATCATTAGCGCCACACATATAAATGCAAATAATCCGCCTATAACGCCATACCATATTCCGGTCCATAAAAAGGGGGCGTGAATAAAAGTATTAGTAGCGCCTACTAGCTTCATTACTTGTATTTCTTCTTTTTTATCCATAATAGACAAACGAATAGTGTTGCCTATTATTAGCGTTACCGAAGTAAGCAATAGCAGCGCAATGGTAATAACACTTTCTTTTAATAGGCTTAGCAATGCATTTAGGCGCTCAAGCCAAGCTATATCAAGCTTGCCAAAATCAACTTCTCGCTCACTTTCAAGCTTAGTTAAAAGTACTTTTGCGGCATTAGGTTGTCTGTGTCGCGATGTTGGTATAACGAGCACAACATCGGGTAACGGATTGCTATTTAAGTAGCTTAACGCCTGACCAAATCCAGATACTTGCTTAAACTCTTGTAGAGCTTGCTGCTTGGAAATAAAGGTCACGCTTTCTACTTCTGGGTAGAGTGCTAAGCGCTTTACTAAGGTTTGGGTTTCTTGCTCGTTCATGCTTTCTTTTACGAACAAAGAAATTTCGCTGGCCTCTTCAAAGCCACTGCTTACCTGTTGCACATTTTTAACCACTAAGTATAAGCTAGCTGGCAAGGTTAAGCTCAAACCCAGTACTGCAATAGTCATTAACGACGCTAGAGGTGTGCGCCACAT
>NZ_JADYXG010000012.1:0-28336 GCF_015864415.1 Pseudoalteromonas sp. SCQQ13 | reverse complement strand
CTCACCTAAGCTATGTATGCCTTGGCGAAAAATATTAATAATAAAAAAGTAACCGCCAGCAAATACTGATTTTTTTTGTTTATCGTTACTATTTTGACGACTTTTAAAAAGTAAACTCATAATGCGCCCTCGGCTAACGGATCTTGAATCATACGACCATCTTTTAGGGTTAAGCTGCGATACTTCATCCGGGCCACTAATCCTAGATCGTGGGTAGCAATAAGTACGGTTGTTCCATGGTTATTAAACTCTTCAAAAAGACGTAATATTTCCATTGAAAGCTCAGGATCTAGGTTACCCGTAGGTTCATCTGCTAATAATATTGGCGGGGAGTTAACAATTGCACGGGCAATACCCACACGCTGCTGCTCGCCACCAGAGAGCATAGATGGGTGGCATTTAATTTTATCAATCAAGCCAACCTTATCAAGCGCGCCATGCACACGCTTTGCAATTTGCTTATGGTGTGTGCCTTCAATGATCAAGGGCAGTGCTACGTTATCAAATATAGTGTAGCGCTCTAATAAGCGGTGGTTTTGAAATATAATGCCGATGTCGCGACGGACATAAGGAATTTGCCGTGAGTTTACTTTGTTTAAATCGATACCGTTAATAAACACACTTCCTGCAGAAGGGCGTTCCATTAAGCTAATTAGCTTTAACAGCGTACTTTTACCCGCGCCACTGTGGCCGGTTAAAAACGCGAGTTCACCAGGTTTAATATGAAAATTAACTTTTTCAAGAGCGCGATGCCCGCCTGGATAGGTTTTACTTACTTGCTGAAAATTTATCATTTTTTATTATGCCAACACTATTAAACATCAATAAAGCTGGTATTCCTCGCAATTAAAAAGGGAGCAAGCTCCCTCTTTTGGTAAATAAAAGTTCCACCTTTTAAAGGTGTGTTATAAACCACACCTACAGAACCGGAAAATCAAAGTACAAACATGACCATTTGGGTGAAGCTTCACTTTATGAACGTCGCGCTGATCACTTTTCAACGCTTGTACTAATAGCTTGCTAAGCTTTAAGCGTCGTCTTCATCTTGGCTAAATAGCGCATCAATAAAGTCATCGCTTTTAAAGGCACGTAAATCATCAATACTTTCACCCACACCAATATAACGAATTGGAATGTTAAACTTATCTGCTACCGCAAAAATAACACCGCCTTTTGCCGTGCCATCTAGTTTTGAAAGAGTAATACCGGTTAAACCAACGCATTGATTAAACAAGTTTACCTGGCTAATTGCATTTTGCCCTGTGCCCGCATCAATAGTTAACATTACTTCGTGCGGCGCGTCAGGATCAATTTTCTTCATTACTCGCGCTATTTTTTCAAGCTCTTGCATTAAGTTGTCTTTATTTTGCAAGCGCCCTGCTGTATCTGCGATTAATACGTCAACGTTACGCGCTTTTGCCGCTTGAAAAGCATCAAAAATAACAGACGCACTGTCGGCACCAGTATGCTGTGCAATAACAGGAATACTATTACGTTCGCCCCATACTTGTAGTTGCTCAACCGCTGCGGCTCTAAATGTATCACCCGCAGCAAGCATGACCGACTTGCCTTCGCTTTGAAATTGCTTAGCCAATTTACCAATGGTCGTCGTTTTACCTACACCGTTAACACCTACCATTAATATAACAAATGGTTTTTTATCGGCTGGAATAACCAACGGCTGCTCTGCAGTTTTAAGCATTACGGCCATTTCTTGTTTCATTAGCTCATAAAGTGCGTCACCGTCTTTTAATTGCTTACGGTTTGCCGCATCAGTTAGGCGGTCTATTAACTTCATGGTGGTATCAACGCCTAAATCGGCGGTGAGTAATTGCGTTTCTAGCTCTTCAAATAAATCATCGTCTATTTTTTTACCGCTAAATATGGAAGCAAAACCAGAACCAATATTAACGCGAGTTTTTAATAAACCTTTTTTAAGGCGAGAGAAAAAACCTTCTTTTTTAGGTTTCTCTACTTTTTGAGCTGCTTCGCTTGCAAGTTCATCTGCAATACGCTGTTGCTCTAAACGCTCAGCTTCAGCTTGCTCTGCTGCAATACGCTGCTGTTCTAACCGCTCAGCTTCTGCCTGTTCATCTGCAATACGTTGCTGTTCTAATTGCTCAGCTTCTGCTTGCTCTGCTGCAATACGTACTTGCTCTAAACGCTCAGCTTCTGCTCGCTCAGCTTCTGCTCGCTCTGCTTCTGCTCGCTCAGCTTCTGCTCGCTCAGCTTCTGCTCGCTCTGCTGCAATACGTGCTTGTTCTAAACGCTCTGCCTCTGCTTGCTCTGCTGCAATACGTGCTTGCTCTAAACGCTCAGCCTCTGCTTGCTCTGCTGCAATTCGCGCTTGTTCTAAACGCTCAGCTTCAGCTTCAGCTTGCTCTGCTGCAATACGTGTTTGCTCTAAACGCTCAGCTTCTGCTTGCTCTGCTGCAATACGTGTTTGCTCTAAACGCTCAGCCTCTGCTTGTTCTGCTGCTTTTTCTTGCTCAAGACGTATCTGCGCTTCTTGCTCTGCTAAACGCTGCTGTTGCTCTAACTGTAATGCATGAGCATCGGCTTGCTGTTTTGCGAGTAACTCAGCATTGGCTTTTTCAATCGCTAGCTTTTCGGCTTGCTCTCTCTGTGCTTGCTCGGCTGCAAGCTTTCGCTGCTCTAAATTCTCAGCTTCAGCTTGCTCTGCTACAATACGTGCTTGCTCTAAACGCTCAGCCTCTGCTTGTTCTGCTGCTGCTTTTTCTTGCTCAAGACGCATCTGCGCTTCTTGCTCTGCTAAACGCTGCTGTTGCTCTAGCTGTAATGCATGAGCATCGGCTTGCTGTTTTACGATTAACTCAGCATTGGCTTTTTCAATCGCTAGCTTTTCAGCTTGCTCTCTCTGTGCTTGCTCGGCTGCAAGTTTTTGCTGCTCTAATCGCTCAGCTTCTGCTTGCTCTGCTGCAATACGTATTTGCTCTAAACGCTCAGCCTCGGCTTGTTCAGCTGCTGCTTTTTCTTGATCAAGGCGCATCTGCGCTTCTTGCTCTGCTAAACGCTGCTGTTGCTCTAAATGCTCTGCTTCAGCTTTTTCTGCTGCTAAGCGCGCTTGCTGTTGGTTATCGGCCTCTTGGGCACTTTGTTCCGCTTGTTGTTTTTTATCTGACTTACCAAAACCTAACCAAGACAGTAATTTACTTTTTTTTGCCATACTTGCTAATAACCACTTATAAAATTCTGATAAACTAACGATAATAATAGTATGTGCGTTAACTGCTATTTTAAACTGTTTAAAGGCACAATCTATTGTCTAGGATGCTTATACTACCACTTTTAATGCAGTTGAAAAATAATACGCTATGATATGATTGCAATATTATCTGAGCTAGATAGCAGATACCAATTTTTAGTGAGCTAAATGAGAAAAAAAACAACGCAAAATAAAGTAACTAGCAAATCCAGCGATGGCTTTATTAGAGTGATCAGTGGCCAATTTAGAGGCCGAAAGCTGCCCGTCAAAGACGTACAAGGGCTGCGCCCAACAACTGATCGTATAAAAGAAACAGTGTTTAATTGGTTAATGCAAGATACCCGAGAGGCAAATGTGCTCGACTGTTTTGCCGGTTCTGGCGGTTTAGGTTTTGAGGCGCTGTCGCGATTTGCTAAAAGCGCTACTTTTGTTGAACTTGACGCTGCCGCAGCAAAGCAAATTGAGCTAAACATTAGTACTTTAAAGCTGCAAAACGCACACGTAAAACATACCAATACACTGGCATTTTTAGAGCAAATTAATAGTAATGAGCCATTTAATCTAGTTTTTGTTGACCCGCCATTTCGTAAAAACTTGGCACAATCGAGCGCTGATTTACTAGAAAACAATCAATGGCTAAGCAGTGACGCTTTAATTTACATTGAGGTGGAAAGCGAGTTAAGCACCTTTACTGCACCAATCAACTGGTTGTTAATTAAAGAAAAAAAGGCTGGGCAAGTTTTTTGTCGTTTGTATCAACGCCAAGTAAATTAACACTGTTTTAGATGCCAGCTTTCTGTTAATATTATCCTTTACATGTGGTGTTGCTTCGGATTACAATACCGCACCATTTTTGAACCACTTGATCAATGTTTGATCAACTTGAGCAACGCTCATAATTTAGGTAGGTGAATTTTTAATGCCAGTAATTAAAGTAAGAGAGAACGAACCGTTTGACGTAGCACTTCGTCGCTTCAAGCGTTCATGTGAAAAAGCAGGAATCCTTTCAGAAGTTCGTCGTCGCGAGCACTATGAAAAACCAACAGCTGAGCGTAAGCGTAAAAAAGCTGCTGCAGTAAAACGTCACATGAAAAAACTTTCTCGTGATAACGCACGTCGCGTTAAATTATACTAATATATTAGGTCTTGTATAAATGAGCCTTTTAATAACGCTAAAAGATGCGCAAAAAGATGCGATGAGAGCCAAAGACAAATTACGTCTTAACCCTATTCGCATGGTACTTGCTGAAGTCATGAAACGTGAAAAAGACGAGCAAATAACACTAGACGACGCAGGTATTACCTCCGTTATAGTGAAGCTTGTTAAACAACGTCGTGACTCTTACACTCAGTACAAAGATGCTGGGCGTGATGATTTAGCTGATATTGAAGCCAATGAAATAGTAGCACTTGAAACTTTCTTACCTCAAAAATTGAGTGAAGAAGAAATAATTGCTCTCATTGATGCGGCTATTGCTGACACTAACGCAGCAGGTATGCAAGACATGGGTAAAGTAATGGGTATAATCAAAAGCAAAGCTGAAGGTCGCGCCGATATGGGCAAAATCTCTGGTTTAATTAAGCAACGATTAACAGCCTAGTACTCCCACATACATTAAGTATGATTGAAGTAAACCGAGCCTAGAGCTCGGTTTCTTTGTTTTTGTATCCGATTTGTGTTCAAATCTACAAACGTGCTATTTGCACCCGCCCTATTTAATAGCAATTAATATATGCGTATAAAATCGCTTGGTTTTATTTGTAGGGTTATAAATTTAATCTCGCTTTCATTGTTATTCTAATTATCTCAGGACGTTATTTTACTAATGGCTGGAAAGATCCCACGTAATTTTATAGATGACTTGCTTGCCAGAACCGATATTGTCGACCTGATAGACTCAAAAGTCGGTCTTAAAAAAGCCGGTAAAGACTACCAAGCTTGCTGCCCTTTTCATAACGAAAAATCGCCTTCGTTCACCGTCTCCCAAGATAAACAGTTTTATCACTGCTTTGGCTGTGGCGTTAACGGTAATGCTATTTCGTTTGTTATGGAATACGAAAAACTTGAGTTTGTTGATGCTATTGAAGAGCTTGCAAGTTTACTTAATTTAGAAGTTCCCCGTGAGCAAGGTAGCGGCTCGGCACCTGAGCGTACTGCAGCGCAAAAACGCTCTGATTACGATTTAATGCTCCATACTGCAAGGTTTTATCAACACCAGTTAAAGCACCATAGTAATTCTGCCGCTGTTATTGAATACGTTAAAGGCCGGGGCTTAAGCGGCGAAATAGTTAAAAAGTTCATGATAGGTTATGCACCAAGTGAATGGGATGGTTTGTGCCTACAACTTGGCCGTAACAAAGAACAAAAAGAGCAATTGGTAGAGCTAAAACTCGCCTCAGAAAAAACACCTGGCAGACAGTTTGACTTTTTTCGCGATCGATTAATGTTCCCTATTCGCGATAAACGTGGCCGCGTAGTTGCCTTTGGTGGGCGCGTAATGCAAGCCGATCAAGGCCCTAAATATTTAAACTCGCCAGAGACACGTATTTTTCATAAAGGCTTTGAACTCTATGGTTTATATGAAGCTAAACAAGCACACAAAAAGCTCGACCATGTACTGATTGTTGAAGGCTATATGGATGTGGTGGCGCTGGCAGAGCAAGGTATTGAATATGCCGTTGCAGCACTTGGGACAGCAACAACCAGTGAGCATATGCACACCCTATTTAGAACAACAGATAAAGTAATTTGTTGTTACGATGGTGACCGTGCAGGGCGTGATGCAGCTTGGCGTGCGCTCGAAAACGCACTGCCTTATTTAAATGATGGTAAAGCATTAAACTTTGTATTTTTACCCGACGGCGAAGACCCCGACTCCTTAGTACAAGCCGAAGGTAAAGATAAGTTTGAACAAAGATTAAATGCAGCCGATGATTTCACTAAAGTGTTATTCAATAAGCTCAGCCTAGAAATAGATTTAACACTTGATTCGGGTAAAGCCAAGTTACTTAGTGCCGCATTACCATTAATTGAAAAAATTCCTAGTGAGTTTTATCAAGAAAATATTCTTGAGCAGCTCGGGCGATTAATTGGCCGTACTCGTGAGCAACTCAATAATCGCTTAAAAACACCTAAGCAACAGCATTCAATTGAGCGAAAATTTAAAATAACCCCCATGCGCCAAGCAATCGGTATTTTAATTCAACATCCGCAAATGGCTAAAAGCGTGCCCTATTTGCCCGATTTAGCACAAATGAATATTGCCGGCATTGGTTTGCTACTGCGCTTACAACATCAAGCGTTGCAAAAAGAAGATGTTACCACAGCGCAGTTGCTCGAATTCTTTAGAGGCACTGACGATTATGACCCGCTAACTAAGCTGGCAACGTGGCAACATCAAATAAATGAAGAGCGTTTAGAGACTGTTTTTCAAAATACTTTTAAATTTATTGAAGATCAGTGTTTAAATTATCGACTAGAGACCCTATTAATAAAGGATAAGACGCAAGGTCTAAATAGCGATGAAAGACTTGAATGTCATTTGTTAATGACAGCGTTAAAAGCGACTAACAGCTAGTCAAATTTGATTTAAACTGTTATACTACGCTATTCACTGCGTCACATTATTCTAGTTTAGCTTTAAGGCAAACTACATGATGGCGCCTGTTGTATCAACTTATCAGAGTGGAAGAAAAAATCTCTATGGATCCAACTCCTCAGTCACAATTAAAACTTCTGATTCTAAAAGGTAAAGAGCAAGGCTACTTAACTTTTGCAGAAGTAAATGATCACCTTCCACAAGATATTATAGACTCAGATCAAGTAGAAGATATCATTAGCATGATTAATGACATGGGTATCAAGGTTAGCGAAAACGCGCCAGATGCCGATGAACTAATGATGCAAGAAACAACGACAGACGAAGACGCAGCTGAAGCTGCCGCTGCAGCCCTTGCGACCGTAGAAAAAGAGATCGGCCGCACAACGGATCCGGTACGCATGTACATGCGTGAAATGGGTACTGTTGAACTTCTGACCCGTGAAGGCGAAATTGTAATCGCTAAGCGTATTGAAGAAGGCATTAACCAAGTACAAATTTCGGTTGCTGAATACCCTGAAGCAATTACTTACCTACTCGAGCAGTGGGATAAGTTTGAAGCAGAAGAAATGCGCCTTAGCGATATTATCGTTGGCTTTATTGATCCTAATGAAGACACAGCGCCAATTTCGGCAACTAATATTGGTTCAGAATTAAGTGCAAAACAACTTAATGACGACGATAAAGACGATGACGACAGCGACGAAGATGATGAAGACGAAGAAGAAGTAGACACAGGACCAGATCCTGAAGAAGCACGTGTTCATTTTGAAAATTTACGTGATTTATATAATAAAGCACGTGAAACGTTTGAAGCTAAAGGTCGCTCGCACCCAGATTCTCTTGCCGCTATATTTGAAATTGGTGAGTTATTCAAAACCTTTAAATTAATACCTAAGCAATTTGATCGCATGGTTAATAACATGCGTGAAATGATGGACAGAGTTCGCGTTCAAGAACGTCTTATCATGAAACAAGCAGTACAAATTGCTAAGTTACCAAAGAAAACGTTTGTTAAGCACTTTGCTAATAACGAAACGGATGCTACTTGGGTTGATTTAGAAATTGCAGCTAACGAAAAGTACTCGGCAAAACTTGAAGAAGTTAAGCCTGAGATCATTCGTAGTCTTAATAAATTACGTGTTATTGAAAGTAGCACTGGCTTAAATATTGAGCGTATAAAAGACATAAACCGTCGTATGAGTATTGGTGAAGCTAAAGCTCGCCGTGCGAAAAAAGAGATGGTTGAAGCTAACTTACGTTTGGTAATTTCAATTGCTAAAAAATATACAAACCGTGGTTTACAGTTCTTGGATTTAATTCAAGAAGGTAATATTGGTTTGATGAAAGCCGTTGATAAGTTTGAATATCGCCGTGGTTATAAGTTTTCGACTTATGCTACGTGGTGGATACGCCAAGCAATTACGCGCTCTATTGCTGACCAAGCAAGAACGATCCGTATTCCGGTACATATGATTGAAACGATTAATAAACTTAACCGTATTTCACGTCAAATGTTACAAGAAATGGGCCGTGAGCCAAATCCAGAAGAATTAGCTGAACGCATGATGATGCCTGAAGACAAAGTTCGTAAGGTACTTAAAATTGCTAAAGAACCAATTTCGATGGAAACACCGATTGGTGATGATGAAGATTCGCATTTAGGTGACTTTATCGAAGATACAACCATTGATTCGCCAATTGATTCGGCAACTATGGAGTCGCTTCGTGGCGCAACTAACGACGTACTTGCTGGCCTAACAGCCCGTGAAGCTAAAGTACTGCGTATGCGTTTTGGTATTGATATGAATACCGACCACACCTTAGAAGAAGTAGGTAAGCAGTTTGACGTAACACGTGAACGTATTCGTCAAATAGAAGCAAAGGCGCTGCGTAAATTACGTCACCCTTCTCGCTCTGATTTACTGAAAAGCTTTTTAGACGCTAAATAATAAGCGGCTAATACATATTAAAACTAAAAAGGCCGCTCTTGCGGCCTTTTTTCTATTTACCCCCTTTATCTGGAAATAAACATGGCTTGGATCCAAATTCGTATTAACGCCAACGCTGATAACGCTGATTTAATTAGTGATCTACTAGTTGAAGCTGGTAGTTCATCGGTTACTTTTATTGACGCCAAAGACACGCCTATCTATGAGCCTAAAATAGGCACTGTGCAATTTTGGGCCGATACTACGGTAATAGGCTTATTTGATGCTAATCACGATATGGATAGCGTTGTAGCGCTGTTAAACGCAGATAAATCAGTTGCGCAAAATCTAACATATAAAATAGAACAACTTGAAGACAAAGATTGGGAACGTGAGTGGATGGATAACTTTCACCCAATCCAATTTGGCGAAAGACTTTGGATTTGCCCAAGCTGGCGCGATATTCCTGATCCAGATGCAGTAAACGTATTACTCGACCCAGGCCTTGCATTTGGTACCGGCACTCACGCGACTACCGCATTATGTTTAAAATGGCTAGAAAGCCAAGATTTAACCGGTAAAACCGTGGTTGATTTTGGTTGTGGCTCGGGCATTTTGGGCATTGCTGCTATTAAACTTGGCGCAGAGCGCATGATTGGTATAGATATAGATCCGCAAGCACTAGAAGCAAGCTTAGATAATGCTAACCGTAATGGTGTTGCCGACAAATTAGAAGTATACCTGCCAGAAAACCAACCTGAATTTAGTGCCGATATAGTCGTTGCTAATATTTTAGCGCAACCGTTACGTGAACTACATAGTGTTATTTTAGGGTTATTAAAACCCGGTGGCAAAATAGCTATGTCGGGAATTTTAACCGAGCAAGCGCAATCGGTTGCCGATGTTTATGCCCCCTTTATTGAGCTGGACGACATTGCTATTGAAGGTGATTGGACCCGTGTAAGTGGCACTAAAAAAGCATAAGCACTGCCCAACGCTATTTAGAGCTTTTACTTAAAACAAGCATCTGAAGCCTGTATTTAACAGGCTTTACCATTTATTTACAAAATAAAATTTATCTCTATTTTATACTAAAAATAAAAGCTGCTTAAATTTCAAACAAATAAACCGCTTTGTCATACGGTTATCAAATGTCAATACGAAAAGGGCAAAAAAAAGTTACTTTTGTTCAATTTATAGCCTTTGATTTTTGCTAAAAAAACCGTAAACTTAGCGCCCCTTGAAAAGAGGCCTATTGAATATAGTGCGTATCGGTAAATACCAACTTGAGAATAACGTAATTGTCGCGCCTATGGCCGGTATTACAGATAGACCATTTAGACAACTTTGTCGCCGCTTAGGTGCGGGGCTTGCTGTGTCTGAAATGTTATCATCGAATCCTGATGTTTGGAAAACCGAAAAATCGATGAACCGTATGGATCACAGCGGTGAGTCGGGAATACGCGCGGTGCAAATTGCAGGAGCTGATCCTGAACTTATGGCACAGGCCGCACAATTCAATGTTGCTAATGGTGCACAAATCATAGATATCAATATGGGGTGCCCAGCAAAAAAAGTGAACAAGAAACTCGCTGGCTCTGCTTTATTACAGTTTCCTGAACTTGTGGAAGAGATTATTGATGCAGTCGTTAATGCTGTTGATATACCTGTAACACTTAAAATCCGTACTGGATGGGATCTGGATAACCGTAATGGTGTAGAGATTGCGAGAATAGCTGAACGTTATGGCATAGCGTCACTTGCCGTACATGGGCGCACACGCGCATGTATGTACAAGGGTGAAGCTGAGTACGCCACGATTAGGGACATTAAACGTTCGGTGTCGATTCCTGTGGTTGCAAACGGTGATATTACATCACCAGAAAAAGCAAAGCAGGTATTAGATTATACGGGTGCAGATGCCATTATGATTGGCCGAGCCGCCCAAGGTCGCCCTTGGATATTTAGGGAGATAGACCACTATTTGCGAACCGGAGAGCATTTACAGCCACCTGCTATTGCAGAGGTGCGCAGTATTTTAATGGAGCATTTAACTAATCTCCATACGTTTTACGGTGAGCCAATGGGAGCGCGAATTGCTCGTAAGCATGTATCTTGGTATTTGCAAACCCATGACCGTGATGGTCAGTTTAGGCGAGTATTTAATACGATCGACAACCCACTTACACAAGTTGACGTATTAGAGCAATACTTTAAAACACTAGCAGCTAACTAAGAAAGAAAGAGATTAAATAATGTTCGAACAAAACGTGACTTCTCCATTTATCACTAACCCTCATGTTCAGGCACACGAGAAACCGCAGCCATTACGTGACGCAGTAAAGAAAGCTGTTCACCACTATTTAAAGCAGCTTAACGGTCAAGATGTGCAAGACGTTTACGACCTTGTTCTTTCAGAGCTAGAAGCGCCATTACTGGAAGAAGTAATGACGTATACACGTGGTAACCAAACACGTGCAGCAATTTTACTAGGTATCAACCGTGGTACTTTACGTAAAAAGCTTAAAAAATACGGCATGAACTAATACTTTTTGTATTGACTGGTAAGCATGCTTACTAAGCCAATACATAGGGTATAAATTAATAGCTATTTATGGCCGTTAATTTATATAAAAGCACCTTAGGGTGCTTTTTTTATGCCTGCTATTTAACCTGATTTCCAGCTAGTAAACCTATCTTTAGCAGCTATTTTCAACGCACTGAGTTAGTTATTTAATAAGCTAAAATGCTCATGTTTTAGTTGGTTGGTGTCACTAAGCGTTAGTATTATTCATGTAGATTGGCGTTACCTTTTAAGCATAATTTAGGTTAAGTACTCAATTATGCTAGTAATAAATGCATAACATAAGGTTTAACCTTAGTTAATCCATAAGGAGCTGCATTATTGCTACAAGTGCTAATTGCAAAATGCTCACCCTTAATAAGTCGTTTTTTGAGTTGTTATCAGTTAAAATGCCCGCTTCTAAGCTAGCTCATAAACTGAGGAAATCAAACTACAATGGATACACATCGTCCCATTCGTCGCGCACTATTAAGTGTGTCTGATAAAACCGGTATAGTTGAATTTGCCCGCGCATTAGAAGCGCAAGGTGTTGATATTTTATCAACTGGCGGTACCTGTAAACTACTTGCTGATAACGGCATAAAAGTCACTGAAGTATCAGATCACACAGGTCACCCAGAAATCATGGATGGCCGCGTAAAAACACTTCATCCAAAAATTCACGGCGGCATTTTAGCGCGTCGCGGACAAGATGAAAGCGTAATGGCAGAAAACAATATTTCTGCTATCGACATTGTTGTAGTTAACTTATACCCCTTTGCGAATACTGTCGCTCAAGAAAACTGCAGCCTTGAAGATGCTATTGAAAACATAGATATTGGCGGCCCGACTATGGTTCGCGCAGCGGCTAAAAATCATAAAGACGTTACTATTGTGGTAAACGCCAGCGACTACGACCGCGTGATCAGCGAAATGCAAAGCAATAAGGGTTCTACTACCTATAAAACCCGTTTTGACCTTGCTATAGCAGCCTACGAGCACACCGCTCAGTACGATGGCATGATTGCTAATTACTTCGGTAAAATGGTTCCTGATTACACAGAGGAAGCCGCCGAAGATACTAAGTTCCCACGCACTATCAATATGCAGTTCACTAAAAAGCAAGATATGCGCTACGGCGAAAACTCGCATCAAGACGCGGCTTTCTATGTTGAAAACGATATTGTTGAAGCTTCAGTAGCAACAGCAACTCAGCTGCAAGGTAAAGCGTTATCTTTCAACAACATTGCTGATACCGATGCTGCGCTTGAGTGTGTTAAAGAATTTGACGTACCAGCCTGTGTAATCGTAAAACATGCAAACCCATGTGGCGTGTCTATCGGTAGCAATATTCTTGAAGCATATGAACGTGCTTTTAAAACCGACCCTACGTCGGCATTTGGTGGCATTATTGCCTTTAACCAAGAGTTAGATGCAGCAACCGCGGAAGCAATTGTTGAGCGTCAATTTGTGGAAGTAATTATTGCTCCTAGCGTATCTGACGCTGCAGCCAAAATTGTTTCGGCTAAACAAAACGTACGTTTATTAGTATGTGGACAGTGGACAGGTAAAGCCGCAGGCCAAGATATTAAACGCGTTAATGGCGGTATTTTAGTGCAAGACCGCGACTTAGGCATGGTAACGCAAGGCGATTTAAAAGTTGTATCTAAGCGTCAACCTACTGAGCAAGAGCTTAAAGACTTATTATTTTGCTGGAAAGTAGCTAAATTTGTTAAATCTAACGCCATTGTATATGCCCGTGACGGTATGACAATCGGTGTAGGCGCGGGCCAAATGAGCCGCGTTTACTCGGCTAAAATTGCCGGTATTAAAGCAGCAGATGAAAACCTTGAAGTTAAAGGTTCAGTTATGGCATCGGATGCATTCTTCCCATTTCGTGATGGTATTGACGCAGCTGCAGCCGCTGGCATAACGGCAGTAATTCAGCCAGGTGGCTCAATGCGTGATGCAGAAGTGATTGCCGCAGCAGACGAAGCTGGCATGGCAATGGTACTTACTGGTATGCGCCACTTCCGCCACTAATCACTTATAGAGCTAAACACTGAAGTTTGAGTTTAGCTCTGTTTGTTTGCAATCAATTAACGTATTCTGATTGTTCATTAAACTAACAGTGAAGAATAAAATGATGAAATTTGCTTTAAAATCTATACTTGTCGCCACTATTGCGCTTAGCTCTGCAGCAAGCTTGGCTCATAACCACAGTGAAAACTCATTAGTTGCTAATGCACTTAATTATGAGCAGCGCGCTGCTAAAAACAGTGAGCGTGACAAGTTTCGTCATCCAGCACAAACGCTGGCATTTTTTGGCTTAAAGCCGAATATGAGCGTGGTAGAAATATCGCCCGGTGGTGGTTGGTACAGCGAAATTTTAGCGCCTGTACTCAAAGATAATGGCAAATTTTACGCCGCGCATTTTCCAAAAGATGCGACTGGCTTTTATCAGCGTTCTCGCTCTGAGTTTGAACAAAAAGTAACGCAAGACCCACGTTTTAGTAAAGTAATAGTAACTGAGTTTGCTCCTGTTACTCACACCGAACTTGCCCCTGCAAATAGCGCCGATATGGTACTTACCTTTAGAAATGTGCATAACTGGTATATGGGTAAAAATAAAGACGGCGCACTTAGTGCGTTTAAATCTTTTTATACCGCGCTCAAACCAGGTGGCACCTTAGGTGTAGTGGAGCATAGATTGCCTGAAGCACGCGCCGATGACGATCAAAAAAGCAGTGGTTACATGAAGCAAAGCTACGTAATTGAAATAGCTAAACAAGCTGGGTTTGAATTAGTTGCTAGTAGTGAAATAAATGCTAACCCAAAAGATACAGCCGATCACCCTAAAGGGGTATGGACGCTACCACCAAGCTTACGTTTAGGCGAGCAAGATGCCGATAAATATAAAGCTATTGGTGAGAGTGACCGCATGACGCTGAAATTTAAAAAACCGCTTTAAATAGGAATTTTTCGCCATGAATGTTTTAGTCATTGGCAGCGGCGGCCGCGAACACGCTCTTGCGTTTAAAGCCGCTCAAAACACCAAAGTAAACACAGTATTTGTAGCCCCTGGTAATGCGGGCACAGCACTTGAGCCAAAACTTGAGAACGTTGCAATAAATGTTGACGACTTAGACGGTTTACTTCAGTTTGCACAACAAAATAATGTTGAGCTTACTATTGTAGGCCCTGAGATCCCGTTAGTATTAGGTGTGGTTGATAAGTTTCGTGAACACGGCCTAGCTATATTTGGCCCAACAGCGGGCGCAGCTCAGCTTGAAGGCTCAAAGTCGTTTACTAAAGACTTTTTAGCGCGTCACAATATCCCTAGTGGCGATTACCAAACCTTTGAACAGGTTGCCCCTGCCCTTGCTTATTTAAAAGAAAAAGGCGCGCCAATTGTAATCAAAGCAGATGGTTTAGCCGCAGGTAAAGGCGTTATTGTTGCGATGACTGAAGCCGAGGCTGAAGATGCTATTCGTGACATGCTTGCGGGTAATGCTTTTGGTGATGCTGGTAGCCGCGTAGTTATCGAAGAGTTTTTAGAAGGTGAAGAAGCGTCTTTCATTGTGATGGTAGATGGCAAAAACGTATTACCATTTGCCACTAGCCAAGATCATAAACGCGCTTACAATGGCGATGCTGGCCCTAACACTGGCGGTATGGGTGCTTATTCACCTGCGCCAGTAGTTACCGATGAAATTCATCAGCGTATTATGAACGAAGTGATTTACCCAACGGTAGAGGGCATGGCGAGCGAGGGTCATCCGTACACAGGCTTTTTATACGCTGGCTTAATGATAGATACCGATGGCACGCCAAAAGTAATTGAGTATAACTGTCGTTTTGGCGACCCGGAAACTCAACCTATGATGCTACGTTTGCAATCAGACTTAGTCGAGTTAATTGAAGCGGCTAATCGTGTTGAACTGGATAAAACCACCATTGAGTTTGATCCACGTGCAGCCGTTGGTGTAGTACTGGCCGCTAAAGGCTATCCTGGTGATTATCCTAAAGGCGATGTTATATCGGGTTTACAGGTTGACTACCCTGCTGGCGAAAAAGTATTTCATGCTGGTACTAAACAAAACGGTAATGACGTAGTAACTGCGGGCGGACGTGTATTATGTGCCACCGCACTGGGTAATACCGTAACCGAAGCGCAGCAACGCGCTTACGAGCTAATAAAGCAACTCAGCTGGGATGGCATGGAATATCGTACTGATATTGCATATCGTGCTATTGCGAGAGAGCAAAATAGTTAAATATAACCTATTGGTTAATATTACTATTAAATGTAAACATCAAAAGCGCAGCTTGTCTGCGCTTTTTTAGTGCTACACTATTTGAAAGGATCAAAAAAAGCACAGCATAATTTGGAATTTAAAACGTTACGTTATCATGCGCTAGCCGCAGCAATACTTATATTAATATTTTTTATCAACTTTTGCCGTAATACACCGCTCCTTTAGGTCGGTGATATAAGGCAATAGTCGCGAAGCGACTAAGTGGGTTGTTCCTTTTTAATCATACTGTATATAATAACAGTATGGTTATTCGCAAAGCTTATAAATTTCGTTTAAAAACAACACCCGATATTAACGCTAAAATGGTGCAATATGCGGGAAATTGTCGATTCTTGTGGAATAAAGCCTTAGCGATTAACTTATTTAAGTTACAGAATAAACAAAAAATTTGCTACTACCAAGAGTTGGATTTCTTTTCCAAACTTTGGAAAAAAAAGCGAGGAGTATGGCTTTTTAACACTATCGCCCGCACAAACTATCCAACAAACATTAAAACAGCTTGAACGCGCCTTTAAAGATGCATTCGATAAAAACCAACCACTCAAACGGATGCCTACTTTTAAGAAAAAAGGAGAGGTGAATAGCTTTAGTTTTCCTCAAGGCTTTAAAATCGACAAGAATGGGAAACGTATTTTTTTACCTAAAATCGGTTGGGTTAATGTTAGAAAAAGCCAAGCTATTTTAGGAAAAGCTAAAAACGTCACTGTTTCACAAAAAGGAAAGCACTGGTTTGTTTCAATCCAAGTTGAACAAGAAGTAGCACCACCTAAGCACCCATCAAACGCCATGATTGGGGGAGATTTAGGCGTGAAACACCTAATTACCCTTTCTGATGGCAGTTTTGTGGAGCCGATAGATACCAGTAAACAGACAATCAGGATCAAACGATTACAGAAGCAACTTGCTAGAAAAGTGAAATTTTCAAGTAATTGGAAAAAATTAAAAGCAAAGATCACAACATTTCATACGAAAGTTGCCAATATTCGTCATGACAAATTACATAAGATCTCAACACAGTTGAGCAAAAGCCACGCAATCATCGTGCTAGAAGATCTTAAAATTAGAAATATGACGAAAAACAGCAAAGGCAACAGTGAGCAGCATGGAAAAATGGTGAAACAAAAATCTGGCTTAAACCGCGTCATTCTCAATCAAGGATGGGGAATGTTTAAAGAAATGCTGAAATATAAGCAGGATTGGCTCGGCGGTCAGGTTATTTTTGTTGATCCGAAACATACCAGTCAAACGTGTCCGGCGTGTGGTCATCAATCAAAAGATAACCGATTAACGCAGTCTAAGTTTGAATGTGCGAAGTGCGGTTATCAAGATAATGCGGATCATGTTGGCGCATTAAATATTTTAGCGCGAGGTCATCGCGTTCTAGCCTGTGGAGAGATTGACATTAGTCAGCTTGTTGAAGCAGGAACTTGCCTTATGAGTGATCACAAGGCCCCGATGGTTTTAAACTAATCGGAATCCCCCTCCTTTCCTGAACTTGTTCAGGCGCTTGGCGAGGTGGTGGAGGATGTCAACAATTACTATTGAAGGGGTAGAAACGCAAGAGGTTCACGACTTACTTAAAGGTATGAACGCCGATCACGCACAAGGATACCTTTACGCCAAACCACTCGCGTATGACGATTATTTACAGTACTTAAACAGCCAATATAATTTAAAAATGTTAGACTCCCCTTTTTAACATCTTTAGGGGCCAAGTAAAGATGCAAGGCACATTGCGTAAATTAAAATCGAGCTTAACCGAGCCGGTACAATATCACTTACCTGTGGGTGAGCACTTAGTCGACTTAAATGCATTTATAGGTAAAGAGCTAACGCTTACTTTTAGCGGCACAATTTTATGCTCTAGCTGTGGTAAAAAAACCAAAAAAAGCTATTCTCAAGGCCATTGCTTTGTATGCATGCGCAAACTTGCTAGTTGCGATATGTGTATTTATTAGAATGTTGATATAAAGCAGTTATTTGTTGACATAAATTTTTTTGATAATGTATGTCAACATATTACACTAAGAGATAAAAATGATTAATGTTAAGCGAGTATGGGATTACGAGTATGGGGCACGCAAATTAAATTTTTACTGCTTAGTTGGTAAAAACAATGTCCCACTTTTTGAACCTAGTTTGTTTTTATTTAAAGAAGCTATCAAAGGAGCATCAGAAAATACTACTCGAGGTTATGCAAATGATTTGAAGTCATTTTTCCATGCTCCATCAGAGCTTAGGTGGAATAGATAATTATAAAGTTGTAACAGATACTCAAATGAATGGGTACTTGAATGGCTTCCTTAATCAAAAAAAATGTCTTAAACCGGCAACTATTACTCGGCACATAGCTGCTATCAATCGTTTTTATACTTTTTGTTACGATAATGGATTTATGAGTAGAAAATCCTGTTTTTCATTCAGTTACGCAGATAACATAAGCACTGAAACAATGTTGAATGGGATGACGACAAAGCTTCATAGAACTTATTTGAGTAAGAATACTTTTGAGGAAGTTATCTTAGGATCAATCAAAACGAAAAGTCCATTTCTAAAAGAACGAGATGAGTTAGCTTTAAAATTGGGTTATTACGGTGGTTTCAGATCCGGTGAATTAGTTTCATATGGTAATTTAAATGCTAATAAATTACGTGAGCTTTTACCTAAACAAGACAAACGCACAATTCAATCAATTGAAATTGGGGTTCGGGGCAAGGGAAAAAAATTAAGAACTATCAGGTTAGGACCCCAGATAACTGAAGCGATTTATAATTTCATTTGGGGAAGAGCAAAACATATTACTAATTCAATTTTCTGTGCTGAAAATGGAAGGCCGTTAATGAATAAATCATACGGCTCGCAACTTTTTAGGGAATGTAAGAATAACTATCTCTCATCATGTACATTAATTGAAAGTGAATATAGACGTTGGGAAGAACGCTCATACCATCTATTAAGGGCTTGTTATGCAACAAATATGGTTAGCTTCTGTGTTGAAGTAGGTATTGACCCCAGAGTCTTTGTCACACAATGGATGGGGCATTCAAATCCTAAAACAACGGAGATCTATATTTTTTACGATGCAGTTTTAAATAACCGTTTAAAGATAATCGAAGAATTATCGCTTAACAATACATTCTTTGGTCAAACATTCCGTCAAAAGTTTAATATAGGTAGGTAAAATGAGCGATTACATTTCCATTGCTGTCAGTAACACTCATCTATCAGATGAAAAAAATAATAATCACTATTCTAAGGGCATTCGCGAATTAACTTTTGAGGACAATAGAGGCTTTTCTACTTGTGTTAGAGTTCCGGATGAGATCAACTCAGTCCTTTGTGATATTTTCATGGCATATCTGAGTAGCCCAATTTTTGCAAAATATGCGAAGGGCACACAAACTAATTATGCTAGTTATGTTATATATTTTTTTAACTTTTTATCACAGTATCAATACACCAATGATCAAAGAATACCAAATTCTGTGTTATCTGAATTTGTCCAATATTTGAAAAGTAGTAATGCAGGATCAACTATAATACGTCATTCTAATCTTTTTATAACAAAAGTTATAAGACACACTGCATTAGATACTGATAATGCGTTAGATAGTTCTCACAAAGAAAGGTTTTGGCAGTACCTCTCAAAAGCTGTAAAAATTCAATCCGTAGAAAGTAATCCAATAAAGTCAATGTCTGCGTATTTTAATACAGGATATTCTGACACTGAACTAATTAGATCCTTAAGGATAACATGCACTTGGATCTTACTAGAGCACGATAGGCAGAGGAAGTTACTACTAGATGATTCTAAAATTGAAACGCAATTAGCTTTGCTAAAAACCTTTCCTGTTGATGCTCCTCCTTTAAATGCTGGGCGGTTGTATGCTGGTAATATTAAAAAATTGACAAAAAATATCATAAAGGAAGTTAAACTTTCTCAAAATGCTTACACAGTGCTTCTAAAATCCGTGTTGAAAACTAATGATGGAATGTTGTTCGAGAGAGTTATTGCTGGGTTTAAACATAAATTAGGGAAAGTGTTATCGCAAGATACATGTCAAACAGTAATAGAACGGATGTTTGGTCTTGGCTTAAAGTCACAGAAAGCTAAGATTGTAAGTAATATTCGCTTACCAAAGCATATTGCAACTAACCAAAGAATGGTTATCACTTGGATGAAGTCACTCACGTATCGGCATTTGATAGCGCCATCGGAAGTAGAAATTTTTGCAGCACAGTGTATTTTTGCTAGTGAACGAATACAAGCAAGTAACCAAGCTCGGCAGACTTTAAATGATATAGAGTTCAATTCAGACGGGTTGCAAATCCAACATGTAAAAAATAGGTCAAAAAATACTTACGCTTCTGGTATATATGGCCACAACACTCTCATTAACTCAGCATTAAGAGCATACGTAGACAGCTGTTTGAGTTGGAAGCAATGGGCAAATAACAAAGATGGAGACTTGTTATTTCCATATTCAGGAAGCAGTAATACCCAGCGTAGAGGAGTTATAGGTCGATACAAAAGTTCCAACTGGAGCTTTTTTGAATTGTTAGTAACACCTGGGACATCTACAAATAATAAGCTTATCAACGATGTATCAAAGAATGATTCAGAGCCATTTATTCAATGGTTATCAGCACTGATAAAACATAATAGCGCGGTGTTGTCTAAAAATGCTGAAAAAGGGTGCCTTGGTCTAAGCATTAGTATGATAGGCCAAAGCCGTAACTACATGGAGTCTTCTCTCACCGTTGTCGAGAAAGGTTCTGACGAACCGCTAACATCAGATGATCCAAATATTAGTTCGAGTTTGAGAGGACATAGCTTAAGTACTAGACGTCGAATCTATGATGATCGCGCACCTAAAAAGTCTGTTGATTATGATTTTGCAACTAGGGTTGCGGAGCTGATGGAGCAAGATGCAGAAAAGATTGGCCAATACCTAAAAAAAACAAAAGTGGTTAACTTGATTGAAGCAAAACAATTATTGGGTTGTGAAAATGTACAAGACGATATGAGAGCTATTTTACAAGAAGTAGAAGCTGATATTGGATTAACCGGTGAAATTCAAAATGGAAAAGAAACTATCTTTGTGGCAAATGAATTAACTGCAGCACTTTTGTATTTAAGAATTAGTCATATTAATAATGAAATTCCTAAATTACTTAATGATACCCCCTCTTACTCTAAAGCGCTAAATGCAGCCTCGAAAAGAGTCTATTTAGAAAAAGTGTTGAGTCAATTTCCAAGCCCAATTGTGAAAGCAGGAAAGATGCTTTCACAGACACTAAATGTACAGTTTGAATCATTAATTTAGGAACGTTTATGAATACACAAATGGCACAAGAAAGAATTAATAGTGATGCACCGATAAATAAGCTGACTAATGATGTACTTGTTGGCGTGGATCTAATAAAACGTGATGAGAACGGAAACCCTAGAGTGTGGAAAGTAAATTTTGCTCGAAATAATATCAAAACTAAATGGCAGTTGTGGGCAAAAAAAGCATTTGTGGAGATATTAGATGGTTGGGATAATATTGAAGCTCAGACACTAGTAGGTAGGACTGGAACGGTAAAAAATTGGCACATAAATCTTTTAAGAATTGCTGTTTGGGCAAGTCAAAACAAACCATCAACACCTATATCACTATGGGAAGAGAAAGATTTAGTTAAGCTTTTTCAGGATGCTATTGAAAACAATATCCTCTGGTCAGATAAACTGAAATCAGAAACACTCGTTTACGGAAGTTTAAAAGGGCTTGTCGATACAATCAATGTCACAAGAGAACATTATTTATTAGGTCGTATTGATGATGGTTATACTAAACACATTACTTATGACTTTTTAACAGAAGCTGCAAAACCAATCCTTAACCGATTAGATATAGACTACGACAAATGGGTAGTAAATAAGGTTGTTAAATCAGTTCCTATGGTTTTTTTCCTAATTCTGGTTCAAAGAGCCATTGATGTAATTCGTGACCCACACACGTTATTTTTCTCTGAGTTTATGCCGCTTGTTAGACAAAGAAAAATTAACATTAAAGATCTTTGGCGTAATGGGACTTTTTTAAATTTTTGCTCAAATAAAGAGGCTACACTACGAGTTAAAACTAAAGAAGACTGTCGGTTAATAAAGAGTTTACTTGAAAAGTATAATATTGAAATTGATGCGAATTTAGATTTAAGCACTAAAGCTATATCTTCGCAATGCAACAAAATTTACGATGCTTGTATTCTCATTTTTCTCGCTTTAACCGGAATACGAGTTAGTGAGTTGTTAAGTATTAGTGGTGATGACTACCAACAGAGTCCAGATGGAACATGGATGTTCAAGAGTGAAATAATAAAAACGAATAATGGTATTTCAGAAGCAAGACAGTTAAGTGGTTTAACCCTTGAGTCTGCAAAACTCATGGTAAGCTGTAGTTTAATTACCAAGCGTAATCGCAAAGATAAAAATAGAATACCTTTATTACTTAGAGCATTTAATTCAGATGGTGTTGATAAGAAAACTGACAAACTGACCGCAAAAAAGTTTAGGATTTCAACCTCGGAGGGTATCCGATTGACACTCATTGCATTGTTTAATGACGCTATTGAAAAGCACCCTGAATTAAGAGAGGACGTTGAGCATATACATCCACATATGTTTCGTCATACATGGGCTGAATTTGCCTTACGCCGTTTTGAGGGGAATGTTTTAGAAGCGATTAGAAAGCATTTTATGCACGCCTATGGTAGCTATTTTATAACAACGTATACATTTAACAAGCTTAATAAAGAAGTTAAAGAAAGTATTGAGCGTAAGTATTTATGTGAAATATTAGAGCGTATTGCATATGAAAATATCAATGTCATAAACGACCCCAATTTCAAAAAAGATATGACTGGAAAGGTTGTTAGTTATCTTGCAAAAGCAATGGACGCCACCATAATAGATGATTCAGAGTTACATGAGTTTATTGAATCCATTGCAGATGAGTTTGAATCCATCAGCGCCCATGAATACGGTTACTGTATAGTACGTAAAAACACCCGAACATTAGCAAAATGTTACGACAGGAAAACGCAAACACCATTGTTAGAAAATGGCTGTTTCGCACTCTGCACGGAATGCGTGAATTTTGCAGCATCAAGCGTTAGTAATAAAGATATGATAATTCGAACTGCAATAAGTCACCAAAATATGATTGAGGGTCAAGAAAAATTGTGGGGTAAAGAAGTTAAAAGTAAGGCGGTTGAAGCATCTCGAAAAATTATCAATCAAGCCGAAAAAATCCTCGATGCGATGGGTGGTTGATATGACTAGATTTTCACTAGAAAAATTTATTAAAACACCAAAGGAACCATCGATACCTGAATGGGCAAAAAGAAAACCGTTGCAAGAAAAACTTTATCTTGCAACGCTGGATATTATCAAGGAAATTGAAGCTAAATTTGAAAATCCCAGATATGCATCTAACTTACCCCCCACAGAGCGAACCATAGTACTTGCTCAACTAGCCAAACGTTTAGATATTGGCCGTTCTAATATCAGAGAAGACCGAATGCCTGAATTGATTGAGCATATTAAGCTGGAGAATATTCGCCTCAAAAAAGCTTGGAATAATATAAGTACCAAAGCAAATCAAGGTCGTAATCTTTCAAAGCCTGAACTAGAAACAAGAAAATCAGAGCTGGAATCTACAATAAAAGAAATAGAAAACAGGCAATTGTATAGTTACTTTGATAAAGCTGTAGAATCAAAAATATTAGATTCACAACAGGAACTTGCCGCTAAATATAGAAACCTAGAGAATTTATATAATGATGCTATAAAACTGGCGGCTAATCGTGATAAGCAAGTTAAAGCATATGTTCGAGAACTCAGTGAAGCGATGGAAGAAATTCAGCACCTAAAATCAAAGGTAACCGAGCTGGAAAGGAAACGTATCTGATAAACTATCTTGTATGATTCACAGAAATTGTTTCAATATATTGCGGCCTTATCAACAAAAAATTATACAGTTCCTAAAGTGGATTGAGCTTTACGAAGACACTAAAAATTCAGGTCTGGTGTGCCGTATACGCGGTATCTCTAGGCCGACTTTGCCTAAGTTTTTTAGTCGAATTTAGAAGGCTACAGGAAGTTTCTAGGTGCCCTATTGTGCCCTCAGAACTCCCCAAATACCAAAATCAATTGACCACTTGTATTTTGAGGCTTTGGATGATTAGCTATCTACAAATCCCGCGCTAACCAAAACTATTCTCCCAATTCACTCAACCCTAAAGCAATCGATTCCTGCTTAAATCGCCCATAGATATTAATGGTTTGCTCATAAGAATGCGTCAAGAAATGCTCTTCGAATATTTCATTTTTGTTAGAATAATTTGATTGTTTAATAACATCATCCATACATTCTAGTTGATCAAAAATATAATTAATTCCAATTTTAGGAGTAACAGACCTTGTTGTGTCAAAAGTCACGGAATTTAACTTTTTATCTAGAGCTTGTCCTTGAACTTCGCATTCTATCTTTTCAAACTTTACCACATCAACTTCAAATGGAACGTCTTGCTTAACACGATAAGCATACTCCAACAGTTTAGGCTCTGCAGGCATGTAAAAAACGGCTTCTTGATTCTTCGATCCTGTCATTCTAAGTATTCGCCCCAAAATTTGTCTAAAATGCATTTCGGTTTTTATATTGCTCAAGTGGCAGCAAACTTGTAATCGAGGGATATTAGTTCCTTCGCTGATCATTCCCACTGAAATTATCCATTTACTTTTCGCAGCCTTAAAGGTTTGAATAATATTCGCTGGACACTTCTCTTTATAAGTTACAACTATCGAAGCTTCATTCAAGCTCACTTTCATTAATTGTGATATTTGATTTGCATGTTTTACAGATGAAGCAACAACTAAACCTGCTGCATCTGGGTTAATTAATCTAATTCTGGAGAGCTTCTTATGAGCAGAAGATATTACGTATTTAATAACGACTTCATTTTCAATAATATCCTGATAAGGAGTTATTGATTGCGACAGTAAAGAACTAAAGCTATCAAAAGTTTTTGTTTCTTCTTTACCAACAACCGAAATATTATTATTATCAATAGCAATTATCTGAGGAATCCGGCAAACGTCAGCACTAATGGCCTCAGAAAGCCCGTAAATGTAATCACAAGATATTTTATTGCTAGAGTGCATATAATTAGAAAGAACGATAGGAGCCAAATCTGAACGCCACGGAGTGCCCGTTAATGCCAGAGTGAATAATGCCTTTTCTTGAATGTTAAGAATTATTTTCTCACCCCACGCATTCGCGTTATCAATATTTGAGCCTGCACAATGGTGTACCTCATCAAATATTACAAAAACACGATATCGCTCAAACAGGTGCCAAAAGCTTGTATCCAGATGCTGCAAATTTTGATAGGTAAGCGAACGGCCTTTAGCGCCAATCAAACCATCAAAACGCTCTTGTGTTCTTAAGTGCAAACTTTCACTAAAGTCCATTGCAACAATGGTAGACGGTGAAAAACAAACGACTAGATCTACGAGATTATTTTTTAATAACTGATCGGCTAATTCTGAAGCCATCAAAGTTTTACCTGCACCTGGCGTCGCTAAAGCTAAAAAGTGGCTATTACCACTTCTGTATCGAGCTAAAGCTAAATCAATACATTCCGCTTGCCATTGTCTTAATTTCATATCTTCTCTATGGGTTTATCTTGCTCAAGTAAGCTTTCAATAGCTCTTATCTTTCCTAGTATTCTTGTATTATTGTCTTTAGCTACATTAAATAGAGGTTGAATCTCATCAACTAGTTCGGGATGTTCTGAATACAGGTCTTTATATGCTTCTGACTCACCGATATTTAATAACAATTCTGATTTATAATGATTTAGCTTTGCGATTAAACTTTTATATGTTTCTTTTTCAAAGCTTATTTTCACTGGTTGTTTGATTTGCAAAGAATCAAAATATTCACCATCAAATAATTTAGTTTTACTAAAGCGTGTTGTTCCATCTTTAATAGTATTTCTCTTAACTAACCATCCTTTATTTACAAACTTTAAAAGTTCAAAATATAACTTTTTTCTTATAACGATAGGATCTAAGAAGGGATCATTCTTTAGGGTAATGTATGATGAACAGACTTCACTGGTTGTAAAGTTATTAAAGTTTTGCGCTTTAATTATTTGTGCAACACAAAGTTCTATATTCAAGATAACCCCTAAACAAATCCGACGCTCCGATAGCGGAGCAATTTTAATGATTTTATTTGTGACAATCAAGCTCCGTATACGGAGCAAATGATGTAATGAATATTGTTGGGAAGAATATAAAGCAAATTAGAGAAAGTAAATCATGGACACAAGAAGTTTTAGTCGCTAAATGTCAGATTAAACAGTGGGAAATAACGCGTAGTACATTGGCTAAGATCGAATCTAATGTTAGAAGAGTTACCGATATAGAGGTAAAACGTTTTGCACAAATCTTTGATGTCTCAATTGATGAGTTATTCAGTGAAGATTAAAATCAAAACATACTAATTAAATCACTTGAAGTGAGAATCAAAAAGATACACTACAAGGGTTTGACACCTCTGACTTAAATTGAGTTTAAAAAGCAATTTTAGTAAGCGTATAGCTAACGATTAATAGGTAAGGGAAGACTTTACATAGCTAAGAGGCCCTTTTTGATGGTCTAGCTAACAACACCTAGCCTTACTTAACGTTCCTAGGTAATAGTGATCCTAGATTATATAACCTGCAAAGATATGTGCTTTAAGCAAGTAGAAATATAGACATGTACCACAAGATTATTTGCCTTTGCTGTTCCAACAAGGCTATAAAGTATCGAACTGGTATGTGTACTATTGATGAATTGCCGATAGTAAAGTAACTCAGCTTGACAGCTTTGAGCGATGAGCGTTCATTGGGATTGGCTAAATATAGTAGTTAATTAATTGGTTAAACTGATCTTTGCGCATATATTAATGAAAATGAGCGACGCGCGCATATTAGTTTTTTTATTTTTACTTTAAAGCTTAAGAAAAAATAGTAATAGTAATACCTTAGGTTATTTATTAAAACTATATAAAGTAGATAAATGAGCGTTTAGTCGGCAGCAATGAGCGCACTATTAAATGTTAGGTACTACAAGGAAAAAACAGGGATGAGCATTGAATTAACAATTAAATACTCTGATTCAGAATATAAATCAGCTATCAAAGAAAAATTGGCAGTTATGCCAAACATAAACCTTCATACATATCTACCGACTGGAATTAACCTGAAGAAAGGAGCCATAGATATAACTAAAGTGGGTCTAAATTAAAAATACTGTAGCGCTACACAAGGCAAAAAGGGTTTTAATTAAGAAATTCCAATAAAGATTTCCTGTAACCTTATAAACTAAATACACTGTTATCACATTCAATATTTGATGGCTCTAACCCAGCTCAATCACAATCTATGATTGGAATATCTGACCAGCGGGTTGTGTAATGGGGCGATAAAAAAGCCCGTTTCATGTTCCATGATTTTGTGAGCTTTTCACTTCCTAAAGATAAAGTGCCGACCCCATAACGTTTATTTATAGCATCCAAACACGCCATTACTTCTGGGTTATCTTTGCTTACAGAAAACATATCCGCTTGTTGAAATAACTCACTTTCTAATTCTATTGCGCCAATACCGCAGCGATAAAAGCGCGTGTTAGCCTTAAAAATATCATCAATAACATCTGAAACAGCATTGGCTATAACACTGGTATCTGATGTAGGTATAGGAAAATCATAGAGCAAAGATTTCTTATAATACACGTCTTCGTGTGGCGAGCTTGCAGCGAATATCACGAGTCGTTTTGCTAATGACTGCTGCTTCCTTAGTTTGCGGCCAACAATTGCTGCGTGTGTTACGAGGGCTGATTTTAATGTATTTAAGTCACTTACTCTTTCGCCGAAACTTCTCGTTGAGTAGATTTCTTTTTTATTCTGTTTTACTTCATCCCAACTTAAACAGGCGATGCCGTTGAGTTCACTTACGGTCCTCTCAACAACAACGCTAAACATGCGTCGCATTTCTTTAGGGTTCTGGCTTGCTAAATCCCATGCACTTTTAATCCCCATGACCTTAAGTTTTCTACCGAGTCGAGAGCCAATACCCCAGACATCAGTAACATCCATACGCATAAGGACTTCTTGGCGTGAGATATCATCATTAATAACAGCAACCCCATTATAACCTGAGAGTTTTTTGGCTGCATGGTTGGCTGCTTTAGCTAGCGTAGGCGTAATGCCAAAGCCAACACCTACAGGCAATCCTGTCTCGCGCCATACAGCTCGTCGTATTGTGTGTCCGTAATCAGCCCAGTCATTAATGATTTTAGAAAAACCAGTAAAACGTAAAAACGATTCATCAATACTATAAACATAATGGTCATCACAAAAACGATTAATGACCGTCATCATTCTCTCACTCAAATCAGCGTAGAGTTCATAATTTGAAGAGCGCACGACGACATTATGCTGCTCTAAATAGGGTCTAATTTTGAAGTAAGGCTCAAATTTTGGGATATTAAGCTTTCTAGCAATAGGACATATGGCACAAATACACCCATCGTTATTTGTCAGAACAACAACGGGTTTAAAGCGAATGGATGGGTCAAATACCTTCTCCGCACTGGCATAAAA
>NZ_JADYXG010000011.1:0-155649 GCF_015864415.1 Pseudoalteromonas sp. SCQQ13 | reverse complement strand
CGTAACCAACAGAAGCATATTCCACTTAATATAATAGTCAGTTACTTTTAAATTAAGTGGCTTGGTCGAACTATAAGCTGTTTAACAAGGACAAAAAACAGTTGGTTTTGCTCCTTCGTCGCTAATTTTAACCAACTATTTTTTGCCTGTTAACAGGGCGTTATAAACCACAAGGAGAGTTCATTTGAATATCAATGCTACTTTGTACGGCCAATTTGTAATCATTTTCGCGCTGATCATGGGCGCACTATGCTATTACGTAGCCCGTCGTAAAATGCAAAAGCCAGCGGCTGCGGGTTTACTCGGTGCTGTTTTGTCACTTATTCCAATCTTTAGCGTAATTTATCTATTCATACTGCTGTTTAAAAAAGATGTTGGTTCAGCATCGGCGGCAGTAAGTGAGTAAGGTGGTTTATAACAAGGCCAGTCACGGCGACGTCTTTTCCGCTGCGGCTTCGCCTTCACTACAAAGCCGCGCATGCTGGCGGCGTTTTGTATACAAGCAAACAAGGGTGCATAATTGAATTATTTAAATTGGTTACAAAAGGTATTTCCTAAACTGAAAGATACCCCAAATGAAATTATTATCTCATATGTTGATGAAGCGAAATCTGATACTGAACTTCTTAGAGAGTTTATTAAAGTCTTAGGAGGTTTGCTCTTTATTCTCCCGTTTAACCTATATCTTTATATCTCTGGTATTCAATCATTTACCAGTCCTTTATATTGGATGCTAGTTATTGTTTCTTTTGGTGTTGGCGGTTTTATTGGACTTTATTGTGAACAAAGATTGATTAAAAGGCGCCTTAAAAAAATAGTGCAGTTAAAGTATACCTAACAACACGCCCTGAGGTGGACGACTAGTGAAATTTAGCTATTAATTGCAAATTTTACTAGTGGTGAGCCTCTGCGTTTTAATGCTGCTAAATACGTCGATTCATCGTAGGGTGTATTCGTTTTCCAACACCTAAATACAATCCTTATCCATTTAAATGCCAGCGATTTAATAATGCTTTTATGTGGCTTGCCCTTGGCTTTTTGTTGCTCATAATACGCTTTAGCCCAAAACAGATAACTAATAAAAAGCCAGTTCTCTCAACAGCTAGCCTCATGAAAATGAGGAGGGCACTTTAAAAAAGCCAATTAAAACAACCAATTAAAATAATACCAAGCTCTCACTTTATATTCTGCATAAAATAACGTAATAAATTGAACCAAAATAGGAACTCGGCTATGGTTTGTTTATCAATAAAAATAAATAAAAAACGAGTTTATCTACAGGCTCGTTATGTGAAAAGGGATTTTTAATAATGGCACTTTTTTATATTTCACTCGGAGCTGTTTTCTTTTTAATAGCTATCGCCTGGTTTGGGTTTGTAGCTTTATATTCTCAAGTAGAAAATTCAGGATTCGGTTTTGGTTTTATTATGGGGGTATTTCCTACGTTACTTAGCATGTTGCTTATAGTGCCTAGTACGCTGTATAGAACTGTTTTTGTATTTACGCAAAAGCCAAAGCAAACAATGAAAGCTAAAGTTACTTTAGCAATTGGGCTGCTAATCACCTTACTTTATAGTGGTGCCATTATTAAGCTGGCTTTCACATAATAACATGCAATATTAGTTACTTAGCGGGTTCTAATAAACTAAAAACAGGTAAGCGCCATTTAAAGCGTACCGATGCCATACGTATTAAGTACCCTGTAACTAAGCTAACAATAATACTTATATTGTCATCAATATTATAGTGATGCAGTGCTAGGTATAAACACGCCACAATAAGTGAAACACTGGCATACAGCTCGTGGTGTAATACCAATGGCGCTTGACGACATATTAAATCACGTAACAAACCACCAAATACGCCAGTAACTATGGCTGCAACTACGCAAATACCATAGTGTAAACCCATATTTAGCCCAACTTGGCAGCCAATAATACTAAAAGCAGCTAGGCCAAGGGCATCTAGGCGCATAAATATGCCTTTAAACTTAACTACCCATTTAGCCAACCAAGTGGTGATAATGCCGGCCATACAGGTAATTAATAAATATTCTGGATGTTGCACCCACGTAAGTGGGTAGTTACCAAGTAAAATATCTCGAACGCTACCACCACCTATGGCGGTGGCACTGGCTACCAAGCTAACGCCAAACCAGTCCATTTTCATTCGGCCAGCGCTTAGCGCTCCGGTCATGGCTTCTGCTGTAATACCAATAATAAAAACAATACTTAATAGCATGAGATAGTCACTTGAAATTTACACTTATAATAAAGGCGTGATTGTATAGATAAAATAGCAAAATAACGAGTGAGAAATCACGCTAAAAACGCTTACTTCAGATAAGAAAAACTAATACGAAACTCATGCGTAAATAGGCTGTTAAATTGGGGTGAACCTTTGGGGTAGATGTAAAAGATGAAGGACAATAGGCCGCAAACAATAAAATAAGTTACTTTGAATTTTAAGCCGTTATTGCCCTAGAGCCACTTTATATTGTTGGGTAGTATTTAAAAGCAAGGTAATGCAGGCTGTTAACTTGAGCCTCGGGCAATTAATATTGGAGGGAGTAGGGTGCTTTGTACTGCTTCGCCTCGAATTAGTTTTAATAGATTTTCTACCAACATTTGTCCGGCTACTGTGGTGTTTTGTTCTACCGTGGTTAAAGGTGGGTTGGTATAGCTGGCAATGGCGATGTTATCGAAACCTATTACGGCAACATCTTTTGGTACGCTAATACCGGCTTCTTTGAGTGCGCGTATTGCACCAATGGCTATTAAATCGCTGGCTGCAAAGAGTGCATTAAATTTTATGTTATTGGCTATTAGTGAGCGAGTGGCATGATACCCCGACTCTTCAGTCGATATTGCATTTGCTGTTTTACGTTCGTTTAAGGTTACGTTATTAGCGCTTAGTTCATCTTTAAAACCTTGAAAACGGGCAAAAAACTCAGGGCTATGATCCGATGCGTCGCCTATAAACGCGCAGTCGGTTCTGTTGCGCGCAATTAAATGCGCTGCAGCTAGTTTTCCGCCACCATAATTGTCGCAGCACACCGTTAGATCGGGGCGATTGTCGACCGTTGCCCCCCAGCAAACAAACTTGGTGTTTTGCTCAAGCAGGGTGTTAAATTTAGGTTGATAATCTAAGTAATCACCATAACCGAGTAAAATAATACCATCGGCGCGGTGGCTATCTTCGTAGTCGGCTTGCCAATCGGCACTGGCCGATTGAAACGACACCAGTAAATCGTAACCTTCTTTAGCACAAGCGCGGGTAATACTGCCTAGCATGGCTAAAAAAAACGGGTTAATTTGTGATTCATCAGAGGTTGGATCTTCAAACAATAATAGCGCTAAGGTGCTACTTTGTTGGGTGCGTAAATTGCTGGCGTTTTTGTCTACTTTATAGTTGAGTTTTTTAGCTATATCGAAAACGCGCTTACGGGTCTCTTCGTTTACCAAGGGGCTGTTACGTAAAGCACGAGATACAGTTGATTGCGACACTCCAGCATAATGGGCTATATCAAATGACGTTGCTTTACCTTTCATGAGCACTACTTAAATAACAAAGAGAATAATGCAGCCATTCTCGTTTATTAATGATTTATTTCAAGCTAATTTATCAATTAAGCACTTTTTTAGTTGATCTACCCATGACACCGGTGTCATAATGAGGGCGTTTTATCATTTTGTTGTCAAAACGTATTGGCTGCCTATATTTTTATAGGCAGCATTTTTTTACTGTGATAGCTGCTTTGGGGTGATAGCCTAAAGTAATAAAAAGAACAATGGGTTACCCGTTGTAAAATAATAAGCATGAATCGCTTATACTAATCGCATTAAAGAGTGGACTATTAAAACGCAAAAAAATAGCGCCAAAAAAATGGTTTAATCACAAGGCGAAAGTAATCATATAGAGTTGTTTTATATGAATTGTTTTAACGCAGTGAGTAAGTTATTTAATTAGTTAAAATGTTCATTGTTTTTAATAAGATTAGTATTATACAAAAGAGATAACACTATGAGCTTACACTCTTCTGCCCAATTTGATCCTATTTTAGTTGCCGATATTGGTGGTACCAATGCGCGGTTTGCACTAATTACTGCCTTTGATGCAGCAAAAAACGAATTTGTTATAGAATATAATCATACCTTTCCTAGTGCCGACTTTGGCTCGTTACAAAATGCAACACGCCATTATTTATCAACTGTGCCTCACATTAAACCGGTGCGCGCGTGTTTGGCGGTGGCAGGCCCTATAAAAGCAGGGCAGGTGCATCTTACTAATTTAGGTTGGCATTTTAGCGTTAGTGAGTTTAAACAGGCTTTTTCTTTTTTGCAGCTTGAAGTTATTAACGACTTTGCTGCATTTGCCTACGCTGCCCCTTATTTAGATAGTAACCAAAATGTGGTTATTAAAGCAGGGCAAGCCGATGAAAACTCAAACATTGCAGTTATGGGCCCAGGCACAGGATTTGGTGCAGCTTGCCTAGTTAGAACAGCGCAGTCTAGTGCGGTGCTTAGCTCTGAAGGCGGGCATATATCGCTGGCTGCCGTTACCGATTTAGATGCAAAGTTACTTATAGAATTACGCAAAGAACATCCGCATGTGTCTTTAGAAACTGTTTTTTCAGGCCCGGGTATTGCCCATTTATATAAAGCGATGGCGGCGGTTAAAGGTATTACTGCTAAGCATTTAGATGCCGCGCAAATTAGTAATTTAGCCAATACCGGCGAGTGTGAGGTTTGCGATGCAACTCTAAACCAGTTTTGTGACTGGCTTGGCAGTGCCGCAGGCGATTTAGCATTAGCTTATGGTGCGTTGGGCGGTTTATTTATTGGCGGTGGTATATTGCCACGCATGCAATCGCGCTTGTTAGAGAGTCGTTTTGTTGAACGTTTTTCACAAAAAGGTATTATGTCGCAATATAACGGGCAAGTTCCTGTTACGCTAGTAACCCAAGATAATATACCTTTGATTGGCGCTGCGGCGTGTTTGCATAATAGTAAGCAGGAATAATGCTGCTGGTATTTGGAAGTAAATAGATGAAAAAAGTCACCATAAATAGTGTAGCGAGTTATGCGGGGGTTTCTAAAAAAACAGTCTCTCGGGTGTTAAATAACGAGCCAAATGTAAGTGCAGCTACCCGCGAAAAGGTACTTAAAGTATTTAAAGAGCTTGATTATACGCCTAATCCTATTGCCCGTGGTCTTGCTCAAAATCGCAGTTTTATTATTGGTTGTATTTACGATAATCCAAGTAAAAGTTATATTACCCGCGTGCAAACAGGCGCATTGGCTGCCTGCCAAGAAAACAATTACAATTTATTAATTCATCCTTGTGAGCTGCGCGGTGAAGCACTAATCAATAATATTGATCAGTTACTGCAGTCATCACGCTTAGATGGCATTGTATTAACGCCGCCTTTTTCGGACTTTGCTGAACTAGTTGATTTTTTAAAATCGAAAAAAATACCTTATGCACGCGTTGCCTCTGCAGTACTTGAAGATGATTCGATTTCGGTGCGCAGCAATGACGAGCAAGGGGCATTTGAAATAACCGAGCATTTAATTACACTGGGCCATAAATCAATTGCTTTTATTAAAGGTCATCCCGATCACAGTGCCACTGAGCAGCGTTTTAAAGGTTACCGACGGGCGTTAGCAAGCCATGGTATTGAATTTGAAGAGCGTTTAGTAGAAGAGGGTAACTTTAGTTATCATTCAGGGGTAGACAGTGCCCGTAGTATTTTAGATTTATCGCCACGGCCAACCGCAGTATTTGCTTCAAACGATTACATGGCAGCCGCCGTACTTAAATTAGCAACTCAACGCAGTTTACGTGTGCCCGATGATATTTCAATTGCTGGCTTTGATAACGCCCCTATAGCACGCCATATTTGGCCTGGGTTAACTACCATAGCGCAGCCAGTTGAAGAAATGACCAAACAGGCGGTTACTCAGCTTATTGCTCATATTATTCAGCCACAAGAGGTTGCGTATCAGGTGACCCTAGAGGCGCGTTTAATTACTCGCGAGTCGACGGCGCAGGTTAAATAAACTCAACTTAAAACGAATATTTACAGTAGCCCGAATGTGCACAAAGCATATTCGGGCTTTTTGTTGGCTGTCGTTAAATATAACGATGCTATACAACATTATTAAATGACTATTTATAAAAAATAGTTGGCTATGTTAAAAAAAGTGACTATTTTTATTAGACAGGGTTGACACCGGTGTCATGGTCGTGCGTTAATACAGTGACACCGGTGTCAGAGAGGTTGTGAGAGGCCCTCTGATAAGGTACCTTTGAACGGGTAAGCCAAAGATGCTCAGTGCAATTAATTACGTGGAGTCTTTAATTGCCACTGAGCCTTTATCCTCTAACGAATAGAGCTGAGTTTAATTATGTTGCATCCACGAATTCAAGAAGTCACCGAACGTATCATTACGCGCAGTAAAGCAACCCGCCAAGCTTATTTAGATCGCATTTCGCACGCAAAAAAACAAACAAGAGTTCGTGCTGGATTAGGCTGCGGTAATATTGCCCACGTTATGGCTGCGTGTAGCACCGATGACAAAGCGCGTTTAAAAGCCGATGAGCAACCAAACCTTGCAATTATCAACTCATATAACGATATGCTTTCGGCACATGTGCCTTATAAAGATTACCCAGATTTAATTAAAAGCATTGCTACTAAATACGACGCTACAGCTCAAGTGGCAGGCGGCGTACCAGCAATGTGTGATGGCGTTACGCAAGGGCGTGACGGCATGGAATTGTCACTTTTTTCACGCGATGTAATTGCTATGTCTACGGCAATATCGTTATCGCACGATGTGTTTGATGGCGTTTTTTGTTTAGGCGTATGCGACAAAATAGTCCCAGGGTTATTAATTGGTGCACTGTCGTTTGGCCATTTACCGGTGTTCTTTTTACCGGCAGGACCAATGCAATCAGGCATTCCAAATAAAGAAAAAGCCCGTATTCGTCAAAAGTTTGCGCAAGGCTTAGTAAGCCGCGAAGACTTGCTAGAAGCCGAAAGCGCGTCTTACCACAGTGCTGGTACCTGTACTTTTTACGGTACTGCTAACTCAAATCAAATGTTAATGGAAATAATGGGCTTACACCTTCCTGGTAGCTCGTTTATTAACCCATACACAGAGCTTCGCGATGGTTTAACCGGTAATGCGGTAGAAACCATGCTTAAGCAATTAACCGACGATAAAGACAGCCCGTGTTTAGCGGATGTGATCAGCGAAAAAACCATAGTAAATGGTTTGGTTGGTTTGCTATCTACCGGTGGCTCTACTAACCACGCCATTCACATTGTGGCTATTGCCAAAGCGGCAGGTATTCAAATAACGTGGAAAGATATGTCTGATTTATCAGCTGAGGTTCCACTATTAACGCGTATTTACCCTAATGGCTCTGCTGATGTAAATCATTTTCAAGCAGCCGGTGGTATGGGCTTTTTAATGCGTGAACTTGCCAGTGCAGGCTACTTACATACCGACGTTAAAACTATGCTAGGCGATGGTTTAGCACCCTATATGACCGAGCCGCGTCTTGATCAAGACAACAGCTTAATAATGAGTGATGCAACCGGCCCAAGCAAAATTAAATGGGTAGCTTGCCCTGATAACTCACACGATGAAGATGTACTTCGCCCAGTGAGTAATCCGTTTAGTAAGCAAGGTGGTTTACAACTGCTTACGGGTAACTTAGGCAAAGCGGTTATTAAAGTATCGGCAGTAGCAATTGAACATCAAGTAGTTACCGCCCCAGCTAAAGTATTTAGCTCGCAAGGTGAGTTACAAGATGCTTATAGCCGCGGCGAATTAAACCAAGACTTTATTGCAGTGCTAAAAGAGCAAGGCCCTAAAGCTAAAGGTATGCCAGAGCTACATAAATTAACACCTGTAATGGCAACGCTACAAGATCAAGGCTTTAAAGTAGCTATTGTAACTGACGGTCGTATGTCGGGCGCATCGGGTAAAGTACCTGCGGCGATTCACTTAGCGCCAGAAGCAGTTGAAGGCGGCATAATTGCTAAAATTCATGAAGGTGATTTAGTTACTTTAGATGCACCAAACGGCATATTAAAAGTACATGTTAGCGATGAAGAGCTTGCTAAACGTGAACTGCAATTAAGCCTACCAAGCTTAACCTTTGGCACAGGCCGAGAGTTATTTACCGGATTTAGAAATATCGTAAGCAGCGCCGATTTAGGTGCGAGTGCTTTCGGAATTGAAGAATAATCAGCCATTGTGGGTAATGAGGAACACGTAATGAGTATTGAAAAAATATTAGCATCGGCGCCAGTTGTGCCAGTAGTGGTAATCGAAAAATTAGAAGATGCAGCGCCACTTGCTAGAGCCTTATATAACGGTGGCTTAAAAGCGCTGGAAATTACTTTGCGCACGCCCATTGCGGCAGAAGCGGTAAAACTAATGAAAGCAGCTGTACCTGAGGCCTATGTAGGCACAGGTACGGTAGTTGATAAAGCCAGCTTTGACGCTTCGGTAGCTGCAGGCGCTGACTTTATGGTAAGCCCAGGGGTTAGTGACGAGCTACTTGAACTGATAAAAACGAGCGATATCCCGTTTTTACCAGGCGCTGCTACGCCAAGCGAAGTTATGAAACTAGCGTCGCACGGTTTTAAGTATTTAAAGTTTTTTCCGGCAGAAGCCGCAGGCGGAACCGCCATGCTTAAATCAATCGGTGGGCCATTACCCGATATTACTTTTTGCCCAACGGGCGGCATAACGCTCGCTACTGCACCTAACTACTTAGCACTAAATAATGTTATTTGTGTGGGTGGTACCTGGATGTTAGATAAACAACTAATTGAAAATAAAGACTGGCAAGCTATTGAAGCGCTTGCTCGACAAGCTTGTGAAGTAAATAGGAGTCAAAAATGATTAACGTAGCAATTAATGGCTATGGCCGTATAGGTCGCAATGTATTGCGTGCACTTTACGAGTCGGCACAAAATAATGAGATTAAAATTGTTGCAATTAACGATTTAGCCCCAGCTAATGTTAATGCTCATCTTACGCAATTTGACTCAGTACACGGACAATTTGCTCATAAAGTAACGCTAGCCGATAACACTATGCTAATTGGCGACGATGTTATTACTTTAACGCAAGAGCGCGACCCGGCAAATTTGCCATGGAAAGCGTTAAATGTTGATATTGTTTTAGAATGTACTGGTTTGTTTACTAGCCGCGAAGCTGCTGCTAAGCACATTACTGCTGGCGCTAAAAAAGTAATTGTTTCGGCACCGGGTAAAGATATGGATGCAACCGTAGTGCATGGCGTTAACAGCGAAGTACTTAATGCACAAAGCCAAATTATTTCAAACGCTTCGTGTACTACTAACTGTTTAGCACCGATTGCTAAAGCAATTAACGACACGGTAGGCATTGATCAAGGCAGCATGACCACTATTCATGCATATACCAACGATCAAAACTTATCAGATGTATATCATCCTGATCTATACCGTGCACGTAGTGCAACGCAGTCGATGATCCCAACTAAAACTGGCGCAGCTGCAGCTGTTGGTTTAGTGCTACCTGAACTTGCAGGCAAGTTAGATGGTATGTCGGTACGTGTGCCTACAATTAACGTTTCTTTGGTTGATTTTACGTTTATTGCGAAGCGCGATACCAGCATTGAAGAAATTAATGCAATTATGAAAGAAGCGTCAACGGGCTCAATGAAAGACATTTTACAATATAATGAGCTGCCGCTTGTTTCTATTGATTTTAACCATAACCCAGCGTCTTGTGTGTTTGATTCAACACAAACCAGAGCGAATGGTAAATTGGTTAAAGTTATGGCTTGGTACGATAACGAATGGGGTTTTTCAAACCGCATGTTAGATCAAGTTAAAGCGTTAGGTAAGTTTTTATAATTTTAGAGTTTAAGGTTATATAAATAACGTTAAAAACCACGCATTGCGTGGTTTTTTTGTGCCATTTATAAATTTACGACGTTTTATAACTGTGTAGTTAGCTGTGTGCTTAACTGCGAAAGTGTGGGGCGCTGTATAATATCAGTTGTCATGCATTGCTTAGCTAGTTGCGCAAGCTTAACTGCTATTGCATTATTGTCGCTGCAAACACTTAGTAAATCATCAATTAAACAACCTAGCGCGCGTACTTCAATTAATTGCATTTGCTGGCGCTGATACTCACTCAACATAGCTAAATTAGTTGCTGCACCAAAATCGCCAAATAGTACATCTGCGTCTTGGTTTACCATAGTGTTATGCGCATATACATCGCCATGGCTTACTTTATTTGCATGCAAATGTTGTAGGGTACTGGCCATTTGTTGCACAATTTTATAAATAGCTTGGCTACTATAATTACAGCCATCTGCGAAGGTGTCGCGAGTACACGTTTGTAAACTTGGCGGTAATCCTAAATTGCTAAAGCTATTATCTATTAGCTCCATTACTAAACCAAGTTGGCTGCCTTGCTCTATATAGGCAAGTACCTTAATTAAATTGGCATGTTCATTTGCCTGCAAGCAGCAATTAACTTCATCAAGTGGATAACCATCGCTGGTTATTGCGCCTTTAAACAGCTTAATAGCTACCGCTTTATTTGCTGCTTTTGCAAGGTGAATAACCCCAGATGCACCTTGGCCAATAACCTGCTGTAATGTGTAATCACTCAGTGGCTTATTCTCTAAACTGCTTTTTGTTAGGCACTGCGCTTTATTAAAGGTGTTACCAGCAAAGGCCAGCCAAGTAAGCTTTGGTAATTCAAATAACCAGTTATCTAGGTGCGTTAAGTTATTGGCAGATAAGCGCACTAATTCTAAGTTTGTACACTGCTGCATACTGCTTGGCAAAGTGCGTAACCGGTTACCCGCTAAAGCAAGTTTGCGCAGCTGTTTAAGCTCGCCGAATGATGCGGGTAATTGCTCAATACGGTTGTCGGTTAATATTAACCACTGTGTTGTAAGCGGCAGGCTATGCTGGGCAAACTCACTAATTTGATTGCCTTTAAACGCGATCATAACAAGTGCTGGGCATTGCGCTAAAACAGCAGGAATATGCTTAAACTGATTAAACGATAAAAACACCCGTTTAAGGCGGGTTAAACTGGCAAACTCTGCGGGTAAATCACTCAGGTTATTATTAGATAGGTCGAGTACTTCTAGGGTGTCGGCAAGGGTAAAAATTTCTTTTGGGAAATCAGTGAGGTTTTCCACCAATTGTAAGTGGCGAGCACCGCTTAAAGCACCGCTGCGTAGTTGTTCAAGGGTATTCAAAATTAACTAATCCATTTTACAAAAACAAAAAGGCCAAACTAAGTTGGCCTTTAAACACGTTTTATTATTAACGCTTAAAACTCTGCGTTGTGGTAGACGTTTTGTACGTCGTCGCAATCTTCTAGCATAGCTAAAAAGCGCTCCATAACCTCAACATCTTCGCCTTCAATAGGCGCTGCTATTTGGGGTACAAACGAAATTAAATCTTCGTCAAATTCAGTAACGCCCATTTCTTCAAGTGCTGTGCGAGTATTGTTGTACTCAGTATGTGGTGCAAATACAGTTACCTTGCCGTTTTCAACTTCTACGTCGGTTACATCTACATCAGCCATCATTAGTGCTTCAAGTACTGTTTCGTCGTCATCACCGTCAAATACAAAAATTGCAAGGTGATCAAATAAATGCGAAACCGAGTTTTGTGCACCAATTTTAGCGTTAGCTTTAGTAAAGCAAACACGTACATCAGCAAAGGTACGTTTATTGTTGTCGGTTAAACAATCAACAATAATCATACAGTTACCCGGGCCGTAACCTTCGTAACGTGTGGCTACGTAGTCTTCACCGCCGCCGCCTTTTGCTTTGTCTATTGCGCGGTCAATAACATGCGCCGGTACTTGGTCTTTTTTAGCGCGCTCAATTAAACGACGTAGCGATAAGTTACCGTCTGGATCGGTACCGCCATTTTTAGCACAAATATAAATTTCTTTACCGTACTTAGAATAAACTTTAGTTTTAGCACCCGCAGTTTTAGCCATTGAATCTTTTTTGTTTTGGTAAGCTCTTCCCATCTGCGTTTCGCCTTTAAATATAAGTATTAAAATAATTTTCAGGGGCATAGTTTAAAGGTAAATGTGGGGGAGGGCTAGTAACTATTAAATAGATTAATGCAGATAAAAACAGGATGGGTTGAGTTTTATGCTAAAGGCTATAAAAACACTGAGCAGAAAAAATATAACCCGCAATGGCGGGTTATATTTAATTGCAATTTAGCGCTCTATTACCAAATGCGTACGCGTTGATCCTCAGGAAGATACAATTCATCGCCTGGTTTTACATCAAATGCTTTGTACCATGCGTCGTGGTTACGCGGGGCTTGTGCTCTAAAGCGACCCGGCGCATGCGTGCCACCGCGTAGCTGATTTAACATGCTTTGCTCGGTGCGTTTTTCTTTCCATACTTGTGCCCAAGCAAGAAAGAAACGCTGATCGCCAGTAACACCGTCAATAACCGGTGCTTCTTTACCGTTTAAGCTCAGTTTGTAGGCATGATAAGCCATGGCTAAACCACCCACATCACCAATATTTTCACCTAGGCTATTACGCCCGTTAACAAAGTTACCTTCAATTGGCTCATACTTATTGTACTGCGCTGCTAACTGGTCGGCTTTTGCGTCAAATGCGGCGCGATCGGCATCAGTCCACCAGTTACGTTGGATCCCATTTTCGTCTGATTTAGAACCTTGGTCGTCAAAACCATGGCCCATTTCGTGGCCAATTACTGCGCCAATGCCGCCGTAGTTTACTGCTGCGTCGGCATTTGGATCGAAAAATGGTGGTTGTAAAATTGCCGCTGGAAATACAATTTCGTTAAATGAACTGTTGTAGTAAGCGTTAACGCGCTGTGGTGTCATACCCCAACGGTTACGATCTGTTTTTTGCAGCTCTTTTGCAACGCTTTCGGCTTGAAAAAACTCACGCATGTTTTTTACGTTGCCGATTAAGTCGTTATTACTAATAGTTAAACCTTCGTACGACTGCCATACATCTGGGTAACCAATTTTTGGTACAAATGCAGCTAGTTTAGCGCGCGCATTTACTTTGGTTTCTGCGCCCATCCACTCTAGGTTATCAATACGCTCACCTAATGCGGTACGCAAGTTTTCGACCAGTTCAGACATTTGTTGTTTTGACGACTCAGGAAAATAACGTGCTACGTATATTTTACCAATAGCAAAACCAAGTGAATTGGTGCTCGACATTTCATCTATAGCACGCTTCCAACGTGGACGCGGCTCTTGCTGACCATTTAACTCTTTACCAAAAAATGCAAAATTAGTATTAAAAATATCTTCAGATAGTAAGTTAGCGTTACCACTTATTGCGTGGTAGGTTAAATAATCTTTCCATACCGCTAAGTCTTCTTGATTGATTAATTCAATCATGGCTTTTATTGGCTCGGGTTGCGATACATTTAACTGCGGTACTTTGTAGCCTGTTTGAGCAAAATATGCATCCCAGTTAAAGTCAGGGTAGGCAGTGCTTAGCTCGTCGCGTTTAATTTGATTTAATGTAAGGTCGCGGTTACGGCGCTTTTCGCGTGGCCAATGGCCTTGTGCAATTTTGGTTTCTAGCGCTAAAATTGCCTGTGCGCGCTCATTGGCGTTATCTGCATCGGCAAATTTAAGCATGTCGGCAATATGAGCCACATAGGCGCTACGCGTATTAACAAAACGTTCTGAGTCTTCAAGGTAGTATGAACGATCGGGTAAGCCTAAACCGCCAGCACCTAACGACATTTCGTATTTATTAGGATCTAAGCGGTTAAACCACATGCCACCACCAAGCGGGGCTTTAACACCGGTTAACCAAGACTGACCAAACATTTTGGCTAAGTCGTCGGTTGATGATATTTCACTTATTTGCGTTAAAAGCGGCTTAATTGGTGTTATGCCTAGCTTATTAAGTGCTTTGGTGTCCATGTAGGCGTTGTAAAAGTCGGCTACTAGTTTTTCATCGGCATTTAAGTCTTTACGCGCGGCAATTTCTTCAATAATTAATTTAACGCGGTCTTCGCTGCGCTCGGCCAATGCCGAAAATGCGCCATAGCGGGTTTTATCAGCAGGCATGCTGTAATTGTCATACCAAGTGCCACTGGCGTACATAAAAAAATCGTCGCCTGGTTTAACCGCTTCGTTACGTGCAGCTAAATCAACACCAAAACTACCCAACTCTGCTTTTTCTGTTGTTGCGACTATTGGTGCAGTAGGTGCTGGTTGTACTTGCGTTTTTGATGTTTGTGGCTCTGAACAGCCAGTAATAAATGTGGCAGCTAATGCAGCTGCAATTAAACTCTTTTTCATTGTGTTCCCCTGAGCTTTCACTCTGTTTAATTAATATTTTTTATTATTGTAAATATTATCTTAACCTGGGTTCAGGTTATTTTAGTAATTGTTATTTATAAGAGGCTGCTAAACAAACCTTTTGAGGTGAATCACCCTAGAGGTCGATAAAATAGCAAATAAAGCCTTTATACGAGCAATATTAATGGTATTTATGTGTTTTTTGCTTGTTCTTGCTGCAATTGCCACATTTGCGCATATTGGCCGTTAAGGGCTAGTAACTCAGAATGTGTGCCTTGCTCAAGAAGCTCGCCTTTATGCAATACTAAAATATTATCGGCATCTATTATGGTTGATAAGCGATGGGCAATCACTATGCTGGTATGGTTTTGTGTGACAGCGCGCATAGCCGTTAAAATAGCTTGCTCGGCATGGGAGTCGAGGGCTGAGGTGGCTTCGTCAAAAATTAAAATAGGCGATTTTTTTAAGATTGCGCGGGCAATGGCTATGCGTTGTTTTTCGCCGCCCGACACTTTTAAACCGCGCTCGCCTACTAAGGTTTTATCGCCTTTATCAAGGCTGTTTATAAACGCTGTTAAATGCGCCATAGCAATGGCTTGATCTATTTCGGCCTCGCTTGCTGTTGGCCTGCCATAAGCAATGTTTTCGCGTATTGAAGTATTAAATAGCACGGTATCTTGCGGCACTATGGCTATAGCTTGGCGTAAACTGTGCAAAGTTACGGTGTTTATAGGTTGCTTATCTATAGTGATACTACCTGATGACACTTCATAAAAACGATACAAGAGCCTAGCTAATGAGCTTTTTCCTGCGCCACTTGCACCGACTATTGCTACCTTAGTGCCGGGTTTTACGCTAAAACTAACATTGTTAAGAATAGGGCGGTTAGCATCGTAACTAAAACTTACATTGTTAAAGCTAACCTCACCTTTAGAGAGTGTTAGTAGTTGTGATGTAGGAGTGTCGGCAATGCGTGGTTTTTTGTTGAGCAGCCCAAGCATGTTTTCAAGGTCGGTAAGGGCGCGTCTTATTTCGCGATATACAAAGCCTAAAAAGTTAAGCGGTAAAAACAGTTGGATCATATACGCGTTTATCATTACGAGTTCACCAATGCTAAGTGTACCGGTTACTACTTCGCTTGAGCCTAACCACATAAGTGCGGTAATGGCGCTGGCTATAATTAACGCTTGCCCAGAGTTTAGTGCCAATAACGACATGCGGTTTTTTAATCGGGCTTTTTCCCAGCGTGCTAAAAAGGTGTCGTAGGTGCTGGCTTCAAACTCTTCATTGTTAAAGTATTTTACTGTTTCGTAGTTTAGTAAGCTGTCGATAGCGCGGGTATTACTTAAGTTGTCGGCGGTGTTAGCTTCGCGAATAAAGCGATTGCGCCACTGGGTTACGGTTACTGTAAAGGTAATATATATGGCAACTGCAAGTAGGGTTATAAGCGCAAACCAGATAGAAAACAAAGTGCCAAAAATTAATGCAACGGTAAGAATTTCAAATAGAGTAGGCACAATGTTAAACATTAAAAATCGCATTAAAAAGCTCAAACCGCTGGTGCCACGCTCTATATCGCGACTTATGCCACCGGTTTGTCGATCTAAATGAAAAGCCAGTTCAAGCGAATGCAAATGCTTAAACACTTTTAGGCCTATGTCGCGCATGGCGTGTTCGGTAACTCGCGAAAAAACCGCATCGCGTATTTCACCTAAAAATACGCTGGCAAAGCGCAGTGCACCGTACATAATAAGCAGTAGGGTAGGAATAAAAAGCACTGGGTGAATAGATTTATCAACGCTATCAATAATTTCTTTTAGTGCCCACGGCATAAGTAAAGTAGCACCTTTAGCGCCTACCAACGCCATAGCTGCAATAAAAACTCGCCCTTTAAATTGTGTGATATAAGGCCAAAGTGTTTTTATACTTTGGCGCAGGTTGATTGCGTCGGGGCGTTTTACTGAGCTTTGTTTAGAGCGCATGAATGATCTCGGTTTTTATAATGGGTATAAATTGCTGTGGATTTAATTTTTCATCAAACTAAATACTTAATTAGACTATTGTATTTTAAATAGCTGCCCTTATATACTAGTAATCCTTAATTAAAGTTTGAAAATTGATGTTTAAATTTCGTTTGTTTTTAACTGCATTTTTGCTTATTACTGCACTTTTTAGTGCATGTAGCGAAGCCGCGCCAGTTAAACATGGTTTAAACACTGCAAATTCTACTTTAATATCTGCTGCTTTTTCAGCAGCTCCTTTCTCACTAGATACTACTTCATTAGATACTACTTCATTAGATGCTACTTCATTAGATGCTACTTCATTAGATGCTACTTCATTAGGTAATGTTTCATTAGATATAAGTCACCCCTCCATATTAGTTAAAGTATTGCATGCTAAACAACAAACTAAGCCTAATAAAACAGCGTTTGATGCACTGCAACCTAGGCTAACTGCCAGTAATTCATCGTTGTTTTTATTTAGTGCGCAAACAGAGCCTGAATACGACGTTATTTATGAATTTTTTATTCATACGCTAGCAAGGCAGTTTTATTTACAACCTAAAGCTATAAGCACGGCACTACCTTGGTATACAGTTGTTTCTAATAGTAAAAAGTCTCGTATTAGTGGCTGGAAAGAAGCTAACTTACTTTACAGCGCTACCAACACCCATCACGCTTAATTTCCTTATTTAATAATTAATAGGTTTTAACTTTTAAAGTTTTAGCTTGCAGATTAATTGTGCTTTTTAAAAGCGCTTATCAGCTGGTTGCTGATAGTAAGGAATAACAATGTTGAGTTTTAAAAATAATAAAAAGCCGTTTATGGCTAAATTTAAATTAAGCACCTTTGCTATGTTGGTGGTATTACTGCTACTGGCAATGAGTGCGTTACCTAATTTATATCCAAACCAGTCATGGTTGTATATTAGTGCAGCCCCACACAGCAAAATACAAACACCCCCGAGCACTAATACCTTAGTTACATTTTTAAATGAGCAAGGCTTAAATGTGGCGCAAGCGTATGAGTCGCAAGCAACAATAAATGTGCTGCTTAACGAGCCAACAAAAAGTGCCCAGGCACAAGCGGCTATAAAAGCGCAATATGCAAATACTCAGACCAAAATTGTTGAGCGCGCTACCAGTCCAAGCTGGTTACAAAGCTTTGGACTTTCGCCAATAAAGTTAGGTCTAGATTTAAACGGTGGGGTGCTATTTGTACTCGATGTAGATTTAGACAAAGCTATTGATGAGCAATTAGTGAGTGCGTATCAGCAAGCTAAATCAATCATAATTAAGCAAAAGGCACATGGAGTAAAAGCGCTGCAAACTCAAACTGGGTTTGTAATAAATGCTCTACCTAATGCTGGTGATAAATTAACCCCTGTTATTAAAGAGCTGCAAAGCCGCTTTGCTAACTTAGCAGTAGTAACAAATAATAATGGCACAGTTAAAACGGCGCAATTTAGTTACTCAGAGCAAGGGCGAAGCGCGTTTAACAAAGAAGTTATGAGCCAAACCCTCACAACTCTACGTTCGCGAATTGAAGAGCTGGGCATAACCGAAGCGGTAACACAACGCCAAGGTAAGCAGCGCATTCGTATTGAACTACCTGGAGTGCAAGATCCTACCGAGGCGAAACGCATTATTGGCGCAACGGCATCCCTGGGGTTTTATCAATTAAAAGCTGTGGGTGGGCAAACCTTTAATTTACAGACGGGCGGTACTATAAAACTCGACCCTGTGCCAATTTTTACCGGTGAGCATATTAATAACGCTCATGCTGGGCGCGACGATTGGAGCAAACCGCTAGTGCAGTTAAGCCTTGATAGCCAAGGCGGCGATGCTATGTCGGCATTTTCTAAAGCTAATATAGGTAAACCTATGGCGACGGTTTACTCAGAGTATTCGCAAAATGCTAAAGGAGAGGTAGTTAAAAAGAGTGAGGTTATTAATGTAGCCAATATTGCTCAGCACTTAAGTTCGCGTTTTAGCATAACCAATATGCAAAGCCCACAAGCCGCGGCCGACTTAGCGTTATTGTTACGTGCAGGCTCGTTAAGTGCGCCGGTTACTATAGTGCACGAACAAACCATAGGGCCAAGCTTAGGCAGCGAGAATATAAGTAACGGCTTAGCCGCCCTAATGTTAGGTATGGGTATTACTTTGGCATTTATGGCTATGTGGTACAGACGTTTAGGGTTAATTGCCAACGTAGCACTTATTTTAAATTTAACCTCTTTAGTGGGTTTAATGTCGTTATTGCCTGGGGTAGTGCTTACGCTTCCCGGTATTGCCGGATTGGTGCTAACCATAGGTATGGCAGTAGATACCAACGTCATTATATTCGAACGTATAAAAGAAGAGCGCCGTAAAGGCCGCGCGCCTTATCAAGCTATTGAGCAAGGGTATAAGCAAGCATTTAGCACTATTTTTGATGCCAATATTACCACTATGATCACTGCACTTATTTTATACGGTATAGGTTATGGGCCAGTGAAAGGCTTTGCAATTACTTTGGCGCTGGGTTTAGTAACCAGTATGTTTACAGGCGTGTATGTATCGAAAGTGTTGAGCCAAAGTTTGTATTTAAAATTGGGTAAAAAAAGCGGAGTAAGTACAGATGCTTAATTATTTTTTAAAAGGCGAAACCGGTACACGTATGCGTTTTATGGGCTTGGTTTTAAGTACAGTATTAGTATTGCTATCGGTAGTAACCTTGGCGCAAAAAGGGCTTAACTTTGGCCTAGATTTTACCGGTGGTTACTTAACAGAATTTACGACTAGCCAAAGTATTGAGCTAAAGCAGCTTAAAACTTTTATAGCTAAAAATCACAACGGTGAGTTTGAGCTAACAGCGCAAGGGAATAACCATTTTCAATTAAGAGAAGCGCCAGCTATTAATCAATCTGCGAGTAATAGCAGCAACGATTGGCAAAGTGCGGTAACACAAAGCACCGACATAAATGCCACGATATTGTCATCGGCCTATATTGGCTCGCAAGTGGGCGATGAGCTATTTGAACAAGGCTGTTTGGCACTTCTAGCAGCTATGGTTGCAGTAATGCTGTATTTAGCGATAAGGTTTGAATGGCGTTTAGCCCTTGGCTCGGTAGTTGCTTTAACACACGACTTAATATTGGTGCTGGGTTTGTTTTCGCTATTACAGCTTGAATTTAACTTAACCGTATTAGCCAGTTTATTAGCAATTATAGGCTACTCACTTAATGACTCTATAATTGTTGGCGACAGGGTGCGTGAGCTATTAAGAGTTAAATTAAATGCCAGTATTAGCGTATCCAGCATTATAAATAGTGCGATTAAAAGCACCCTAACGCGTACCTTAATTACCTCAGGTACCACTTTAGCCACAGTAGCAAGTGTGTGGCTATTAGCTGGAACACCGCTGCAAGGCTTTGCTATTGCGTTATTTAGTGGCATTGTTGTGGGTACGTTTTCATCTGTTTGCATTGCCGCCACCTTGCCCGAGCTAATGGGGTTAAGTGCTAAAAACTACGAAGTGAAAATAGATAGCCAAAGCCAAGCGCTCATGGATATGCCATAAAGGCTCAAAGCATACAAATAAACAAAGCTTAGGGGCCAAACTATTGTGTTTAGCCCCCGTAGCAATGTTAAACTGCTCGCAATATTTTTACTGTATGTGTGTAAACCTCATGAACAAAGCCCACGTTATTGAACACCTTAAGTTTGCCCTAGAGGCGCAGCTTACCACCGCAAAAGTGGCCGCTAAAACAGCGCACGACACCGCCACACACGAAGAAAACATAGCAGAAAACAAATACGATACCCTAGGGTTAGAGGCCGCCTATTTAGCCCAAGGCCAAGCGCAGCGCGTAAACGATTGTTATAAAAGCATGGAGTTATTTAAGCCCATATTTAATCAGCCAGCCAGTAGTAAAATAGCCATTGGCTCGCTAGTGTGCCTAGAGGGTACAAATGAGCAGCAAAAATGGTTTTATTTAGGCCCAAGCGCAGGCGGATTAACCGTAGAGGTTAAAGGTTTAACGATTGCCGTTGTAACCCCCGGCGCACCCCTAGGTAAGCTGTTATTAAATAAGCAACTCGATGATGGCATAAGTTTAACCATTGCCGATGTTAAGCACGATTATGACATTATAGAAATTTTATAAAATATTGGTTGTAAGCAAAGCCCATTTTTAAGTACCACAAAACTTATTTATTCCCCCTCATTTTATTGTCGGATGGCATGGCTTCGCCATTTATCCGACCTACATTAATATTGTATATATTCTTAATTTACGCTTTATTTATTTGATGCGCTTTAAATAATATAGTGAGAATAAAATGCAATATCGTAGGAATTATGTAAAAGGAGGGTCATATTTTTTACTGTTAATTTGCTCGATCGTAATAAGTCGTTATTAGTTGAACATATTGATTTATTACGCGAGGCTATTCGCTTTGTTAAACTACGAAGACCATTTTACATTGACGCATGGGTTGTGCTACCCGATCACCTTCATGCGGTTTTAACTTTGCCAGATAACGATTGTGATTACTCTGGACGTTGGCGTGAAATTAAAAAGCGATTTTCAAAATCACTCCCAAAAACAGAGTTTTTAACTCAAACAAGAAAACGTAAAAATGAGCGGGGAATTTGGCAACGCCGCTTTTGGGAGCATACAATTAGGGATGATAATGATTATTGGCATCATGTTAACTACGTGCATTTTAACCCAATGAAACATGACTTAGTTAGTAGGGTTGCTGATTGGCCTTATTCAAGTTTTCACAGAGCAGTTAACCAAGGTGTTTACACGAATAATTGGTGTGGTGAAAAACCATAAACTATGTGTCGGATGGCATGGCTTCGCCATTTATCCGACCTACAGCAATGTTTTATTGTGTAATTTCTTACATATGGAATATTTAAACGTAGGTCGGATAAGCGAAGCGCCATCCGACAATCAAGCCGCATCACAATAATATATTATCACCCGAAAGAGCCAAGCCAAGGTTATAAACTCTTACCGTTCCCATAAATTATGTGTCGGATGGCATGGCTTTGCCATTTATCCGACCTACAGCAATGTTTTATTGTGTAATTTCATACATATGGAATATTTAAACGTAGGTCGGATAAGCGAAGCGCCATCCGACAATCAAGCCGCATCACAATAATATTTCACCACCCGAAAGAGCCAAGCCAAGGTTATAAACACTTACCGTTCCCATAAATTATGTGTCGGATGGCGTGGCTTCGTCACTTATCCGACCTGCATCAATAATTTTCATCTTCACGCTAAAAATATCTCGTTTGTTAGTTTATCAAAAAGGCCTTATAAAGCAGATGTGGTTTAGGATTACCTAAACTAAAGCACCCATCTTATTAAGTGACACGCGCAATGCACCACTTAGTACGATGGGTGTTTCTATTTTTAATGCTTAATTATAAAAAATTAAGCATGCTTTTATAATTAGACTTAACTAGGAAAAGTCGTGTTTAAAACCTTAATTGTGGTTGATAACAACGAGCAAACTCTTGCTCAATCATTCGAAAATGTTATTACGTTTAATACTTACCTACGTGACTATCCAAAACGTGATGAACCTAAAACTCGCATTATTAACTTATGTGATTCAAGCCAATACTTGAGCAAAGGTTACTATTGCTCGCTACTCGCTGAAGCGCGTAAGCACCAAGTATTACCAAGTGTAAAAACAATAAATGCGTTACGTAGCGGCCAAGCACCTATGCACAATGTTGGCCAAATAGATGGCGCTCTATACTTTGGTAATGCCACTAACGATGAGCAAACAAAAGCGGCTAAATCGGTATTTAAACAATACCCGGCGCCTATTTTATTTGTTGATAACCAAGGCTTATTACAACAAGGGTCGTTATCGTCATTAGATGAGCAACAGTACAGCGATTTTGTAGCTAAGTTGAATAACTTTACCCAAACGCAATGGCGTATTACTGCGGAGCGACGTCGTTTTCGCTGGGACATGGCAATACTTGTTGATCACGATGAAAAGGTGCCACCAAGCGATAAAGACGCAATAGCAAAGTTTATTAAAGCAGCGGCTAAACATGGTATTAATGCCCAAGCATTAAGCTTTGACGAAATAGACAATATAGCCCAGTTTGATGCGTTATTTATTCGTCAAACTACAGCAATTGACCACCCAACATATCGCCTTGCTAGCAAGGCACAAAGCTTAGGTTTAGTGGTTATTGACGATGCGGAGTCTATTTTACGTTGTTGTAATAAAGTGTATTTACACGATGCGTTTAACTATCAAAAAGTACCTAGTTTAAAAACAGTGGTTGTGGCTGATCAGTCAAGCGAGACTCTTGAGCAGTTAGAAGCGGCGTTTACCTACCCGTTAGTATTGAAAATGCCAGAAGGCTCGTTTTCAAAAGGGGTATATAAAGTAACGAACCGTGCTGAGCTGGAAGCTAAGTTAACTGAGCTATTTGAATTTAGTGCTTTAGTGCTTGCACAAGAATACATGTACACCGAATACGATTGGCGAGTAGGGGTACTAAATGGCCGTGCAATTTACGCGTGTCGTTACTTAATGGCGCGTAACCATTGGCAAATTTATAACCACGATGCAAAGCGGTTTTTTTCGGGTGGCTTTGAAACATTGCCTACTTTTGAATTACCAAAAGCGGTATTAGATGCAGCATTAAAAGCGTGTAAAACAGTGGGTAAGGGTTTATATGGCGTTGATGTAAAAGAACATCAAGGGCGTGCTTATGTACTTGAAGTAAACGATAACCCAAGTATTGATCATAAAGTAGAAGACGGCTATTTAGGCGATGAGCTTTATATGATCATTATGGATGAGTTTAAACAACGCCTTGAAGCGAGGGGGCGTGGTTAATGGCAAAAGCCATGGTTGAGAGTGTGGTTAATGAACAGACTGAGCAAGTGGTTATTCGCCAAGCGCTTATCAGTGATTTAACCGCGCTTACAGCACTTGAAAATGCTTGCTTTAGTAACGACAAGCTTAGCCCGCGCAGTTTAAAGCGCTGGCTAAGTGCTAAGCACGGTATTTTATTAGTTGCCGAGCAAAATAATGCGTTATGCGGTTATGGGCTAATTTGGTGCCATAAAGGCACTCGTCTAGCGCGTCTTTATTCGCTTGCTGTATTACCTACCATGCAAGGCAAAGGCATTGCAAAAATGCTACTTATTGCACTTGAAAAAGCCACCGCAGAGCGTGGGCGAATTTATCTGCGTTTAGAAGTGGCTGTAAATAACGACAGCGCAATTGGTTTGTATAAAAGCTTAGGTTATCGGGTGTTTGGTCAATATAGCGATTATTACGACGATCACAGCGATGCGCTACGCATGCAAAAAAACATTCGTAAAACCAGTGAGCTTAAGTTAGCACGGTTAACTCCGTGGTATCAGCAAACTACTGAGTTTACCTGTGGTCCTGCGGCGTTGTTAATGGCTATGGGGAGCTTAGATGCTAGCACTGAACTGACTCAATCGCATGAGTTGTCGTTATGGCGAGAAGGCACTACTATTTTTATGACCTCTGGGCATGGCGGCTGCCATCCGTTTGGTTTAGCACTGGCGGCACATAAACGTGGTTTTAACAGCGAGGTAATTGTTAATACCCTAGAGCCGTTGTTTTTAGATGGCGTGCGCAGTGAAAATAAAAAAGTAGTATTAGCAACGGTACATCAGCAGTTTGTAGATGGCATAACCGCTGCCAAAATACCGCTTAGTAATAAAGATGTTGAGCTTGAAGACATTGAGCGTTGGCTGAAGCAAAATTTTAGCGTGCTGCTATTAATAAGCACTTATCGGTTTGATGGTAAAAAATCGCCGCATTGGGTGTGTGTTACGCATTTAGATGAGCACTGTGTGTATGTTCATGATCCGTTTTGTGAGCCAGGAAGTGATAGTCAATTGGCTATAGATTGCCAATATGTGCCTATTGCCCGCAGCGACTTTAGTAAAATGTCGGCGTTTGGTAGCCAACGCTTAAGAACAGCTGTGGCTATTGCTAAATCAAAAGATTGTTAAAATAAAATTAAACTATTCATATATGAATAACGAGGAAATTACGTGTTTTTACCTGATTTATTTGATGTAGCTCCGTACTCATGGGCTGCAATTGGTACGGCGGCATTTTGTGGCGCTATTATTGGTATTGAGCGCCAATTACGTGGCAAACCTGTGGGTATTCGTACTTCTGCGTTAATTACTTTAGGTACCTATTTATTTTTATCGACTGCGTTTAATTTACAAGGCGATGTAATTGACCACTCTCGCGTAGTGGGGCAAATAATTACTGGTATTGGCTTTTTGGGCGCAGGCGTAATGCTAGCTAAAGACGGCGCTGTGGTAGGAGTAACATCGGCAGCAACTATTTGGGTGCTGGCATCTATTGGCGTAATGATAGCCACCGAGAACTTGGGCGCAGCTATTAAGCTTTCTGTGCTGGTGGTCGGTATTTTATACGGTGTCGATGTGCTTGAAGCTAAGTTTAAAAGCTTAAGTAAAGGTGTGCACACTAAAGTTAAAATTTATTCAAAACGCTATTATCGCAAAAGTGAAAATGAAACAGAGCGCCACTTATAAAGTGGCGTTTTTATAATTAAGTTTATAACTAACTTAATACTAATTTTTGATGCACTAAAGCATCGCAAAGTGCTTGTGGGCGGCCTAAATAATAGCCCTGAACCTTATCGACATTTAGTTTGCGGAGGGTGTTTATTTCTTCTAGTGTTTCTATGCCTTCGGCAATAATATTACAGCCAATGTCTTTAGCAAATCCGCATAACGCTTTAGCTAATAAATATTTACGACGATCGCTATTTATGTTTCGGGTAAGGCTAATATCAAGTTTAATAATATCTGCTTGTAGCTCCAAAATATGCTGAAAAGAAGAATACCCTGCACCAACATCGTCTATAGCTAGGCGTATGCCTTTTTTACGCAGTGGCGCGAGTGCCGTTAACATTTCATTGTAGTTGGCAATAGGAGAGTGTTCGGTTACCTCCAATACTATATTGCTGCAATCAGAAATAGCAGCTAATGCATTGGCAACGGCACCACTTAGTATATGCTCTGGAGAGGTGTTAATTGACACATACACCTCTTTATTAAAATGACTCATATTGCCTAAAACATTGTTTATTGCCAACATTTCTAGGGCTTCACCTAAACCAAACTGTGCTGCTTCATCAAACCAAATGTTAGGTGTTCTATAGGGCTCAACAAAAAAGCGAGACAAGGATTCGTAACCCGAAACTTTATTTGTGTTTAAGCTATATATAGGCTGGTAGTAAATTTCAATATTGTTTGTGTTTATAATATTAAGTACGTTAGATTTAATAAGTTGTTTTGCTTCATTGTTTTGTATTTGTGTATCAATAAGCTGTGAAGCCAGATCTGAAATTAAATTTAAAAACGCCAGATCACGCTTGTTTAATGTGTCGTCTTTTTGCTCGTTATAGCAGCAAAATGTGCCATAAATATCGCCGTTAGATAAGGTAATTGGCACCCCAATATAAGCGCCAATATTAAGCTTTTTAGTAACCGGCATATCGCGTGTTATACTATTTTTACTGGTGTCAGGTATTATATTATCTAGTTCATTATTGGCTAATTTATTACAGTAGGTTTCGTTTATGGGATCAAAATTACCTACTTTTACAATCTCGTTAGGGCGTTTGGTATCTACTAATTTAAATATACGTTTAGAGTCCTTAAACTCAGAAATAAAAGCAACGTCCATATCAAGGTGTTTACGAATAAGTGCTAGCAAGCGAGTTAGTCTAGTATTGAGATCAGTCTCTGCTTCAATATCTAATAGTAAATTTTCACTAAAATTTACATGCATATTTCCAACTTCCTTGTGTTTTAGTTAATGGTTCATATTAATACAGTAGCTTGGCTTGTTTTTAAAGTATTAGCCAAACAATTTTTTTCTCACTACTTTACGATACTCACTGGGTGTTTGGTTCAGTATTTTTCTAAATATTCGCGTTAAATGACCTTGATCGTTATAGCCTACTTCTAACGCAACTTCCTGAATTGATAAATTTGACGAAGCGAGCAACTCTTTAGCACCTTCTACTCGTAACTGTTGCCAATACTCAATAGGGCTTTGGTTGGTAGCTGCTTTAAAGCGCCGCGTAAAAGAGCGATAGCTTAAATTAAACTGTGCGGCTACATCCTGTAAATTAAGCTCTGTTGCTAAGTTGGTTTTTAACCAAAATTGAATTTGGGCAATTAACTCATCGGGATGGCGATCAACAGCACCTTCAAGATAGCGCTGATCTTCGTAGGGTTTGCGTATTTCGTGGGAAAAATTGCGCTCAACATGTTGCGCTGCAGCTTTGCCATAATATTGGCTAATAATATGCACTATTACATCGGCTAGGGCGTTTAGGCTGGCTACGGTATAGAGTCGCTCGGATTGAGTAATAAAAAAGTCAGGCTTTAACAGTACCTTGGGGTAGTCGTGACTAAATTGTTTAGCGTAATGCCAATGGGTGGTTGCTGGGTGCCCGTCTAGTAACCCGGCCTCTGCTAGTAAACAGTTGCCAGTGCCTACACCTATAATATGGCTGCCATTTGTAAAACTTTGCCCCAGCCAAGTAACTATATTTTGATTAGTGCGTACAACTGGGCGCGGGTTTCGCCAAATACCGGGCACTATTACTAAATCGCAATTGGGGGTATTGCTGGTGGCGCAATCGGGAAGGATTGCCAAGCCGGTACGATTACTTATTGGTTCAAGGTTTTTAGCAACTAAATGAATAGCGAGTGGCCTAAAGTTTTGTTTATTAATATGGCCTTTTGCAAAGGCTTCGCCCGCTCTCAACATTTCTATAGGGAGGGTTAAACTCGTTATTAATAAGTGTTGGTAAACAGCAATAGCTATATTTAATGGGGGGTTACTCTGTTTATCAGTCATATAGATGCTCCGACCAGTTAGGGTTGGCCTTTTATGCTTAATATTTGGCTATTAAAGCACAAAGTGTGGTGCGCAATCCATTTAAACTAGTGTCATATTCTTATAACACGTTTTTTAAAGGTAAATTATGACCGCATTACCCGTAATTGTAGGCATGGGAGGCATTAATGCCGCTGGCCGTACTTCTTTTCACCAAGGTTACCGCCGTATTGTGTTAGACAGTTTAAGTGCACAAGATCGTCAAGAAACGTTTTTAGGCCTCGCCACCTTGATGAATTTAGTTAGTGTTGTTGATAATCAACTACAAGACACTCAAGGTAACAATGTTGAGCAAAGCGACATAGAAGCACGTTTTGGTGAACAAATAATTGCCGGTACGCTTATTCGTAAAATCGAAAACGAACATTTTGATCCAGACGCTACCCCATGGCAGCAAAAAATGACGCTAAGCAACTCGGATGAGAATGCGATTGTGTTTGAAACCCGTGCTCGCGATTTACCACAACCGGTACCTGCAAGTTGGCAGGTAGAGCAGCTCGAAGGTAAAAAAGTTAAAGTTACTATTGCCGCAGATATAGATGTTAAACACGCTTCAACTCGCGACAACCCGATTAAATCGGCAGGGCAGTTTCCTACTGGGTTTGATCCGTCTGTAATGTATAACAGCCGCTATCAGCCACGTGGTTTGCAAGCAACTATTTTTGCTGCTACCGATGCAATAAAATCAACCGGGCTTGATTGGCAACATATAATGAATAGCGTAGAGCCAGACAAAATTGGTACTTATTCGGCGTCTGTTATTGGCCAAATGGATGACACAGGTTTAGGTGGCTTAGTTAAAGCTCGCCAGCAAGGCGACCGCGTAAGCACTAAGCAATTAGCGCTGGGTTTAAATACTATGTCGACCGACTTTATTAATGCGTATGTAACGGGCAACGTAGGTACTACGTTTTCAACTTCGGGCGCATGTGCTACGTTTTTATATAACTTACGTGCAGCGGTTAACGATATACAAGCAGGGCGTACTCGCGTTGCTGTGGTAGCCAGTGTTGAATGTGCTATTACGCCAGAGGTTATAGAAGGCTTTGGTAACATGAGCGCACTGGCAAACGTTGAAGGTTTGCGCCGTTTAGATAACTTAAGTAATACAGATGAGCCCGACTATCGTAAAAGTAGCCGTCCGTTTGGCGAAAACTGTGGCTTTACGCTAGGTGAAGGCGCGCAAGTGGCTATTTTAATGGATGATGCTCTAGCACTCGAGTTAGGCGCTGACATTATGGGGTGTGTGCCAGATGTATTTGTAAATGCCGACGGGATTAAAAAGTCGATTACCTCACCAGGGCCGGGTAACTACATTACTATGGCAAAATCGGCGGCACTGGCAAGTAGCTTATTAGGTAAAGAAGCCCTGCAACAGCGCAGCTTTATATTAGCCCATGGTTCAAGTACGCCGTTAAACCGCGTAACCGAGTCATTAATCTATCATAAAGTGGCACAAACCTTTGCTATTGATAACTGGAAAGTAACTGCGCCAAAAGCATATGTTGGCCATACTATTGCTCCTGCAAGTGGCGATCAGTTAGCTATAGCATTAGGTGTATTTAGCCACAATATTATGCCTGGTATTACGACTATAGATAAAATAGCCGACGATGTTTACGCTGATCATCTAGATATTAGAAACAGCCACTATGATTGCGGTGATATGGATATTGCATTTATTAACTCAAAAGGCTTTGGTGGTAACAATGCTACCGCTACAGTATTGTCTGCAAAAATAACACTGCAAATGCTTGCTAAGCGCCATGGAAAAAGCGTTATGAATGATTATGCTAATAAAAATGTGGCTGTAAAAGCAGCGCAACAAAGCTATCAATCACAAGCAGACTTAGGCCAATACCAACTAATTTATCGTTTTGGTGATGGCTTAATTGACGACAACGACATTGTTATAGATGAGCAAAGCATACACCTTCCTGGCTTTGAAAAAGCGATTGCTTTTAATACAAAAAATCCCTATCAAGACATGTTTTAAGCACACATTCTTGTTTGGTAAGGCGCTTTTATAGCGCCTTTTTTGTTTTCACTAAGATATAAAATTAAGAGGTTACTTAAACTTTTTAATATAGCGTAATGTTATAAAGTTAATAATGGCCAGTAAAATAGCTATTTCGTAGCGACTGTAGGCCACAGCAATACCAATTAAACCCATATTCCAAATGCTCGCCGCGGTGGCAGTACCTGAGGTAGACTGGTTATTTTTTAAAATTGCGCCACCGCCAATAAAGCCGATACCGGTAATGATCCCCTGTAACATTTTTGATTGTGCTTCAGAGGAGTCAAGTACAGACAACGCAATTAACGCATAACCACATGATGCCACCGCTACTAACGGAAAGGTACGCAGCCCCGCACCATCTTGGCTGCGCTCTCTGTCGTAGGCCATTGGCAAAGCGAGTAAATAAGCTATGCCTAAGTGAATCAGATTATCAACGATTTCGTGCCACTGTAAATCAATTTCCATGATCTTGCCTTTTTAGTTAATCTTAATAACTAGCTAGCAATCTGTAAGCCATTTATTTAATATTTTAAATTCAGTAATTTAGGTTTGCCTTTATTTTTATTCTGCCTGGCTTGGTAATAGTTACACTACTATTTTACTATTTTACTATTTTACTAAGTAGTTAGTTTGATATCGCTTTTGAATATCCATATTCTTTTACTTATATTAAAGGTAATTATGTACATCACTTGCCTTTTAAAAAAAACAATAAATACAGCCACTAAACTTGAAAAAAACGCGTTATTACTGCGCGTTAGCAACCTCTGATGATTCTGCCGTTTTGGTTATACGCCAATTAAGCGGCGCAAATAAAACATATACTTGGAGTTTATACGCCTGGTCGTTTGCGTTGGGATTGTATGCTTGCGTATTATTAGTTCAAAATAACGAGCCTTTAAATCACAGCGTTGCGATTGTAGGTGCATTACCCTTTTTGATTATATATTTACTGCAATTAATTGGTTTTGTTAAGGAGTTTATAAAAAAGGAAGTGCATGAGTAATGTGCTTTGTTTAACACCGTTACAATTTACAATTTAAAATTTAAAATTTAAAATTTGATTTTATTTTACAAGGTCAGCATGCTCTAAATAAGCTTATGGGTAGAGCCACAGCAAGCAGGGTAATAAAAGGCGAGTGAATACTGATGCAAGTAAGGACGTTTTTTTAATAGTTTAAAATAATGTGTAGAGGGTTCTCTACACATTATTACTACAAACAATAATATTGTTATGCAGACAAATACTGATGATGAAATACCAAGTGCTGATCAATAAAGCTACTGATAAAAAAGTAACTATGATCGTACCCGGTTTGCATTTCTAAGGTCAGTGGGTAGTCTTTTTGTTTTGCAACAGCCACTAAATTTTGTGGTTTTAATTGCTCGTCTAAAAAGTTATCGGCATCGCCTTGGCTCACTAACATTGGCAAGTAGTTACTTTGCTCAGCTTTAGCCATTAATTTGCAGCTGTCGTATTGTGCCCATGTTGTTTTATCGGCTCCTAAATAACCCGTAAACGCTTTAACGCCCCATGGGCAATTAATAGGGTTTACTATAGGGCTAAACGCCGAGGCACTAACATAATCCTGTGGGTTTTTAAGGGCGATCATCAACGCACCGTGGCCGCCCATTGAATGACCACTAATTGCTTTTGTGCTAGTCACAGGAAAGTGCTGCTCTATAAGCGCGGGTAATTCATTCACTACGTAGTCGTACATATTAAAGTGAGTGTTGTAAGGGGCTTGTGTCGCGTTAACATAAAACCCAGCGCCTTGAGCAAAATCGTAGCTGTCTTCGTTAGGAACATTATCCCCACGAGGGCTAGTGTCGGGTGCCACAATAGCAATACCTAGCTCAGCTGCTTTTTTGAATGCGCCTGCTTTTTGCATAAAGTTTTCGTCGGTGCAGGTTAAACCTGAAAGCCAATAAAGTACCGGTACTTTATTACTTTCACTAGCGCCGGGCGGCAAAAAAACGGCAAAACGCATAGTACAATGAGTGCTTACAGCGCTGTGCGTATATTGTTTATGCCAGCCACCGGATACTTTTACACTTGAGATATTTTCTAACATGATAATCCTCAAAAGCCGCTTATATCCACACCGTGAATACAAGCGATTGGTTTATTGCTTAGTAATGAATAACGGTACGAATGCTTTTGCCTTCGTGCATTAAATCAAATGCATCATTAATGTCTTCAAGGCCCATTGTGTGGGTAATAAAGTCATTTAGTGCAAACTCGCCAGCCATGTAACGTTCTACAATTTCAGGTAGTTGTGAGCGGCCTTTAACACCACCAAATGCGCTACCACGCCATACACGCCCAGTAACTAATTGGAATGGACGAGTAGCAATTTCTTGGCCAGCGCCTGCTACACCAATAATTACCGACTCACCCCAACCTTTATGACAACACTCAAGTGCTGAGCGCATAACATCAACATTACCAATACATTCAAACGAGTAGTCAACGCCGCCATCGGTCATTTCAACAATTACGTCTTGAATTGGCTTGTCGAAGTCTTTTGGATTAATTAAATCGGTTGCGCCAAGCTTGGTTGCTAACTCGTATTTAGAGTTGTTTATATCGATACCGATAATACGACTCGCACCGGCCATTTTTGCGCCAATAATAGCTGATAAACCTATGCCACCTAAACCGAAAATAGCTACAGTGTCGCCCGCTTTTACTTTAGCTGTGTTTGTTACTGCGCCCATACCTGTTGTTACGCCACAGCCTAGTAAGCATATTTCTTCTAAAGACGCTTCTTTGTTTACTTTAGCTAAAGAGATTTCTGGCAGTACTGTGTACTCAGAGAAAGTTGAGCAACCCATGTAGTGGTAAATTGGCTGACCGTCTTTATAAAAACGTGTTGTACCGTCTGGCATTAAGCCTTTACCTTGGGTTTCGCGCACAGCAGAACACAGGTTAGTTTTGCCCGAGGTACACATTTTACATTCACCACATTCTGCGGTGTATAAAGGAATAACATGATCGCCAATTTCTACGCTGGTTACGCCTTCTCCGATTGCATATACAACACCAGCGCCTTCGTGGCCTAAAATTGCAGGGAATATACCTTCAGGATCTTCACCCGATAATGTAAATGCATCGGTATGACATACACCAGTAGCGGTAATTTTTACCATTACTTCGCCTTTTTTAGGCATCATCACATCAACTTCTTCAACACTAAGTGGTTGATTAGGACCCCAAGCAATAGCTGCTTTTGATTTAATAAATTCTGACATGTGCTTATCCTTTGTAGTGGGTAGATAATAATTGTAGACCCAATTTTCTTGGGTGATGTAGCTATTGTATTTGTTTCTCAAATAATGATAATCTCAATTTTATTAAAACACTTTTTCAGAACTGTAACAATGGCACGATGGGATGGAATAGACGAATTTATTGCGGTAGGTGAAGAAGGTAGTTTTACCGCTGCAGGCAAAGCAATTGGGCTGTCGGTTGCGCATATTAGCCGCCATGTTAGTGCGCTTGAACAACGCTTAAATACACAGTTGCTAACGCGCACAACGCGTAAAGTGGTTTTGACCAAAGAAGGTGAGGTGTTTTTACACCAAATAAAGCATTTACAACATGCAATGGATGATGCCACGCAAAGTTTAGCGCAACAGCAAAGTACGCCAAAAGGTAAAATTAATCTAACAGCCCCGGTAATGTATGGCGAGAGCTTTATTATGCCAATAGTGCATAATTTTATGCACGACCACCCCGATGTAGAAGTCGTTGCTACGCTCAGTAATGAGCAAGAAAACTTATTAGAAGGTGGTTTTGATCTGGCTATTAGACTGGGGCATTTAAAAGACTCGAGCTTAAAAGCACGGCGCTTAAGTGCACGGCGTTTTATTATGTGTTGTGCCCCTGATTATTTAACCCGATTTGGCGAGCCACACACATTAGGTGAGCTAATAAATCATCAATGTTTAGTGGGGAATAGTCGTTATTGGCGGGTAAACGAAGGAGGGCGCGAAAAGCATATTAAAATAGCTGGGCGACTGCAATGTAATAGTGGCTGGGCGTTGGTAGATGGCGCTAAAAAAGGTTTAGGGATTATTCAGCTCCCTAATTACTACATTGAAAACGAGTTAAAAACAGGGCAGTTAGTGCCTATTTTAACATCCTATCAGCCGCTGCAAGAAGGGGTATGGGGTGTGTATCCGCCTCGACAGTTTGTGGCAACTAATGTAAGGGTGCTACTTGATTATTTAGTCGCAGGACTAAAAGCTTAATAGCGGGTTAATCATTTAATTTTTATTCTAGCCAAGTATCAGATTTTTAAATATTTATTACATTTAGTGGCATACCCAAGTACGGATTATTCGTGTTATTATAAGTTACTATTTTTAGGATAAGTGTTTAAAAACAATATGTTTCAACCGGTTAGTTTGTTTATTGGGCTTAGATATAGTCGCTCCTCAAAAGGGAATGCGTTTATTTCATTTATCTCGTTTTTTTCTATTGCCGGTATTGCGATTGGCTTAATGGCATTATTTACTGTCAGTTCAGTAATGAATGGCTTTGAAAGCAGCTTAAAAACCAATATGCTTGGGCTTATTCCGCATGTTGAAGTGCAAGCTAATAAGCGTACTGCAGCGCAAATGAGTAGTTTAAAAGCAGATCTTGAACAATCTCCTTATGTAAGTACTGTAAGCCTTTATCAGCATGGTGAAGCTATATTACAAACCAATAAAGATTTACACGGTGTGTTGCTGCAAGGCTTATATGGCGATGACGGCTCGCTCTATAAAATTACCGATAAAATAGTACAAGGAAATTGGCAAACAGTACTTAATAAAAACTATAGCATTGCCATTAGTCGCTACCTGAGCCGTAAATTAGGTGTTGGTTTGGGAGATAAGCTGCGGGTTATTATGCCAAATGCTTCTACCTATACACCGCTTGGGCGAATGCCTAGCCAACGCTTGTTTAAAATAGCAGCCATTTACGAAACTGGCTCTGAAATTGACATGGGGCTGGCTTTTACCAGTGGTGCGTCGTTGCAACGCGTATTAAAGCTGGATCAAAACACTGCACCTAATTTAAGTATTTCTTTGTATGAATCCTTTGCATTGGATGAATTTATACAGGCCAGCAAACTAATATTAAAAGATCATACCTATACAGATTGGCGCAGCAGCCAAGGCACATTATTTGCTGCTGTAGCAATGGAAAAACGGATTATGTCGATGTTATTAGGGCTTATTGTGCTGGTTGCGGTATTTAATATTGTCTCTGCGCTAACGATGATGGTAAGTGAAAAACAAGGCGAAGTCGCTATTTTACAAACCTTGGGTTTAACACCATCGCAAGTACAAAAAGTGTTTATGGTGCAAGGACTTTATAATGGCGTGATAGGCACCGCAGTAGGGGCATTTTTAGGTGTATTACTTAGTTTATATATTAATGAGTTATTAGCATTAGTAGGGTTAAATTTGATGGCAGGTATAGAGTTGCCGGTAAAATTTGATGTGCCAAGCCTAATTGTTATCGCTTGTTCGAGTATTGCTATGAGCTTTTTAGCCACTGTTTACCCAGCGCGCAAAGCCGCAAAAGTAAAACCAGCCGAGGTATTGCGTTATGAATGATTTAGTTATTAGTTGTGAAAATTTAAATAAAGTTTATCAAGATGGTAGTAACCAAGTTGCAGTATTAAAAGGGGTTGATTTAGCCCTGCAACAAGGTGAAATGCTGGCTATTGTGGGCAGCTCTGGTTCGGGTAAAAGTACCTTATTGCATATACTCGGTACGCTCGATACTGCAACATCTGGCAGTGCTAAAATTAAAAATCAAGAAGTGGCTAAGCTCTCCCGTACAGAGCAAGCGGCATTTAGAAATAAAAACTTAGGCTTTATTTATCAATTTCATCATTTACTGATGGAATTTAGCGCGGTAGAAAATGTAGCTATGCCGCTTTTAATTAAAGGACTAAGTGCTAAAGCTGCGAAAGTAGCTGCATTAGAAATGCTTGAAAAAGTGGGCCTAGCACATCGTAGCTCTCATAAGCCGTCGGCACTGTCTGGTGGTGAGCGCCAACGAGTGGCAATTGCGCGCGCGCTCGTTACTAAACCGGCATTAGTGCTTGCCGATGAGCCAACCGGTAATTTAGATAAACAAAACGCGATTAAAATATACGACTTAATAAATGAGCTTAATAAAAGTTTAAATACCAGCTTTGTGGTGGTAACACACGACTTAGAGCTGGCCGACAAACTCGGTAAAATAGCCTATTTAGATGATGGAAAACTTACTATTAAAGAGTCGCAACATGTTGCTTAGTGCGTTTATAAGTAAACGCTTTAGAGCGTATTCTGGTCATAAAGATGAAAAAAATGGCTTTGTAAGCTTTATAGCTAAAGCATCTACTGTGGGTATTTTATTGGGCGTTGCGGTTTTAATAGTTGCGCTGTCGGTAATTAATGGCTTTGAGCAGCAATTAGTGCATCGCTTATTAAGCGTAGTGCCGCAGGTTGAATATGTAGCGCCTAATAGGCCAATTGCTAATTGGCCACAAAAAGTTGAGCAGCTTCAACAGCAAGATCATGTAACCGGCGCCGCGCCATTTATTGCAGTTAACGGCATGGCGCAATTTAAAAGCCAATTAAAAGCAGTAGAAATACGCGGGGTTGAGCCTTCATTGGAGGGGAGCGTGTCGGCTATTAATCAATTTACCAAAGGCAAATTGGTGAGCCAGCTTGGCATTGATGAAGTTATTTTAGGCAAGCAAATAGTTAACCAGCTCGATGCCAGCGTGGGCGATAGTATTACCTTACTTATTCCTCAAATAGCTCAGCAAGGGCAGTCATTATTAGCCCCTAAGCGAGTAACACTGTTACTTGCAGGTATTGTTGAAATGGGTGGGCCAATAGACAGCACAGCTGCATTTATCCACCTTAATAAAGCGCAGCAAACATTAGGTTACGATGAAAGCCAAGTAACCGGGCTTCGCCTAAGCGTTGATGACGTATTTACTGCGCATCAAATTGCGCTACGGGTAGGGCAAACCATAGACGACTATGTATACATTTCTAGTTGGTTTAGAACGCAAGGCAGCTTATACCAAGATATACAAATGGTGCGTACCATAGTTTATATTGTGGTGTTTTTAATTATAGCTGTGGCAAGTTTTAATATTGTGTCCTCATTGGTAATGGAAGTACGCGAAAAACAAGGCAATATTGCTATTTTAAAAACCATGGGCGCAAAAGACAGTACCATTTTAGCTACCTTTGTAATGCAGGGTTTAACGCAAGCTTTTGTAGGTGTGGTATTAGGCAGCTTAATTGGTGTGGTACTGGCAATAAATATTAGCGAATTATTTACTTGGCTCAGCCAACTCTTTGGCGCAAACCCACTTCAAGGAGTTTATTTTATAGAGTTTTTACCCAGTAAGTTAGTGTGGCAAGATATTGTGGTAACAGTTGTTGTTACTTTTATTTTAGCGGCGTTAGCTACTATTTATCCGGCGTGGCAAGCAACAAGAGTTGACCCTGCAAAAGTGCTGGGTAATTAGCGGCATTGGTAGCGTGTGCGCTGCTAAATAAAAACTAATAGGGCAGTATTGGCAAGTCTGTTAAACTAGGGCGCTTATTTACAAGCTAACAATAACTAACCATTGGGTTAGCATTTACTACTCTGGGATTTACTTTGACAAATAACGATATTTTACGCCGCATTCGCTACATTTTTAATTTAACCGACACCGCTATGGTAAATGTTTTTGCTGCAGCTGAGCATACGGTTACTACAGAGCAAGTAATTGCTTGGTTAACTAAAGAAGGCGAAGAGGCTTACACTGAAATAAGTGATACAGAGTTTGCAACTTTTTTAAATGGTTTTATTAATACGCAACGTGGTAAGCGCGAAGGCGATCAACCTGCTCCTGAGAGCAAGTTAAATAACAATATTATTTTTATGAAGCTGCGTATTGCTTTAAATATGAAAGCGGAAGATGTGATTGCGACGCTGGCACTCGTTGACTTTAATTTGAGTAAGCATGAGCTAAGCGCGTTTTCTCGTAAAGTAGATAACAAGCACTACCGCGTATGTAACAACCAGGTACTTCGTTTATTTTTAACGGGTGTACAACAGCAGGTTCGTCCACAAAGCACTGCTGAGTAAGCAAGGTAAAGCCATTACTCTTTCAAAACGCTAAAACAGCCCTTGTTTTAGCGTTTTGTTGTTTTTAAGTTAAATATATTTCAACTTGTTACACGCCTACTTTAAAATTGTTCAATACCGCTTAATAAACTAGCAATTGAATGAGATCATTTAAATATCAAGTAATTACCTCCTTTGTTAGCTGTATGTTTGGTTTTAGCAACCGCGCACTGTATTTTTATATCGTTAAAGTGAATAAAAATTCGGCTAGTCGCTGTTTTATTTTTACACAACAGTAAAATAATTCAACTTGAATGACGTGCAACACCACTCTTTCTAATGGTAAGGTGTATGAAAATTATGATTTTAAAATAGATTTATATTCAAAAAACAAACTCAATCATACTTACCCGAATTCTCAAATTTTAAAAATAGCTTACACGGAAGAATAATTATGAATTATATACATAGTACGATAGCTCAATTAAAGCAAACTAGCCCCGCGCAAAGTGAGTTTTATCAAGCTGTTGAAGAAGTACTAGAATCTTTAGAACCTCTTTTTGCAAAAACTACAAATTATCAAAAAGAAGCCATTATAGAAAGAATGGTAGAGCCAGAGCGTCAACTAATGTTTCGTGTACCTTGGGTTGACGACGAAGGTAATATTCAAGTAAATAAAGGCTATCGCATTGAATTTAGCTCTACCTTGGGCCCATATAAGGGGGGCTTGCGTTTTCACCCGAGTGTTAATGCCAGTATTATTAAGTTTTTGGGTTTTGAGCAAGTGTTTAAAAACTCATTAACTGGCCTACCTATTGGTGGTGGTAAAGGCGGTGCTAACTTTGATCCAAAAGGGCGCTCAGACGGTGAAATAATGCGTTTTTGCCAATCATTTATGAACGAGTTATACCGCCACATTGGCCCAACTACCGACGTACCTGCAGGGGATATTGGTGTTGGCGCACGCGAAATTGGTTATTTGTTTGGCCAGTACAAGCGTTTAACAGGGCGTTACGATGGTGTGTTAACCGGTAAAAGCCTAATGTGGGGTGGCTCGTTAGTTCGTAAAGAAGCAACTGGCTACGGCGCAGTGTACTTTGCAAACTACATGCTACAAAACCGCGATGATAGCCTAGCAGGAAAACGTTGTTTAATTTCGGGCTCGGGTAATGTTGCTATTTATGCGATGGAAAAGCTGTATCAATTAAATGCAAAACCAATTACCTGTAGTGACTCTCGCGGTACACTATTTCATGACGCGGGTATAGATTTAACGCTTATTAAAGAGTTAAAAGAGCAGCAACGTGGCTGTTTAAGCAAATATAAAGAAAGCTACCCAGAAGCTACTTATATTGCTCGCGCAGATTACCCAGAAGATGGGCATGCAGTGTGGCGTTTTAAAGCCGATGCTGCGTTCCCGTGTGCCACTCAAAATGAGTTAACTCAAGGCGATGCAAAAGCGCTACTAAGCAATGGCTGTATTTTGGTGAGTGAAGGTGCAAACATGCCTTCGACCAAAGACGCGATTGACTGCTTTATTAAAGCCAAAATAGCTTACGGCCCAGGTAAAGCTGCTAATGCGGGCGGCGTTGCAACCAGCCAATTAGAAATGGCGCAAAATGCCAGTATGCAAAGCTGGACTTTTGAAGAAGTGGATGCAAAATTACAGCACATAATGAAAAACATTTTTAATATTGCTAACGAAACAGCGGCAGAATTTGGCCAACCTACTAACCTGTTACTTGGCGCTAATATTGCTGGTTTTCGCCGTGTTGCCGATGCAATGATAGAGCAAGGCGTAGTTTAACTTTTTTAGTTTAAAGCAATTGCAGCTCATTGCTGTGAGAGCCTGTACTTAAAAACACCCCATAAATTTAGCTATTTATGGGGTGTTTTATTTAAATAACCGCTTAAGTTAGTTATAACGCTATAAAGCCAAGCTATAACAGCGTAGGATCAGGCTACTTTCGAATGAAAATAGGTTTGCACTTCGCGGTGCATTAACATAAAAAATTATGCAACTAACTGCAAAAGCATCACTTCCTAACGCATTACTTATCTCTATTAGTACACCTCACTTTAAAGGCGATGAAGCAATTGAGTCGCTTGCAGAATTGGCACGCCTAGTTACCACTCTTGGCTTTAAAGTAGTTGGTACACAATCACAAAAGCAAAGTTCTACCCAAAAAGTAAATGTACTGGGTTCAGGTAAACTGGCTGAAATAGCGCACCTTACTGGTAATAAAGGTTCTGCTGCAGATGAGAAAGAGGGTGAGAATTTTCTTGATGACGATCCATTATCCGACATGCCATCAGAAATTCCATCAGACGGTTTAGATTTTGCTTGTGCCGATGTTGTCGTGTTTGACTGCGATTTAACGCCTTCTCAACTACGTAATGTGGAAAACCAGTTAGGTGTGGAAGTATTTGACCGCACCGGCATAATTATTGAAATATTTAGCCGCCATGCGCGTACTAAAACAGCAAAATTACAGGTTGAAATTGCTCGCCTTAACTATGTAGCGCCGCGTCTGCGTGAAACGTCTACCGGCGATAAAGAACGCCAAATGGGTAAGGGCGCAGGGGAGACAACGCTTGAGCTTAACCGTCGTAAAGTACGCGACCAATTAGCTGAGTTAAAGCGTGAACTGGTAAATGTTCAAGATGTAATGATGGACAGACGAGAACAGCGCTCAGAGCTATTTTCAGTGGCTTTAATTGGTTATACCAATGCGGGTAAATCGTCGATGATGCGCGCAATTACGGGCAGTGATGTAGAGGGCGAAAACAAACTTTTTGCCACGTTGGACACCACAGTTCGTGCTTTGTATCCAATAACGCAACCACGCATATTGGTATCCGATACAGTTGGTTTTATTAAAAAACTACCGCATGATTTAGTTGCTTCATTTCATTCAACTTTAGCCGAAGCACATGATGCGTCGCTGTTGTTATATGTAGTTGATGCATCGGATGCGTCTTTTCGCTCACAACTTGATGTAGTGCATAATGTATTGGCAGAAGTGGGTGTTCAAGGCAGTAAAAAGTTATTAGTACTGAACAAATCAGACCAACTTAGCGATGCGCAACAACAAGCATTAATGGCTGAATTTCCTGATGCTATGATGACATCAACACGTAACCCTGCTGATATAGCTAAACTGCATAAGTACATTGTTGATACTGCACAAAGCGACATGATTGAAGAAGAGGTTATTATTCCTTACACCGCCAAAGGTATAGTGGGTGAAATTCGCTCGACCATGAGTGTCATTAAAGAAGAATATGAATATAGCCATATTAAACTCACCGTGCGCTCCAATGCGATTGACTTAGAAAGGCTAAAAAAGCGTATGCTTGATTTATAGTTAACCTGAACTCAGGTTAGTTAGTGCACGTTTGCTATAATAATAGCGCAGCCTGTTTTAGGCTGCGCATTGTTAAAGTTGATAATTATGAAAATGCTTTTTCTGCTAACTCTTCTTGCATTTGTTCGCGCATTTTAAACTTTTGCAGTTTACCGGTTACCGTCATAGGGTAATTTTCAACAAAACGAATATGGCGAGGCACTTTAAAGTAAGCCAATTTGTCTTTTAAAAATAACCGTATTTGCTCTTCATCTAAAACCGCATCTTCTTTTGGTTGGATCCAGGCGCATACTTCTTCACCGTATTTTTCGTCGCTAATACCAAATATAGCGGCATCTTGAACACCTGGGTAGGTATAAAGCACTTCTTCTATTTCGCGGGGATAAATGTTTTCTCCGCCGCGAATTATCATGTCTTTAATGCGGCCAACAATACTAACAAAGCCCTCACTGTCCATTACCCCTAAGTCGCCAGAATGCAGCCAACCATCTTGATCTATAGTCGCTTTGGTTTTTTCTTCATCGTTCCAGTAGCAGCGCATAATACCTGCACCGCGACTACATACCTCACCCGATTGCCCTACGGGTTGAATATTACCTAGCTCGTCAATTATTTTAACTTCGGTATGCGCTAATGCACGGCCTACTGTGGTTACTTGGCGCTCAATAGATGAGTCGGTTTCAGTAATATTATTAATAGGGCTGCATTCAGTTTGGCCATATGCAATAACTACTTCGTGCATATTCATTAAAGTTTGTACTTTGCGCATTACTTGCTCTGGGCAGGTAGAGCCGGCCATTACACCAGTGCGTAATGTACTTAAGTCGTAATCATTAAAGTTACTTAATTCAAGCTCACTAATAAACATGGTCGGTACACCATGCAGTGCTGTACAGCCCTCATTTTGTACTACTTCGAGAGTTGTTTTCGGATCAAATGCATCCCCAGGATAAACTGCTGTAGCCCCTTTGCTCATAGACACTAAACTGCCAAGTACCATACCAAAGCAATGATAAAGTGGCACAGGTATGCATATTTTATCTTTATTGGTTATGTGCATGGCTTCACCAACAAATAACGCATTATTTAAAATGTTTTTGTGGGTAAGCGTTGCCCCTTTGGGGTTGCCAGTGGTGCCAGACGTAAATTGAATATTGATATCTTGATTGCAATTAAGAGTTGCGGCGACTGAATCTAACTGCTGTTTATGTTCTTGAGTTGCAAGTGCGGTTACTTCAGCGAATGAAAACATGCCAGGGCTTGCTTCATCACCAATTCTAATTACGTTTTTAAGCGTGGGAAGAGCAGCGGCATTAAGCTGACCTTTTTCGCACTCTGCTAGCTCTGGCGCCAAACTTTGTAGCATTTGCAGATAGTTGCTGCCTTTAAATTCGGAAGCAGTAATTAAGGTGGTGCACTCAACGCTGTTTAAAGCGTACTGCAATTCGCTGGGGCGATAAGCTGGGTTTACACAGACCATAATTGCGCCAATTTTAGCGGTGGCGAACTGAGTTAAACACCATTGGATGTTATTTGGTGACCAAATACCTACTCTTTCTCCAGGCTTAATACCCAGTGCAAGTAAACCCATTGCTAATTGATTAACTTGATGCTGAAATTCTTTATAGCTCAAGCGAATGTTTTGATGGTGCACAACCACGGCTAATGCGTCGGGGGTATTGTCGACAATGCTGTCGAAGTAGTCACCTATGGTTTGTTTGGTTAATGGGGTACTTTGTATTCCTTTAAAATAACTCTGCAATAGCGGCATAGGGTTTGTTTTTTCTATTTCTTTAACCGCTTTTGTTGTTACATTCATGTCATTCTCCGTATCAGTAGATATGAATTGCTTGAATGATAAATAAACATATATTGTCGACAAAGGGAAGGGGGGTAGACTAATGTCTTAGGTTTGTTGCTGAAAATGAAATAAGCAAAAATAAAGTAAAAAAAACGCGCCTTACACTGTAAGTACGCGCTTTTAGCAACTACTAAATGAGGTTACATTTCGTCGCTGCGGTAAGTTTTTTTCATAATATAAACGTAAGCGTTTACAAAAGCATTTTCTTGATACTTTTTAAGACCGGTATCCTCAAAATCAATGGGGATAGGGTTGCGTTTAACTTGCTCTTTAATTTCGGTTGTTGTAAATAATTTTACATCAAGGTTTTCGATTAGCTGAATCGCGGTTTCCATTTTAAAACCATTAGCACTACCAGCAAATTTACCTTTTGGAGCACGTTGACGTATTGCAACAGAATCAATTTGGTAATCTTGCATTAGCTTGGCAAAATCAAACTGAAACTTACGCATTACTTCTGTGTCGTTACCGTTACCTAAGGTAAAGCGTGTTTGGCGCACGTCGCGAATATCAAATACGTCATTATCTTTACTTAAAATACAAAGTAGTACATCACTACCGGTAATATCTACACCACATGTTCTCATTACTATTCTCTAATATAACTTAATTACCCAGTATTATACGCAACATCCATTAAATTGCGAGAGTAAGCACTTAAGTCAGTTGTAAATTTAACGGCGATTAGATTTATTATATTGATGCAATAAAATCTGCGCCGAAACATTATTAATTTAGCCTTTATAACAAAATAGCAGGTGTTTTAGCCGCTTTAAACTTGTAATTAGTAGCGTTGCACGCGACAATATCTTTTTTGTAGTTGAGCAGACTCAGCATCTACATTAGCCAAATTTGGCGAAAAATAGTCAATGCTTATTCGTAAGAGCGTTGTCGAGTCATTCTCATTTAATTAATTTAAAAAATACACGTGATACATTGTAGGTGTCACCACTGTAGCAAGGATTTATAATGCCAGTTATTACTCTCCCTGACGGAAGTCAACGTAGTTTTGAAAACCCAGTAAGTACGCTAGATGTTGCCAACGATATTGGCCCAGGACTCGCTAAAGCGACCATTGCTGGCCGTGTTAATGGCGAGCGTGTTGATGCATGTGACCTAATAAGTGAAGATTCGCGCCTTGAAATCATCACCGCAAAAGACGACGACGGCTTAGAAATTATTCGTCACTCGTGTGCACACTTAATTGGGCATGCAGTTAAACAGCTTTTCCCAGATGCAAAAATGGCAATTGGTCCTACTATTGATAACGGCTTTTATTACGATATTGATATGGAACAGTCGTTATCTCAAGATGATCTTGACGCGATTGAAAAGCGTATGTTGCAACTTGCTAAAACAAACTACGATGTAGTTAAAAAAACCGTAAGCTGGCAAGAAGCACGCGATGTATTTGCAGCGCGTGGTGAAACATACAAAATAGAAATTTTGGATGAAAACATCGCTAAAGATGACCGTCCAGGGTTATATCATCACGAAGAATATGTAGACATGTGTCGTGGCCCTCACGTACCTAACATGAAATTTTGCCAAAACTTCAAAATAATGAAAGTAGCGGGTGCATATTGGCGTGGTGATTCAGAAAACAAAATGCTACAACGCATTTACGGCACAGCGTGGGGCGATAAAAAGCAACTTAAAGCGTATTTAAAACGCCTTGAAGAAGCTGAAAAGCGTGATCACCGCCGTATTGGTAAAGCACTTGATTTATGGCATTGGCAAGAAGAAGCGCCAGGTATGGTATTTTGGCACAACGATGGTTGGAGCATTTACCGTGAGCTTGAAGAGTTTGTGCGTGAAAAACTACGTGAATACGATTACGAAGAAGTAAAAGGTCCAATGATGATGGATCGTTCGTTATGGGAAAAATCAGGTCACTGGGAAAAATATGCAGATGCTATGTTTACCACAGTGTCTGAAAAGCGTGAATACGCGATTAAACCAATGAACTGCCCAGGTCACGTACAAATATTTAATCAAGGTTTAAAATCGTACCGCGATTTACCACTACGTATGGCTGAGTTTGGTTGTTGTCATCGTAACGAGCCATCGGGTGCATTACATGGCTTAATGCGCGTACGTGGCTTTACCCAAGATGATGCGCACATTTTCTGTACCGAAGAGCAGATAATGGACGAAGTTTCAGCGTGTATTAAGATGGTTTATGATACATATGAAACATTCGGTTTTGAAAAAATCGTGGTTAAGCTCTCAACACGTCCAGAGCAACGTATTGGTGAAGACCATATGTGGGATAAAGCAGAGCTGGCATTAGCCGAAGCACTTAAACTAAACGAGATTGAATTTGATTACCTACCAGGTGAAGGCGCATTTTACGGCCCTAAAATTGAATTTACTTTGTACGATTGTTTAGACAGAGCGTGGCAATGTGGTACAGTGCAACTAGACTTTGCATTACCGGGTCGTTTAGGCGCAACTTATGTTGCTGAAAATAACGAACGCCGCACCCCAGTTATGATACATCGTGCTATTTTAGGTTCTATTGAACGCTTTATTGGTATTTTAACTGAAGAATACGCTGGTTTATTCCCTACGTGGCTTGCGCCAAAGCAAGTGGTAATTATGAATATTACCGATAAACAAGCCGATTATGTTAAAGAAGTTGTACAAAAATTAAATAAACTTGGAATTAGAGCCACTGCTGACTTGAGAAATGAGAAGATTGGCTTTAAAATCCGAGAGCATACACTTAAGCGTATTCCTTACTTACTTGTTGTTGGCGATAAAGAAGTTGAACAACAAGAAGTAGCAGTACGTACCCGCACAGGTGAAGACCTTGGCAAATTTAATGTTGATGACTTTGTAGCTAAAATTAGCGAAGAGATAAAAAGTCGACAATAAAAAATCGAGCGTGTAAGGCATTTACAAACAGCCAATTACACGCTTACTATTATTGATATTCTTGGAGGAACGTACTATTAGAGGCGGCAAGAAAGGGCAACAAACAGCCCAAAAAAATCGTATTAACGAAGAAATTACAGCTCAAGAAGTTCGCTTAATTGACATTGACGGCGAGCAAGCTGGAATTCAGTCATTAAAAGACGCGCAAACTATGGCTGATGCAGCGGGTGTTGATCTTGTAGAGATTAGCCCGAACGCTGAGCCGCCTGTTTGTAGAATCATGGACTACGGTAAGTTCATCTTTGAAAAAAGCAAAGAACTAAAAGAGCAGAAGAAGAAGCAAAAGCAAATCCAGATAAAAGAAATCAAATTCCGTCCTGGTACGGATGAAGGTGATTATCAGGTTAAGCTGCGCAACTTACGTAAGTTCTTAGAAGCTGGCGATAAAGCTAAAATTACGATTCGCTTCCGTGGTCGTGAAATGGCTCACCAAGAAATTGGTATAGAATTATTAAACCGTATCAAAGGCGATTTGGAGGAGCTTGCAGTTGTTGAGTCTTTCCCTAATCGCGTTGAAGGTCGCCAAATGGTTATGATGATGGCGCCTGTTGCTAAAAAATAATTTTTAAGCGATAATACGCACCGAAAATAGCTCAGGTCTGCAAGTAATATGTAAATATTCACCTGAGTTAACCGGTTTTAAAGTAAGATTGCAGCATTTATGCTGGGTTTTCACCGGAACATGGCAGTAAGTTAGGCCTGAAAGTGGAGCTATAGCAATATATCTCACGCCTGCTTACTAATTTAAATGCAATACAATTTGGAGTTATTGCAATGGCTTATAAGCTAAAAAGTCACAGAGGCGCAGCTAAGCGTTTCAAAAAGACTGCTTCTGGCGGTTTCAAGCGTAAACAAGCGCATCTTCGTCATATTCTGACTAAGAAAACTTCTAAGCGTAAGTTACACCTACGTCCTAAGATGATGGTTCATAAAAATGACCATGGTCTAGTTTCACGTATGTTACCGTTCGCTTAATAGGGGTTTTTAGAAATGGCAAGAGTTAAACGCGGCGTTGTCGCACGTGCACGTCACAAAAAAGTTTTAAAACAAGCAAAAGGTTATTACGGAGCACGTTCACGTGTTTACCGTGTAGCTTTCCAGGCTGTTACTAAAGCGGGTCAATACGCTTACCGTGACCGTCGTGCGAAGAAACGTACTTTCCGTCAATTATGGATTGCACGTATCAATGCTGCTTCACGTCAAAATGGTCTGTCTTACAGCCGTTTTATCAGTGGTCTTAAAAAGACATCTGTAGAAATCGATCGTAAGATCCTTGCAGATATCGCTGTTTATGACCAAGTTGCATTCGCAGCGCTTGTTGAAAAAGCAAAAGAAGGCCTAGCGGCCGCTTAAGCTTTTTTATATAAGTATTAAAAAGGAGCCTATGGCTCCTTTTTTTGTGTTCGGCGTATAGTAATTATTCCGCAGTTTGCTTTTATCATTAGTATAAACTGCATAGTATATTGAATTTTAGTAAATTTATTGTTCCCCTTAATAATTCGCTAAACACAAACAAAGTGCTAAATGTTATTGGCTGCTTTTTTTTGTTGAATCACCGCACTTTCATCATATAAAAATGTTTAATTGATATAATTTATTTAATTAAGGCGTTTGTTAGAGAATTTTATGTTTGCAAGTTTATTGGTTTTATCAGCTAGTGTGGCGTATGACAGCCATTTACCTCCTTTGTTGCCATGGCAAGGGCAAAGCATATCCCTAATGCAAAAAGCAGGTCCACTGACCACTGACTTTGAACTTTCCTCTGGTGAAGCATCACCAAGTTATGCCGAGACGATGGCTTTTGTAGACAGACTGGTTGCTGCGAACCCAACGCAATTTAAAGCTCAAACAATTGGTTACAGCAATAGCCAACGGGCTATAAAAATGTTGATTGCCAGCGAGCAAGGGTATTTTCAAGCCAGTCAAATAGCAAACGATACTAAACCAACCATTTTTGTTCAAGCCGGTATTCATGGCGGAGAAATTGACGGTAAAGATGCCATGTTTATGTTGCTCAGAGATATAGCAACAGGTAAGCGCCGCGATATATTAAAAAACGTTAATATTTTATTTATTCCTATTTTAAACGTAGATGGCCACGAGCGCAGTAGTGCATTTAACCGTATTAATCAGCGCGGTCCGGTAAAAATGGGCTTTAGAACCAATGGCAATAATCTAAATTTAAATCGTGATTTTACTAAACTCGATACACCAGAAATTAAAAGTGTTTTAAAAGTAATTAACGACTACAACCCTAATTTGTATATTGATGTACATGTAACCGACGGTGCAGATTATCAATACGATGTAACCTATGGCTACAATCCGGTGTTTGCTAGCGAGTCGCCGGCGGTATCAGATACACTCAATCAACTTTTTAAACCTTTAATAGATGAAAAGCTGGTATCGCAAGGACATATACCAGGACCACTGGTATTTGTTATGGACAAGCGCGAGTTTAAAAGTGGCCTAGCGGGTTGGGTGGCTACGCCAAGATACTCTAACGGCTGGGGAGACTTAAAGTCATTACCGACCATTCTCGTTGAAAACCATTCATTAAAACCCTATAAACAACGAGTTTTGGGGACGTATGTGTTTTTAGATGGCGCAATAAGTGCGCTTGCTGAGCATAGTAATGAATTATTAGCTGCGGTAAAAAAAGAGCAAGCATTTATTCCTAAGCAACTTAGTGTTAAGCGCGGCTATGCTGAGCAAGCAAACGAAATAGAATTTAAAGGCATAAGTTACGCGCGAGAACAAAATGCACTTTCTGGGCAAGTAGAAGTTAAATATTTAGGTAATAAGCAAGACTACACTAATCTTCCTATTTATTGGCAAAAAGAGGTGCTGCATACAGTTGAAGTACCTAAAGCATTCTTTATTCCGCCAGTGTATAGCGACCTTGTAGCAAAACTTAAATTGCATGGTGTGGAGCTTACTCAGCTTGAGGGGGTAAATACTCAACCATTAAAAGTAGCGAAAGTAAAAGATTACACTTTTGATAAAGCCCCCTTTGAAGGGCGATTTAGAGTCTCGGCAAACTTTGATTATGTTGCTGCAATTAATGTTGATTTAAATGGCTGGTATCAAGTGAACACGCAGCAAAAAGCAGGCGAGTTGGCGGTGCATTTATTACACCCCGAAGCGCCTGACTCATTTTTTGCGTGGGGCGAATTTAATACTATTTTTCAGCGTACTGAGTACATGGAAAACTATGCATTAATTCCTTATGCCCGCCAAATGCTCAAAAATAATCCTAAATTAGCGCTCGCGTTCGATAAAAAGATTAATGACGATAAGGTATTTGCCAAAGATGCCGATGCGCGCTTAAATTGGTTATATGAGCAGAGCCCATTTTACGATCAAGCTTATTTAAAATATCCAATATTAATGTCTTTTGAAGAAGACATTGTACTTGCTGAGCAAAAAGATAAAGAAATTTAAGATGCATATAATTACAATACCCGTTACTGCTTTTGCACAAAACTGTCGCATTATTGCATGCTCGCAAAGCAAACAAGCTGTGGTAGTAGACCCTGGTGGCGATTACAACAAAATTGTGGCGGCATTAAAACAGCACGATTTAACGTTAACAGCAATTTGGTTAACGCATGGCCATTTAGATCATGTTGGTGCGGCTGATGCCTTGCGTAATACCTATAGCGTAAAAATAATTGGCCCACATAAAGATGAGCACTTTTGGTTTGAAAATTTACCAATGCAAGCACAAATGTTTGGTTTTGCAGCGGTTACTGCTTTTTATCCAGATGAGTGGCTAGCACACGACGATATAATACGCGTTGGGGAGTTGAGCTTTATCGTAAGGCATTGCCCTGGGCATACTCCTGGTCATGTGGTGTTTTATCAGCCACAACAGCAGTGTGTTATTGTGGGTGATGTAATATTTAAAGGCTCAGTAGGGCGCACGGATTTCCCAAAAGGAGATGCTCAGCAGTTAATTACCTCAATTAAAACGCAAATAATGACGCTCCCCGATAATACCCGCATACTTGCAGGGCATGGCAGCGATACGAACGTAGGCTACGAAAAACAGAACAATCCTTTTATAAGTGGGCAGTTTGGTTAATGCTGAGTAAATAATTTTTTTGCCAAAAACAAGCAGACTGTTTTTTAAAACACATGTATAATTTAGCCAGTTTATCTGATAAATAAGAAATAAAATGTCTCTAAATCACGTAGATCGCCAAATTTTGGCACTTTTGCAGCAAGATGCTAGTTTATCAACCGCTGAAATAGCAGATAAAGTAGGTTTGTCGCAATCTCCTTGTTGGCGCCGTATTGCTAAGCTAGAGCAAGATGGTTACATAAAAAGTAAAGTTGCACTTTTAGATGAGAAAAAGCTGGGCTTTGATATGCTGGTTTATGCTCACGTGCGTTTATCGAATCATGGTAAAAAGAATCTTGCTGAATTTGAAAAACTAATATTGAGTTACGATCAAGTAACGGAATGTTACACTATGGCAGGCACCATGGACTTTATGCTGCGTATTATTTCACAAGGTATTGAGGGCTATGAGCACTTTGTACGTGATAACTTGCTTAGCTTAGAGTACGTTCAAGAAGTACATTCTAATGTGACCATGACTTGCGTTAAACGCAGTACCGCTCTACCTCTGTAACCAAATATCTATTAACGCTAAGTACTTATTACTTAGCGTTAATGCCCTACTGACAATTGTTAACTGGGCGCTAATTTGATAGAATTCAGCGCTTTTTTTTGTTACCCGTCTATGAAAACACTTGAGGAACTCAATGTTTAACTTACTCAGCAAAGCGCCAAGCTCTGCTAAAAACGATATCCTATCTGGATTAACCGTGGCATTAGCCTTGGTCCCAGAAGCTGTTGCGTTTGCCTTTGTTGCAAATGTAGAACCTTTAGTTGGACTCTATGCCGCGTTTATCGTTGGTTTAATTACGGCTATTTTCGGTGGTCGCCCTGGCATGATTTCTGGCGCAACCGGTGCCTTAGCTGTTGTTATGGTAAGTTTAGTATTTGATCATGGGGTTGAATATTTATTTGCCACTGTGCTGCTAATGGGCATACTGCAAATACTGGCTGGAGTTTTTAAGCTCGGAAAGTTTATTCGTATGGTGCCGCATCCGGTAATGCTTGGCTTTGTGAACGGCTTAGCCATCGTTATATTCTTAGCTCAGTTGGGGCAGTTTAAAGTTCCCGATGGCATGGGCGGTCAGCAATGGATGACAGGGAATCCTCTGTATATTATGTTGGGGTTAGTGGCACTAACCATGGCTATTATTCATTTTTTACCTAAATTAACTACAGCAATCCCATCGTCGTTAGTTGCTATTGTAACAGTTACAGCCTTGGTTATTGGCTTTGATTTAGAAGCGCACACTGTACTTGATTTCCTAAAAGGGATGACCGGCGATGAAGCGGTAACGATTGCTGGCGGTTTACCTGAATTTCATATTCCTATGGTGCCATTTACCCTAGATACTTTTATTATTATTTTTCCTTATGCACTTATTTTAGCGGCAATTGGTTTAATTGAGTCTTTATTAACGCTGAGCCTAATTGACGAAATAACAGAAACGCGTGGGCATAGTAACAAAGAATGTATAGGCCAAGGCGCTGCAAATATTACCTGTGGCATGTTTGGTGCTATGGGCGGTTGTGCCATGATAGGTCAGTCAATGATCAATATTAACTCAGGTGGGCGTTCGCGTTTATCGGGCATTAGTGCTGCGCTAATATTACTTGCGTTTATTATTTTTGCCTCAGGTTTAATTGAAATGATCCCACTGGCTGCTTTGGTTGGTGTGATGTTTATGGTGGTGTTGGGTACTTTTGAATGGGCAAGCTTTAAAATGATGAAGCGTGTACCACTGTCTGATGCATTTGTAATTGTATTAGTGTCGGGTGTTACCGTTATTACCGACTTAGCCATTGCAGTGTGTGTGGGTGTGATTGTATCGGCATTGGTATTTGCTTGGCAGCATGCAAAGCATATATACACAACCAACTATATTGATGAACAAGGTGCTAAAGTATATGAATTACATGGACCGCTGTTTTTTGGTTCGGTTAAAAACTTTGTTGAATTATTCGATGTAAAGAACGATCCTAACGATATTATTATTGAATTTAAATATAGTCGTGTGGCCGATCACAGTGCCATTGAGGCAATTGACAGCTTAGCTGATAAATATAAAAAAGCAGGCAAAAAATTACACCTACGACACTTAAGTAAAGACTGTACGCAACTGCTGCATAAAGCACGCGATTTAGTTCAAGTTAATGTAATTGAAGATCCAACCTATAAAGTGGTATCAGATAAGCTTGCTTAATTTAAATTAAGCAATAATTTAGTAAATAAATACGTTAAAAGCGAAAGGTTTATTCCTTTCGCTTTTTTATGCGTAACTATAGATGCGATCAATACCTGTTTGCGGCAAGGCTCTTAAAAAGCAAGATGGTTGGTAGTGCTAAGCGTTTACATAACTCGATATAATAGTGACAAATACATAGGGTAATAATTTATTTTGAATTGGCAATCTTTGATTGATAACAGACAGCGTTTTTTTTGGCTCTTGCAAGTAGCAGGCTGGATTGGTTACGCCTTGGTAAATTATATCGGCTCTAAAGTATTTGAAATGCGCGATATTTACGTATTTGTTATTTTATTAAATGCCTACGCAGGCTGTTTAATGACAGTGCCGCTGCGCTATATTTACCGAAAAATTTGGCATGCTTCACCTTGGGTATTAATGCTGGTTGTATTTAGCGCGTCCTATATTACGGGGACTTTATGGGCTGTGGTACAAAAATTTAATTTATGGGAAATATACCGCCATGGCTATCGGCCAGAAGAATGGTTTTACTACCTGCAGCAAGGCTTAGATTCGGTATACATAATTTTATGTTGGAGTGGTTTATACTTTGGCGTTAAGTATTACCAGCTATTACAAAGTGAGCGTCAAAAAGCACTAAAAGCCACTACCATGGCGCACGAAGCTCAATTAAAAATGCTTAGGTATCAGTTAAATCCGCACTTTTTATTTAATACCCTCAATGCTATTTCTACATTAATTTTGGTAAAAGAGAACAAAGATGCTAATTTAATGGTGTCAAAATTAAGCGACTTTTTACGTTATACACTTAATACAGATCCAATTAAAAAAGTGCCGCTAGAGCAAGAGTTACATGCCTTAATGCTTTATTTAGAAATAGAGCGAGTGCGGTTTGATGAACGCTTAAAAGTAAATATAGAAATTAGTGAGCAAGCAAAGCAGGCATTAGTGCCGAGCTTGATTTTACAACCTATTATAGAAAATGCGATTAAGTATGCAATTGCACACTTAGTAGAGGGCGGTGTAATAGATATTAAGGCGCAAGTGTTTGCTAATGAATTATTACTTGAAGTAGGTGATAATGGACCAGGAACAGAACTAATTAATGGTCAGTTGGTAAATGCTCAAGGTGTAGGCGTTGCAAATACCAAGGATAGATTAAAAACGCTCTACGAAAATAATTATTCGTTTGTATTATCGCATAATACGCCAAGTGGGTTAAAAGTTAATCTGCGAGTACCGTTTGAGAAGGCAGTAAAGTAATGATAAAAATAAAAACACTTATAGTTGATGATGAGCCATTAGCACGTAGAGGCTTAGCTGTAAGGCTTGAAGAGTTTGCTGACATTGAAGTGATCAAACAATGTAGTTCCGGTGCCGATGCGATTGAAATATGTAAAAATCAAAAAATAGATCTCATTTTTTTAGATATTCAAATGCCTGGTATGAACGGTTTTGAAGTTGCACGCGCGTTAAGCGAAAGTACACGAGTATTACCAGCTATTGTTTTTGTTACTGCTTTTGATCAGTTTGCAGTTAAAGCATTTGAAATACATGCTTTAGATTACATTTTAAAACCCGTTGATGACAACAGACTTAAGCAGGCGGTAGAAAAAGTGCATACTTATTTAAAAACGCAGCAAGACAACGCCCATAAGAAAAAACTAGCAAGCTTTGTCGCTGGGATCACAGGTAATAATTGCGAAGAAATACTTAAAAAATTAGCCACAGGCGACACATTAACGGATAGACGTTACCCAGAGTCGCTTGCCGTAAAAGAGCAGGGCGAAATAATTCGTGTGCCAGTTGTTACTATTCAATGGGTTGATGCTGCGGGTGATTATATGTGCCTACATTGCCAAGATGGGCAAACGCATATATTACGTAAAACCATGAAAGAGCTTGAACAAGAGCTTGATCCGCAGTTGTTTGTACGCGTGCATCGCAGTGCAATTGTAAATACTAAACAAATCAGTAAATTGGTCACTCAAGTAAGTGGTGAATATTTATTAGTACTTGAAAACGGTCAAGAGCTTAAAGTAAGCCGTAGCTACCGCGATAAAGTAAAAGCAGCATTAGCGAGTTAATATTTCAGTTAGTGATTGCAGAGTAGATACAAAAAAAGCGAGCTTAGCTCGCTTTTTGTATTTAAGTTACTGTATTAAATATTAGCTTACAGTAACAATTTTCATGGTGTTAGTTGCGCCCACAGTTTCCATAGAGTCACCGTGAGTAATAATAACTGTATCACCAGACTCTAAAGCACCTTGTTCAACAAGTGTTGCAAGTGCCGCTTTAACCATGCCGTCTTTTTCAGTTTTAGTAGAATCAAAAAATACTGGATAAACACCACGGTATAGCGCAGTTTGTCCTAGTGTACTGGCATGGCGAGATAACGAGTAAATAGGTAAACCTGAGCTAATACGCGACATTAACTTAGCCGTACTACCTGATTCAGTTAAGGTAACAATTGCTTTTACTGAATCTAAGTGGTTTGCTGCATACATAGCCGAAAGGGCGATAGATTCTGCATTACTTGAAAAACGACTGTCTAAACGATGTTTAGAAACATGCGTTTCTTTTTGCGACTCAGCACCTAAACAAACTCGCGCCATAGTTGCAACGGTTTCTTCAGGATAATCCCCCGCGGCTGTTTCAGCCGAAAGCATTACGGCATCAGTACCATCAAGCACTGCGTTGGCAACATCCATTACTTCAGCACGTGTTGGCATTGGATTGTCGATCATCGACTCCATCATTTGCGTCGCAGTAATAACGGTACGGTTTAATGAGCGCGCACGGCGAATAATGAGTTTTTGCTTGCCCATTAGCGCGGCATCACCAATTTCAACACCTAAATCACCGCGGGCAACCATCACCGCATCAGACGCAAGAATAATATCATCAACGGCTTCTTGTGTTTCAACGGCTTCTGCACGTTCAATTTTTGCCAATAACTGCGCTTTTGAACCTGCGGCTTCAGCCAGTGAGCGTACGTAGCGCATATCATCGCCACTGCGTGGGAATGAAACGGCTATATAGTCAACGTCAATTTCTGCAGCTGTAAGTAGGTCTTCTTTGTCTTTTTCTGTAAATGCCGGCGCAGTTAAGCCGCCGCCTAAACGGTTAATCCCTTTATTGTTAGATAAAACACCGCCAACAGTTACAGTACAATGTACTAAGTGGCCAACAACTTCGTTAACGCGTAGCTGAATAAGGCCATCGTTTAACAGCAGTAAATCATTAGCGCTTACATCGTTAGGTAGTTCTTTGTAATCTATACCAACAGCGTTAATATCGCCTTCGCCTAACTCCATTTTTGCATCAAGGGTAAATTTGGCACCAACAGCAAGGGTTACTTTACCTTCTTTAAAGGTAGAAACACGAATTTTAGGGCCTTGTAAGTCAGCAAGAATAGCAATATGTTTACCTAAGCGTTTAGCAATTTCGCGTACCGCTTGGGCGCGGTCTTTGTGATCTTGTGCCACACCGTGCGAGAAGTTTAAACGTACGACATTTGCACCTGCGCAAATAATTTTTTCTAAGTTGTTATCTCTATCAGTAGCAGGCCCTAGTGTCGCGACTATTTTTGTGCGTCTTAGCATTTAATTCTCCTGTATGCTTAATTTTAAGCAGATTGACGGTTATTTTGTTTTATAAAGCAGTTACCATTAGCAGGTAAAGTTTTAGTTATGGGCAATTTTTATTGTATTGCCACTATTATATACAAAATGAATGTGCGATCATTATGACACCGGTGTCAGGGGGCGTCAATGATCTATAAATTTTTAATCTAGCGACTATTTCTCCCCCTGAGTCCGCTGTTGTTTGATATAATTACATTGTGATAAAAGTATATTTTTTTGCTCATGATATAATACACGTGCCAAAGTATTTATTTAAATTAACTAACCAATTAGTTGTTACCGAGGAGGGCACTAAATGCAAGTTGCATTAGTAGGGTTAGGCGTTATGGGGAAAAACCTTGCCCTAAACTTAATTGAAAAGGGCATAACGCTGGTCGCTTATGACAAAAACCCCCATGCGGGTGAAGAGTTATTGAGCTGCGCTAAGTCAGAAGGTTTAGCTGATAAGCTGCACATTGTTTCTGATTTAGGAGACATGGTTAGACGTTTAGAAGCACCGCGTTCTATTTTGTTGCTTGTTCCTGCGGGCGAGTTGGTTGATGCTGTATGCAGTGAGCTCATAGAAGCTGGCGTACAGTGCAGCGATATTATAGTTGACTGTGGTAACAGTAATTATAAAGACGGTATTAACCGCAAGCTTAAATACCAAAATAAATTTGAGTTTGCCACTATGGGGATTTCAGGCGGCGCAGAAGGTGCTCGTCATGGTCCTGCAATGATGGCAAGCGGATCTGAAGGTGGTTGGGAGCGTGTCGAGCCATGGTTTACAAAGGTTGCTGCAAGTTATAAGGGTGAATCATGTTTCGCTCGTGTGGGCCAATCAGCCAGTGGTCACTTTGTAAAAATGGTTCATAACGGCATTGAATATGCGCTAATGCAACTTATTGCTGAAGTGTATCAATTGCTGCGTCATGGCACTGGGCGTTCACCTAAAGAAGTAGCAGAAATTTTTGACGAATGGTCGCAAGAGCATTTAAACAGCTACTTATTGTCTATTTCTAGCCACATATTGTCACTTGAAAATCAAAATAATGTACCACTTGTGGACTTAATTGATAATAAAGTGGGCGCTAAAGGTACAGGTTTATGGACTGCGCAAAATGCATTAGAGCTTGGTATTGCAGTACCGTCTTTAGTAGCTGCAGTGCAAGCACGTCATTTAACGAATGTTTATGACACAACTGCTGCACAAGAGATGACTTACGCCGATAGAGCAACCACTAAAGTTGAAATTGACTTAGTTGAGCTTAAAGATGCATTTACCTTAGCGAGCTTACTTGCTTATCGCCAAGGTTTGGCTTTAATTAAAGGCGCGTCGCGTACGCATCAGTGGAAAGTAGATTTGTCTAAAACACTGCAAACATGGCGTGCGGGTTGTATTATTCGTGCTGATTATTTAGATAGTGTTGCACAAGGCGTTGAATTTATTGACACCCTTGATAAAGAAGTATTTGCACTGCGTAAAATAACAGGCCAAGCAATGATGACAGGCTTAGCGTTTCCGGTGCTTAGCTCATCGCAAACTTACTTTGCTACATTAACCACTCCAAGTAATGGGCATTTAGTACAAGCCCAGCGTGATTACTTTGGTGAGCATGGGGTTAAAACCCATACAGGTGAAGTGTGTCATTTAACAGACCTAGTTGAGATTGACGCGAAAGTACGTTAATCAACCAGAGTGCAGGTTAATTATTAAAACGACAAAAAAGCACGCTAAATTTAGCGTGCTTTTTTAATTTTAAGTCCGCTAAATTAACGGGTTAACTCACCGCGTAAATTGTCTTGCATTAAATGGCGAATTGTCTCTACTTCAAGGTTTTGACTTAATAAGTAATGCAGCTTAGTTAAGCAAGCCTCTAATGTCATATCGTAACCACTGATCACACCTATATTAAGGAGCGCGTTACCCGTTGCATAGCCGCCCATATTTACATGACCTTTTATGCATTGGGTTAAATTTATAATAATAACGCCGCGCTTGCTGGCTTGCTCTAAAATAGTTAAAAATTCAGGATCTTGTGGTGCGTTGCCCACGCCAAAACTTAATAATACCAATGCTTTAATGCTACCGTTTACTAAGCTTTTCACAACCTCGGTACTAATACCCGGATATAAATGCAGCACACCAATAGGCTGCGTTGTAATGGGGGTTACTTGTAAATCGTTTTCAACATAGGGGCTTAATTGGCCTTTTATAAGTTGAATATTAATACCTGAAAGCGCTAAAGGTTCAAGGTTTGGTGAGGCAAATGCATCAAATCCATCGGCATGGGCTTTAGTGGCTCGATTACCACGAAACAACTGATTATTAAAAAATAAGCTTACTTCAGCAATAGGGTAGTTTGCTGCTAAGTACATAGCATTGAGTAAATTCACTTGCCCGTCTGAGCGCAATTGCGACAAGGGAATTTGTGAGCCGGTAACGATTACAGGCTTAGTTAAGTTTTCAAACATAAAAGATAAGGCGGCGGCGGTATACGCCATAGTGTCGGTGCCGTGGAGGACAACAAAGCCATCATAGTCTTGATATTTGTTTTTTATATCATCTGCTATTAACTGCCAGTGAGCAGGCGTCATATCAGAGGAATCAATTAAAGGGCAATACTCGTGAATATCAAAAAGTGGCATTTCTTCACGGTTAAATTCTGCATTATTGACCACAGTCTGAGTTAAGAACCCTTCTGCAGGAATATAGCCGCGACTCGATTTTTTCATCCCAATTGTACCGCCAGTGTAAGCGATGTAAATGCGTTTACGTTTCATAAAAAAGCCCAGTAAAATAACTGGGCTTAGTATAACTTTAAATACAGCTGCTTATAAAGGCAGATGCACTTTTATTGTGCGACAGAGCAAGCTAAACAGCGCGCATAAACACCTTGTGGATCGTTATAATCTTTAAGGTTATCTATTTCACTACTTAAACGCTTAACCACACTTTGTAAGTTAGCTTGCGTTGCAAGAACCGAGGTTGTTGCGTTGTTACTGCCAAGCATAGATTTAACCGACGCATTACCTAAAATATCTTGAATCATTTTTTGTTGCGGGCTCAAGCTTTGTTTAATCGTTTTAACATCGTAATGATTTAGTTTAGCAAGTGCTGCTGCCGCTTTAATTGCGTCTTGCTTATCACCTAGTTTATCGATTAAGCCTAGCTCTTGTGCTTTTGCTGCGATCCATACACGGCCTTGCGCAATATTATCAACTTGCTCAGGTGTCATGTTACGTGCATCTGCAACCACATCTAAAAAGCGTCCGTAGGCCTCCTCAACACTCATTTGAATTACTTGCGCCATTTTGTCATCAAGCGGGCGAGTAATAGAAAACCCAGCCATGTCGGTTGTTGCCACGCCATCCGAGTAAACACCAAGGTTAGATAAGGTGTTTTCAAAGGTCATAAAGGTGCCAAATACGCCAATAGAGCCGGTAATTGTGCTTGGCGCAGCCCAAATTTCATTCGCTGCTGAAGCAATCCAATAACCGCCAGAAGCTGCAACAGAGCTCATTGAAGCAATAACAGGTTTACCTGCTGCTTTAAGTGCTAACACCTCAGCGCGAATAACTTCAGAGGCAAACATACTGCCGCCACCCGAATCAATGCGCAGTACTACGGCTTTAACTTTGTCATCTAAACGTGCATTACGCAGTAGTGCAGCTGTAGAGTCGCCGCCAATTTCGCCGGCTTTGCGCTCACCATCTACAATTGTACCTCTAGCAACAACTACCGCGACTTTTTCTGTCATTGGGTTATCAAATACAACAGGGGGCTTAACTAGGCTTAAATATTGACGAAATGAAACTTGTTTAAAAGTTTTGCCTTTTTCATCAGCGCCAACTAAATCAATTAACTGTTGGCGAACTTGTTGATTGGTTTTTAATGTGTCGACCCATTGATTATCTAGCGCATATTGACCCGCGTCGCCATTTGCAGCTGTCATTTTTGCTAAAAATACATCCATGGTTTCGTCAAAGTTTGATTCATCAAAAGGACGTACTGCAGCAACATCTTGTTTGTATTCATTCCAAAGTGCTGTTAACCATACGCGGTTAGCTTCTTTAGCTGCATCCGACATGTCATTGCGAATAAACGGCTCAACTGCCGATTTAAACGTACCAACACGGAATATATGCTGCGTTACTTTTAACTTTTCAAGTGCTTCTTTAAAGTACAGTGGGTACATACCAAAGCCTTCAATTGCTACACTGCCATAAGGGTGCATAGCGACTTCATCTGCATGTGCTGCAATGTAGTATTGAGCTTGAGTGTAGTAATAACCAGAGGCAATAACCTTTTTACCCGTTTGTTTAAATGCTTCAAGTGCCTTGGTAATTTGTTTTAATTTATTTAAATGCGCTTTTGGCATTTCTTGTAAATCTAACAGTATTATGCTGATGCGGTCGTCTTTTGCGGCTTCGTTAATAACCTCAACTATATCATCGAGTAAAATTTCACCCGGTGATTCAGCGTTTGAAGTAGCATCACTAATTGCTGCTTCAATAGGATCTATATAGGTTTTTTCTTCAACAATAGGGCCGTTAAGATTTAGTCTAAGTACTGAGCCATTTTCTACAATTATTTTATCGCCGTCACTTGAAAGAGACACAATAAAAACAATAACCAGTAATAAAAATAAAATGTTGAGTATTAAACGACGAGAAAAATTTATCCCAGTCCAAATACCTTTAAATACTTTTGCAATCAAAATAGATCCTTAATTTGGTACAACTAATACATTACAAGCATCTTAGCTCAGAATATAAATAAATTTAACTGCTAAATCGTAACGAAGTATTTATAAAGCTAATTATGCCACTGTTGCTATTCACATTTTTATCAATATAAACTTCAGTTGCACTTTTTGAAATTAAAAAAGTAGGCTTGTAATAGCCGAAAAATGGGTATTGTTAGCCTAATGTGCAACAGTTTATTAAAATACTAAGTTCAGATATTGCTTATTGGTCGGTATTAAAGCAGAATTGATCAATGCACACAGGTTAGACCAGTTAATGGGGCACAGGATGTTAGAACAACAATTACAATTAAAACACACACAATTACGTAACCGCTTAGTAATGGGCTCAATGCACACCGGTCTTGAAGAAGGTTGGCATAACCGCAAACGCCTACGTGCTTTTTACGAAGCACGTGCTAAAGGTGGTACTGCCATGTTAATTACCGGGGGCTATAGCCCAAATTTACGCGGTAAATTAACGCCTATTTCGTCATCCTTTAATAGCTATTACGATGTTTTTAAACATCGTGCTTACACCAATGCAGTACACAAGCATGGTGGTAAAATATGTTTGCAACTACTTCATGCCGGGCGTTATGCGTATCACCCTTTTAATCAAGCTCCGAGCGCAATTAAAGCACCTATAAGTCCTTATAAGCCAAAGGCAATGTCGTTAAGCTCAATTAAAAAAACTATTAAAGACTTTGCACATTCAGCCTACATGGCTGAAAAAGCAGGCTACGATGGCGTAGAAGTAATGGGCTCTGAAGGGTATTTAATTAATGAGTTTATGGCACCGCATACGAATAAACGAGATGATGAGTTTGGTGGCAGTTTAGAAAATAGAATGCGTTTAGCCGTTGAAATAGTTAAAGCGGTTAGGGCTAAGGTATCGGAGCAGTTTTTAATTATTTTTAGACTGTCGGTAATGGATTTAATTCCTAATGGTTCTACCCCTGAAGAAGTAACTATTCAAGCGCTTGAACTTGAAAAAGCGGGTGTTGATATTTTTAATACAGGAATAGGGTGGCACGAAGCGCGAGTTCCTACAATTGCAAGTATGGTTCCGCCTGGGGCGTTTAAAGAAGCATCAAAACGCTTAAAAGATGTAATTAAAGTACCCGTTATCGCGGTAAACCGTATTAACACCCCAGAAATAGCTAACGAAATACTAAACGCAGGCGATGCCGACTTAATTTCGATGGCGCGGCCATTACTGGCTGATCCGGAGTTTTTTAATAAATATAATAATCAGTTATCAAAGCATATTAATATTTGTATAGGGTGTAACCAAGGGTGTCTGGATCACGTATTTAAAGGCAAACGTGCTACTTGTTTAGTTAACCCACAAGCGGCTTTTGAACTCGACTACCCACTAGAAAAAACGACTAAAGCTAAAAAGGTATTAGTAGTTGGTGCAGGGCCTGCGGGTTTATCATCAAGTTGTTATTTGGCAGAAAAAGGCCATACAGTAACGCTGATAGATCAAAAAATGCAAATGGGTGGGCAATTCAATTTAGCCATGCAAATACCTGGGAAAGAAGACTTTAATCATACCTTAGCGTATTACACTAATGAGCTTGAACGTTTAAACGTAACGGTTGAGTTAGGTAAAGCATACAACGACAGCATGCTTGCACACTATGATGACATTGTATTTGCCACAGGGGTAAGGCCGCGTGAGGCAAGTATTGAATGCAGTGATGGTAAACGCGTATTTGCCTACGATGAAGTTATTCGTGGTGAAGTAGAGTTAGGTAAGTCAATTGCTATATTAGGCGCCGGTGGAATCGGGTTTGATATGGTGGCTTTTTTAAGCGAGCAAAAGTCGCAAAGTATTAGTGACTTTAAAAGCCAGTGGGGTATTGAGTGCGAACCTAAACCCCATAAAGATGCTCGCCAACTGTACATGCTAAAACGCAGTGCAGGTCGCTTTGGTAGTGATTTGGGTAAAACAACAGGCTGGATCCATCGCCAAGTAGCTAAGCAACATAGCGTTAAACAAATTGCTGATTGTCAGTATCATAGTTTTGATAAAAATGGTTTAACCATTACAGTTGCAGGAGATAAGCAAGTATTAGCTGTAGATACTGTGATTGCCTGTATTGGTCAGGTTTCTAATAATGAAGTATTGGCAAAGCAAAGCGACAACGCCAAAGTGCATGTTATTGGGGGCGCTAAGCTTGCCACCGCAATTGATGCTAAACGTGCTATTTATGAAGCGCTGCAAATTGCCAGAGAAATATAACATTTTGGCTTAGCCAATAGGCTAGTCTAACTTGTTATAACCAATTGGCTACTGCATACTATACCCCGCTATTTAGGCGGGGTATAAGTTTATCCCGCCTGTTAATATACAGCTTAGGCTGTTTATCTATTATTCTCGCTAAAATAAGCACTGATATTACAGCGCTTTATTTTTCTATGTTAAATCAATGCTATGCTAGCTTTTATTTTGAGAGATGGTTATGAACGCGATTGAATTATTATTGACCCGTCAATCTGACGCCAAATTAACAGAGCCAGGCCCAAATGAAGAACAACTCGCGGTGATCCAGCAAGCCGCGCTACGTGTTCCCGACCATGGTTGTATTGCACCTTGGCAATTTATTGTTGTACAAGGCGATGCGCGCCATAAATTAGGCGACATTTTTCAGCAAAGTGCAATTGCAGAGCAACAAGCCGAAAAAATGATTGAGCGCACTAAAGAGCACCCGTTGCGCGCGCCTATGATTATTATTGCTATAGCAAAGTATCAAGAACACCCAAAAGTTCCGCGAATTGAGCAAATACAAAGCGCAGGGTGTAGCGTATTTGCTATGCAACAAGCGGCTTTTGCACAAGGGCTTAGTGGTATTTGGCGAACTGGTTTTTTTGCGCAAAGCCCTGCAGTTAAACAGGCATTAAAATTAAATGAGCAAGACGAAATAGTGGGCTATTTGTATTTAGGCACACCGGCTGTTGATTGTAAAAAGTCGCCTCGTCATAAAACTGTTGATTTTTTCAGCTACTTATAAAATAAGATGAACTTTTTGCCCTACTTATACTCATACACCATTAACGCTTGTATGTTAGAGTGGATGTGTAAGTGACCAGAACTCTTTATAATAAATCTATCTCTAGCAGCTATTTTCAACGCTAGAGAAAATAAGTTTAAATATCATTATTATTAAATGTGTTAGTAAATACCTTAACCAGAGTTCAGGTTAAGTAGTTTAGCTGTGAGAAGTGCTAGGATGCGTAATCTATAAAACTCCTTCTGCAGTTTGTTTTTTAATCGATTGTTTTTTGATAAAGTATGGAAAGTCTTAATAAAAACAAAGATAAAGAAGACGAAATTAATGGGAAATTTATTTTTACGTGAAAAAGAAAGTTGGCTAGCCTGGTCTTTTTGGGGCGCCATAGGTGCTTTTATAACCCTTTATGTTGCAATGAGTACCAGTAAAGCACATTTTATTGTTGCCTCATCAATGGGTGTGTTAGTTGTTTTAACCTGGTGGATGCAACAATCTAAACGCTATGACTTTGGTCGTGCATTTAAAATATGTTGTTATGTGTTATTGCTCACCGTATTGCCTGCATTTTTGGTTGTAGTAGTGCCTAGTGATGATTTAAATCGATTTGATTTAATATTTCAAAGTGCAACATTTTTAACTTTAAGTTTATTTGTGTGTTTGCTTTGTTCTTGGATTGCACGCAGACCAAAGCAATATTACTAAAATAAACTCCTTTGTTAAATTTAGCTGTTGCTAAATTAATAATTGGTATTTAAATACATTGCTTTAATTTTAAGCATAAAATTATTTTTAACGATTTTATGCTTTTAAGCCTTTACAAGTTTGTCATTTACCCCTATTATTCGCGCCGTGCGGAGAGATGGCAGAGTGGTCGAATGCACCGGTCTTGAAAACCGGCATGGGTTTATAGCCCATCTAGGGTTCAAATCCCTATCTCTCCACCATTATTTAAAAAAACCGCCTTATTGGCGGTTTTTTGCTTTGTGGAACTTGTATGTCAAAATCAACTAACCTTTCAACCTCACAGCAATTAATTAAACACGTTTTATTATGGATTGTGTTTGCTTATTGTTATCAAAGTGCAATAAGTTTATTAGTCAAAATGGCGCTTGATGCGCAACCAAATAACCCTGTTATTACCGCCTTTGTTTATGCCCTCGGTTTTAATATTTTAGTGGCTCATTTAATTACTAAATACGATAAATTTTGGCCAGTTATTGGCTCAGTATTTATAGGTTTAGTTGGGCTTGTGGTAATTCCATTTTTATTATTTGGTGCTAGTGGATTACTCACTTTAGCGCTACTTGCTGGAATTTTATGCAGTTTACCAGTGAGTACCTATATTGTTGGCCTAATTAAAGTAAAACACAGCAAAAACTAGCCCCAAAGCGGGTTTATTTTGTGATAGCATAGTCGCGTCTTTTAACTAACAAAACGTGAAAAACACATTATGTCAGATAATTTTACTACAGATGCTGAAAAAGCAAGTTACGGTATTGGCTTACAAATGGGTGAGCAACTTAAGTCTAATCCTTTTGAAGGCTTAAACCTAAATTCAGTGTTTGAAGGCATGAAAGATGCGTACGCAGGTAGCGCTTTTCAAGTTGAGATCCCTGAGATCCAAGCTGCTTTTGAAAAAATCAATGAAGAAATTCAAGCTCGTCGCGAGCAAGAATCACAAGTACTTGCTGCTGAAGGCATTGCATTTCTAGAAGAAAATGCAAAACGTCCTGAAATCACAGTGACTGAATCAGGTCTTCAATACGAAGTAATTACTACAGGTGAAGGCGACAAGCCAACAGCTGAGTCTACAGTACGTGTTGATTACCACGGTACATTAATTAACGGTACTGTTTTTGATAGCTCATACGAGCGCGGTCAACCTGCTGAATTCCCAGTAGGTGGCGTGATCAAAGGCTGGACTGAAGCATTACAAATGATGCCAGCGGGTACTAAATGGCGTCTTTACGTTCCTCATGACCTTGCTTATGGTGAACGTGGTGCCGGTGCTGCAATCGCACCTTACTCAACACTAGTATTTGATGTTGAGTTACACGAAATTATTGCTTAAGTATTCTTAAGCAATAAATAAAAAACCGCATTCATTAAATTGAATGCGGTTTTTTTGTGTCTTACCGGTATATTTAACTTTTTCTATTGCTCATTTATTTCTTTTTGTGAAAAGTATTTAAAGTGAGATATGTATAAATAGGATATAAAACACTGCACTTTAGCAAGCAATAAATATGCCCCAGCATAGCAAGGGGCTTATTAATGATTAGCGGTAATTAAAGTATATTGTTAAAAGTAGCCGCGAATACCAAAGCGGAAGCTTCTACCTGGTAATGGGGCGGTGTCTTTAATAAATGAGCTATGTACAAAGCCAAGCTCATCAGTAATATTATCAACGTTGATATACAGTTGTGTATCAAGGTTACCTAAATCTAGCTGATAGTTAGCTTGTGCATCAAATAAAGTATAACCATCGGTTTTAGTCTCATAGGCGGTAATATCGGTTTGTGAAAAATAATGGGTACCGGTTAATGCGAATTGCCAATTACCTAAGTTGTATTGCAACTCAGAGCCTAATTTATTAGCAGGGATACGAGGTAAGTTTTCATCGTCTTGCTTGAGTTTTGCTCGCGTAGAGTCACCAAATACTTTAACCAAGGTGCTTGCGTTAACTTTATAATGCGCATCAAACTCTAAGCCATACAGCTCGGCGTCTTTACTGGTAAACTGATACACCGCCACACCATGGTCGTGGCCGTTATCAGCCGCTTCTAAACCATGTTCTTCATCAAATACTAAGCCAGTATTTTCTTGAAAGTAAAAGTTTTTAATATCATTATAAAAAAAGTTTACAGAGTAACCAAAGTCACCGCTAAAGCGTCTAAAACCTAAATCAATATTGGTTGAGGTTTCTTGTTTGATATTCTCGGGTTCAAAATGCGCTTCACCGTCTTCAATATGATAGCCTAGGCCAAGCTCATAGGTACCAGTTGCAATGTGTAAGCCATTAGATAATAGCTCTGCAGAGAGCGGGGCACGTTCTGAGTGTGAAAGACTCATTGCCATACTATATCCAGGGGTATATTGCCAAATAGCACCCATTGAAGCGCTAAGGTTAGTAAAGCTTTTAGTGTAGTCAAGTACTTCAGCATTGCTTGTTTGCGTGTCATCATGGCTATGCTGATGCGTTGCTATTTGGCTTTTTATTTTATAGTCTTCAACTCGCGCACCTAACTCAATAGTTACATCACCAAACTCACGTTCTTCTAATAAATATAAAGCATTAGTGGTCGTTACACTGGCTGGCGTAAATGCTTCTTCGCCGTTGGCATCATAATCAGAATCACTGTAGTGATAACCCACCATGCCATGCCAATTGGCAAACTTATGCTCTACGTTTAAGCGTGCTTCAGTGGTTTTGTTTTTAAATGTAGTGCCTATTTCACCATTTTCAATTTCACTGTGTAAGTAATCTGTATAGCCTAAGCGCAAATTAATGGTTTCAATCCAATTATTATGTAGCGCATAGCTTAATAGACCTTGCCAGCGATCTTGCTCTAACTGGGCAAAAACAGGTGTTTCTTCATGTGCTTCATCACTATGGGCATCGCCGTCGGCTGCATGATCATGTTCATGTCCGTGATCATGCTCATGACCTGGAATACCATAATCCGTTTTTATTTTACCGTAAGAAAACCCAACCGTTAAATGCTCACCTACGTAGCTAGTACCAAAGTTAACGGTTTCACTGTCGATAAAGGTGTTTTCTACAGAATCTTTACTTTCAACATCACCATCTTCGTGAAGCTGGTTAAATCGTGGTGTTTGATAGTCATCGCCGCTGCGTTTAGTGCCATCAAAATGAAAGTTAAAATTATTATAACCCGTCTCTAACTTTGCAGCGTAGGTATTCGCGTTGGATACCGAATCGTGACTGTATTCTACTGCACCGGTTAATTCATCTATATTACTCGTAGGAATGCGGTTATCAACTACGTTTACCACACCACCAATAGCACCAGAGCCATACAGTAGGGTACTTGGGCCACGTAGTACTTCTATTTGTTCAGCAGCTAAGCTGTCGCTAGAAGTAGCATGATCAGGGCCAATACGCGATGCATCACTGCTGTCTAAGCCATTTTGCATAATTTTAACCCGAGGGCCATCTAAGCCACGAATAATTGGGCTTGATGAAACAGGGCCAAAATAACTCGCGTTAACTCCCGGTAAGCCTTTTAGGGTTTCGCCAAGCGTTGGCTTTGACTTGTTTCTTAGCTCATCACCAGAGAGTACATTTACCGGAGAAATCATTTCTAAGCTACTTTTGTGCAAGGCCGATGCAAACACAACTACAGTTTCAATAGAGGTTGGCTTTAAAGCAATTGCAATATTGTTTGATGACTCGGTTACCGTAATGCGTGAATCGCTATAGTTATCTTTGCTAATATGCAGCTGGCCGCTCGCATCAAGCTCAATGGCAAACTCGCCAAGCTTGTTGGTTTTAACGCTTTGAGATTTACCGTGTACATGAATAGTGGCGTTTTCAATAGGTTGATTTTTTTCATCTGTTACTTTGCCATTAACAGTGGCAGCAAGTGCAGAGTGAGAGCATAAAACAGAAAAAATTGCAGAAGAAATTAATGTTAGCTTAGTCATGAGTCTTTAAGTTCGTGGTTGTTATGTTGTGATATAATATAACACTACAAAAGCGACGGTTCAATGATGTTATAGTATAACCTTATCGATTTTAGTAATTAATTAGCAAGGAAATCTTCAAGACTTTGATTATTAAGGATTTATAAAGGTTAGTTAATTTAGTTTATGAATATGCTTTTTATAAAGGGCTAAAAAGTACTTTTAAACTAAGTGGTTTAAAAGTACTTAAAACTGATTAGAGAGTGATTTTTAGACTGTTTGGTTTAAATGAAGTTGAAGTTAAAGTTTAATATGTATGTCGCCATTAGGTTTGCAGCAGCACAGCAGTATTTCGCCGTCGCGTACAAACGCTAGAGGCTCTTCATTATAATCAACTTTACCTGACACTAAAGTCGCTCTGCAGGCACCGCAATAGCCTTCGCGGCATTGAAAGGCCACTTCTATCTGTTGAGATTCTAGGCAGTGTAAAACAGAAGGGCAGCCAGTGCTAAATTCTATGCACTGGCTGTTATCTGCAAGCGTAATGCTTGCAGTAGGTCGATCAGTCATTATAAATCAAAGTCACCAAATTCAGAGGCATCAACTTGCGAGTCTATTTGACCAACAAGGTAGGAGCTAATTTCAGCTTCTTGTGGTGCTACTTGCACGTTATCTGACACCAACCAAGAGTTTATCCATGGGATAGGATTACTGTTGTTTTTAAACTGTGCAGGAAAACCAATGGCTGTCATTCGAGCGTTGGTAATGTATTCAACGTACTGACATAAAATGTGTTTATTTAAGCCAATCATTGAGCCATCTTTGAATAAGTACTCGGCCCATTCTTTTTCTTGCTCTGCAGCGTCCACAAACATTTTAATTGCTTCGTCGCGGCACTGCGCGGCAACAATCGCCATTTCTGGATCGTCTTTACCGTCTTGCATAATATTTAAAATATGCTGAGTGCCAGATAAATGTAGCGCTTCATCGCGGGCAATAAGCTTGATTATTTTAGCGTTACCTTCCATCAATTCACGCTCAGCAAACGCAAACGAGCAGGCAAAGCTGACATAAAAACGAATCGCTTCTAAAATATTTACCGACATCATTGCCAGGTAAAGTTTCTTTTTCAGCTCAAATAAATTAACAACAACAGATTTACCGTTAATCTCGTGTTTGCCTTCACCGTATAAATTGTAAAGCGACACTGAGTTAATTAAATCATCGTAGTATTTTGTTACCGCATCGGCACGTTCACTAATTTTATCATTGCTAACTATGTCATCAAAAATAAGTTCAGGTGCTTGGGTAACATTACGAATAATATGCGTGTACGAGCGGCTATGAATCGTTTCACTAAACGCCCACGTTTCTATCCATGTTTCTAACTCTGGTAGCGATACAATAGGTAGTAGGGCCACGTTTGGTGAACGCCCTTGTACGCTATCAAGCAATGTTTGATATTTTAAGTTACTTAAAAATATATGCTTTTCATGATCAGGTAATGCTTGAAAGTCTAAGCGGTCTTTGCTTACGTCTACTTCTTCTGGGCGCCAAAAAAACGAAAGCTGCTTTTCAATTAGTTTTTCAAAAATAGGGTATTTTTGTTGATCATAACGAGATACGTTAACGGTTTGGCCAAAAAACATTGGCTCTTCCATTTGGTTATTATGTTTACGACTAAAGGTAGTATAAGACATGTTTATCACTCAAAAAACTATCAGAATAAAGCGGGCTTAGTGCCCGCTTAAAATAAAAACTCAAAAATTAAATTTTACACGCGCCGCCTGCGCAATCATCATCTTCAAGATCCGGTGTATCTTCTTGTGCATCAGATGCACCATCGCGGGTATTGTGATAGTACAAGGTTTTAACACCCAATTTGTAGGCGCTAAGCAAATCTTTTAATAAGACTTTCATCGGTACGCGACCGCCTTCAAACTTACCAGGATCATAATTTGTATTGGCCGAAATAGACTGGTCAATAAATTTTTGCATTATACCCACAAGTTGTAAGTAACCATCGTTTGAAGGAATATCCCACAGTAACTCGTAGTTATCTTTTAAACGTTCATATTCAGGTACAACTTGCTTTAAAATACCGTCTTTACTTGCTTTAACGCTAATATGACCACGTGGTGGCTCAATACCGTTTGTTGCGTTAGAAATTTGCGACGATGTTTCTGATGGCATTAGCGCACTTACTGTTGAGTTACGCATACCGTGCTCTTTAATGCTGGCACGTAATGCATCCCAATCAAGGTGTAGTGGCTCATCACAAATTTTGTCAAGATCTCGCTTGTACGTATCTGTTGGCATTATACCTTGAGAGTAGGTTGTTTCGTTAAACTTAGGACATGCACCACGCTCTTTAGCAAGCTCGTTTGATGCTTTCATTAAGTAGTATTGAATCGCTTCAAATGTTTTGTGCGTTAGTGCATTTGCGCTGCCATCTGAATAACGCTTACCGTTTTTAGCTAGGTAGTATGCGTAGTTAATTACGCCTATTCCTAGAGTACGACGACCCATAGTGGCATTTTTTGCAGCCGGTACTGGGTAGTCTTGAAAATCAAGTAAGTTATCTAAAGCGCGTACAGCAAGCTCAGCCAATTCTTCAAGTTCATCTAGTGACTCAATAGCCCCTAAGTTAAATGCAGAGAGTGTACATAGCGCAATTTCGCCTTCTTCGTCGTTTACGTTATCCAACGGCTTAGTTGGTAATGCAATTTCTAAACATAAATTAGATTGGCGAATAGGTGCCACTTTAGCAATGAACGGGCTGTGCGTATTACAGTGGTCAACGTTTTGTAAGTAAATACGACCGGTACTTGCACGTTCTTGCGCAAACATTGAGAACAGTTCAATAGCTTTAATGCGTTTTTTACGAATTGATTCGTCTTGTTCGTATTTTACGTAAAGCGCGTCAAACTCGTCTTGGTCTTCAAAAAATGCATCGTAAAGGCCTGGCACATCAGAGGGGCTAAACAAGGTAATGTAGTCGTCTTTAATTAAACGCGAGTACATTAGTTTATTAAACTGTACGCCGTAATCTAAATGACGCACGCGGTTGTCATCAACCCCGCGGTTATTTTTAAGTACTAACAAGTTTTCTACTTCTAAATGCCAAAGCGGGTAGAACAAGGTTGCTGCGCCGCCACGTACACCGCCTTGCGAACAGCTTTTAACCGCTGTTTGAAAGTGCTTATAAAAAGGAATACAACCCGTATGGTACGCTTCGCCATTGCGAATATGGCTACCCAGTGCACGAATGCGACCTGCGTTAATGCCAATGCCGGCACGTTGCGATACGTATTTAACAATTGCAGACGAGGTGGCGTTAATTGAATCAAGGCTGTCGCCACACTCTATTAATACACACGAGCTAAACTGGCGTGTTGGCGTACGAACACCTGCCATAATTGGCGTAGGCAGTGAAATTTTAAACAATGAAATCGCATCGTAAAAACGTTTTATATACGCAATACGTGTATCGCGAGGGTAGTCAGCAAACAAGCTAGCTGCGACTAAAATATATAAAAACTGCGCGCTTTCATAAATCTCACCGGTTACACGGTTTTGAACTAAGTATTTACCTTCAAGCTGTTTAACCGCAGCATAACTAAAGTTAAGGTCACGGCTGTGATCTAGGTATTCGTCTAATTCGTCAAGCTCTTGCTCGGTGTAATCTACCAGTAGGTGAGCGTCGTAGCGTTTGTCGCCAACCATTTTTGTTACATGATCAAATAAACGTGGTGGCTCAAATTGGCCATACGCTTTTTTACGTAAATGGAATACAGCTAAACGTGCTGACAAATACTGATAATCAGGAGATTCTTTTGAAATCTGATCGGCTGCAGCTTTAATGATGGTTTCGTGAATATCTTTAGTACGAATACCGTCGTAAAATTGAATGTGTGATTTTAATTCAACTTGCGAAACCGAAACGTTATTTAACCCTTCGGCGGCCCATTCAATAACGCGATGGATCTTGTCAAGATCAAGTGGCTCTTTACGGCCGTCACGTTTGCTTACAGATAACTGTTGGTTCATAGTTTTGCCTGTATTCCTTGGAAATTAAGTATTTTGACCAATGATTAATACTCCAAAATAACAGAGTATCTATTCATTTATTATTGTTTACACCAATTCAGGCGATTTTATTGAATAACATTTAGCCACAATATCTGGTGTTGTTCAAATTAGAGATCACAAGATAGTGTGGTCCGCGTTGTTTTGCAAGGGACAGAATTGCCCCTAATTGTGGATAACGTCGGGATAACACATTTGTGTTAGTAAGCATTAACCTTCGAACATTCGGTTAAGTTGAAATTTACAAAAATCAACTAAGGATCTACTAAATTTACGCTTTTTAAAAATATATTTTGACTGCTTTTTTTATCAGCAGGCTTTGTGTGAAAACTAACACAATCACAATATATAGTGTTTAATAATTAACATAGCACTATATATGGTTAAAACCTTCAATAGGGCTTTGCCAATTAAAATCGGCCTGCCAGCTCAAAACTTCGGTTAAGTTAGGCACGTAACCCCAAAGTGCGGTTGCGGTGTGCATACCTGCCGCTTTACCTGCTTGAATGTCACGCAAAGCATCGCCAATGTACAAGCAACGATTTGGTGCAACGCCCATTAGCTTGGCACAATGTAGTAAAGGTAAAGGCGAAGGTTTAGCTTCAGCTAAAGTATCGCCACTGATAACCACGCAGGCATTTTTTAAAGCAGGGATCGCGGCCACTAAAGGGTCGGTTAAAAATCCGGGTTTGTTAGTCATGATCCCCCATTTGATGTTTTTTCGCTCCAGTTCGATAAGTAGTGGCTCAATACCAGCAAAGCACGTGGTGTGTTTGGCTATGTTAGCCGCGTAGGCATCAATTAATTGCTTAACGAGTTGTGCTTGCGGTTGCTCACCCCATTTATCTTTAAAACCGACCTCTAACAAGGCTGCTGCGCCATTAGATGCTGCAGCGCGATATACCTCACGACTTACTGTATCTAATTGCTGCGAACGCAGTACGGTATTTAAAGCTGCACCTAAGTCATCAGCGGTATCGAGTAAAGTGCCATCTAAGTCAAATAAAAAAGCATCGTACTCTATAGTAGGTGACGTTGATTGAGAGCTGACCATTACGCTAACTTCTCAAAATGCAGAATATAATTTACGCTTACGTCGGTATTAAGCGAGTACTGCTTAGATAATGGATTATAAGATAACCCAGCACTGGCGCGCACTTTTAAACCCGCTTGTTCAGCCCAGGCAATTAACTGTGCTGGTTTAATAAACTTTTTGTGATCGTGAGTGCCTTCAGGCACCATTTTTAATAGCTTTTCTGCACCAATAATGGCGTACAAATAGGCTTTAGGGGTTTTATTAAGTGTTGAAAAAAACACATCAGCGCCGGGTTTTGCAAGCTCTGCAACAGCATGAATAATAGAAGCCGGATCGGGTACATGCTCCAGCATTTCCATACAGGTTACTACATCAAAGCGAGCAGGGTGCTCGGATGCATATTGTTCAGCAGGTACTTTAATATACTCTACATGTACGCCTGTCTCTAGGCTGTGTAATTTGGCAACAGTTAAAGGCTCTTGCCCCATATCTATTCCAGTTACCTTTGCCCCCATGCGCGCCATGCTCTGGCTTAAAATACCGCCGCCACAACCTACATCTAGTGTTTCTTTGTCAAATAAACCGCCAGTTTTATTAGCTATAAAGTCTAAACGTAAGGGGTTTATTTCGTGAAGCGGTTTAAATTCCCCGTCTAAATCCCACCACCGCTCTGCGATGGCCTCAAATTTTGCAATTTCTGCGTGATCTACATTTTGATGTTCGGTCATAAAATACTTCCTCGTCAATCTGGGGGCATTATATAGGGCTAAATTGGTAAATCGCAAAGTTTTGCGCCTGTAAATCTAAATAAATTGTGGTAGCATGTTTCTTTAGCAATAATAACAAATTCTCTTGATACCTAATAGTGGGTGTTTAAGAGCTGATACTGAAGGAATGTGATATCAATGACTGATCTCGCCCATGGCATTCTGCCAGTCAATATTGAAGACGAGTTAAAAAACTCCTACTTAGATTACGCAATGAGCGTAATTGTAGGACGTGCATTACCAGACGTGCGTGATGGCTTAAAACCTGTTCACCGCCGCGTTTTGTTTGCAATGAACGAGCTTAGTAATGATTGGAACAAGCCTTACAAAAAATCGGCACGTGTTGTCGGTGACGTAATCGGTAAATACCACCCACACGGCGATAGTGCTGTTTACGACACTATAGTACGTATGGCACAGCCATTCTCACTGCGTTATATGCTAGTAGATGGTCAAGGTAACTTCGGTTCGGTTGATGGTGATTCAGCAGCGGCAATGCGTTATACAGAAGTACGTATGGCAAAAATGTCGCATGAATTATTAGCCGATCTTGAAAAAGAAACGGTTGATTTCGTTCCTAACTACGACGGCACTGAGCAAATCCCTGACGTTTTACCAACCAGAGTTCCTAACTTATTAGTAAACGGTTCATCGGGTATTGCGGTAGGTATGGCAACAAACATTCCACCTCATAACTTAACTGAAGTGGTAAATGGCTGTTTAGCACTCATTCAAAACCCTGAATTATCTATTTTAGAGTTAATGGATTATATCCCGGGCCCAGATTTTCCAACTGCTGCAATTATCAACGGTAAAAAAGGCATAGAGCAAGCCTATTTAACTGGCCGTGGTAAAGTGTACATGCGTGCCCGCGCTGAAATAGAAGTAGATGAAAAAACGCATCGTGAAACTATCATTGTTCACGAAATACCTTATCAAGTTAACAAAGCGCGCCTAATTGAAAAAATTGCCGAGCTGGTTAAAGATAAAAAAATTGAAGGTATTAGTGCACTACGTGATGAATCAGATAAAGACGGTATGCGTATCGTTATTGAGATTAAACGTGGTGACGTAGGCGAAGTTATTTTAAATAATTTATATGCGCAAACGCAGTTACAAACTGTGTTTGGTATGAATATGGTTGCGTTAATTAACAACCAGCCTAAGTGCTTTAATTTAAAAGAAATGCTTGAAGAGTTTATTATTCACCGCCGTGAAGTAGTAACTCGTCGTACTGTTTTTGATTTACGCAAAGCGCGTGACCGTGCACATATGCTAGAAGGTTTAGCAATTGCACTGGCAAACATCGACCCAATTATTGAGCTTATTCGTAATTCACCAACACCTGCTGAAGCAAAAGTTGCTTTAACAGCGCGTTCGTGGGAATTAGGTAACGTAAAAGCCATGCTTGATAAAGCAGGCGAAGACAACGTTGCCCGCCCAGATTGGTTAGCTGCTGAGTTAGGTATTCGCGATGGTCAATACTTTATTTCTGAGCAACAAGCTCAAGCAATCCTAGATTTACGCTTACATAAGCTAACGGGTTTAGAACACGAAAAGATTCTAACTGAATACCAATCGTTATTAGATTTAATTGCTGAGCTTTTACATATTTTGGCAACACCAGAGCGTTTAATGGAAGTTATTCGCGATGAGTTAGTTGAAATTAAAGCGCAATATGGTGATGAGCGTCGTACTGAAATAAATGCCGCAGCACACGATATCAGCCTTGAAGATTTAATTACCGAAGAAAACGTAGTAGTAACGCTTTCTCACGAAGGTTATGTTAAGTATCAGGCTCTGTCTGATTACGAAGCGCAGCGTCGTGGTGGTAAAGGTAAATCGGCAACGAAGATGAAAGATGAAGATTTCATTGAACGTTTATTAGTTGCTAATACGCACGATACTATATTGTGTTTCTCAACGGCTGGTCGTTTATATTGGCTTAAAGTGTATCAGTTACCACTTGCAAGTCGTGCAGCGCGCGGCAAACCAATTGTTAACTTATTGCCACTTGAGGCAGATGAACGTATTACCGCTATATTGCCAGTACGCGAGTATGCAGAAGATAAATACATCTTTATGGCAACCGCATTTGGTACAGTGAAGAAAACACCACTAACGGCATACAGTCGTCAACGTGCAAGCGGTATTATTGCGGTTAACCTAAATGAAGGCGATAGCCTAATTGGTGTTGATGTTACCGATGGCAGCAACGAAATTATGTTGTTTACCGATGCAGGTAAAGTAGTACGCTTTAAAGAAGCAGAAGAAACAACGGTTGTTGATGAAAACGGTAACCCAGTACTAGACGAAGAAGGTAACCCTGAGATTCGCTTCAAAGGTGTTCGTCCTATGGGTCGTACAGCTACAGGTGTTCGTGGTATTAAAATGCCTGAAGGACAACGCGTAGTATCGTTAATTGTGCCTAAAACAGATGGTGCTATTTTAACCGTGACTGAAAACGGCTACGGTAAACGTACTTTACTTGAAGACTACCCAGCGAAGAGTCGTGCGACTCAAGGTGTAGTGTCTATTAAAGTAAGTGAGCGTAATGGTGCGGTTGTAGGTGCTGTACAAGTTGACGATAACGATGAAATAATGATTATTTCAAATCGTGGTACCTTAGTACGAACTCGCGTTAATGAAGTTTCTACGGTTGGACGTAACACGCAAGGTGTTATTTTGATCAGAACTATTGACGAAGAGCAAGTAGTTGGTTTACAACGTATAGAAGAGATTGAAGTTACCGAAAGTGACTTAATTGATATCGAAGACGTCGAAACAGTTGATACGGTTATTGATGAAGTAGCGGATGATAATCCTCCTTCAGAATAATTGAGATTAAAAAAGCGGCCTTGGCCGCTTTTTTTAATGGTGTTGAATAAAATTAATATTAATAATACTGCGCAATAAAATAATTTTTACAATAGCAAAAAGACTCAATTGCAAGACGTTAATTTATATATATAGTTGTTCTCAGTAATTGTTTTATATTGCTCTGTTTGCTGCATTAATGCAGCTTTATAGGTAATGAAGGCTTTAATACTATGAGTGAGGCTATAGCCCACTTAATGATCACAGCTTTAATTTAATGTGTATAACCTGATTGAATGGTAATCGGGTGTATAATTTTTTAATTACTGGAATGAGGAAAAGGTAATGAGTAAGTATAATTTTTGTGCGGGGCCGGCCATGTTACCGCCAGCAGTAATGAAAAAAGCACAACAAGAATTTATAGATTGGCAAGGTTTGGGTGTATCGGTGATGGAAATGAGTCACCGTAGTAAAGAGTTTTTAGCGCTCACTAAAAAATGTGAAGCGAGCCTGCGTCGTTTAATGAATATTAGCGATGAATTTGAAGTGCTGTTTATGCATGGTGGCGGTCGCGGTCAATTTAGTGCTGTGCCATTAAATTTACATCAGGAAAATAAATCAGCGGTTTACTGCGAAAACGGCGTATGGTCAAAAAGTGCAACGGATGAAGCAAATAAGTTTACCCAAACTACCGCTATCGATGTTCGTAACGATACCGATGGTCAATTTTCGATTAAAGCAGTGGCTGACTGGCAGTTGCCTGCAGATGCGTCGTACATTCACTATTGCCCTAACGAAACCGTTGATGGCTTAGAGATTTTTGATGTACCGAGTCATCCAACAGCGCCAATTATCGCAGATATGTCGTCAACTATTTTATCGCGTGAAATTGACGTTAATCAATTTGATTTAATTTACGCTGGCGCACAAAAAAATATAGGTCCTTCGGGCATTGCAATCGTTATCGTACGTAAAACATTACTAGCACGTGAAGGGCTTCCTAAACCAGGTATTTTAGATTATGCACTAGAGGCCAAGCAGGGCAGTATGTTTAATACGCCACCAACATTTGCATGGTATTTAGCGGCTGAAGTATTCCAATGGCTTGAGCAAAATGGTGGTGTAAAAGCCATGGAAGCACAAAATATTGCAAAAGCTGAACTACTTTATAATTTTATCGATAATTCTGATTTTTATTCTAATAAAGTAGCTAAGCATAGTCGCTCGCGTATGAACGTCCCTTTTTGGTTAAATGATGAAAGCTTAAACAGTAAGTTTGTTGCTCAATCAAACGAAGCAGGCTTGCTAGCACTCGAAGGCCATAGAATTGTAGGTGGAATGCGCGCCAGTATTTACAACGCAATGCCACTTGAGGGCGTGCAAGCGCTTGTTGATTTTATGGCTGCTTTTGCAAAGGAAAATAGCTAATGGAACAATTACGCTTAGAACCTATTTCGCGTGTTAATGGCAGCGTCACTCTGCCGGGTTCAAAAAGCTTATCAAACCGTATATTGTTATTAGCGGCATTAGCAAATGGCACTACTGTTGTTGAAAACTTACTTGATAGCGACGATATACGCCATATGTTGGGCGCGTTACAATTATTAGGTGTTAACGTTAGTTTAAACCAAGAGCGAACAGTTGCTACAGTACAAGGTGTTGGTGGGGTATTTAAAACCCCCAGAGAGCCTTTGTTTTTAGGTAATGCAGGCACAGCTTACCGTCCTTTAACCGCTGTACTTGCTGCGGTTGCAGGTGAGTACGAACTGATTGGCGAGCCACGCATGGAAGAGCGCCCAATAGGGCATTTAGTCGATGCGCTGCAAGCACTTGGCGGTGATATTACTTACAGCAAAAATAAAGATTACCCACCGCTTAAAATTATAGGTGGGCAAATTAACGGTGGTGAAGTTGCAATTGACGGCAGTATATCAAGTCAATTTTTAACTGCATTACTAATGGCTGCACCACTGTTTAATGGTGATACCAAAATAACGATTAAAGGCACTTTAGTATCTAAACCCTACATTGATATTACCCTTGATGTAATGGCACGCTTTGGAATAGAAGTTGAGCATAGTAATTATGCAACTTTTACCGTAAAAGGTGGTCAACAGTACCAGTCACTTGAACGTATTATGGTTGAAGGCGATGCGTCTTCTGCATCTTACTTTGTAGCTGCAGCTGCAATTGCCGGTGGCGAAATTGAAATTAAAGGTGTCGGTGCTAAATCGGTGCAAGGCGATATTGGCTTTGCTAAAGTAATGGAACAAGTGGGCGCTAAAATAGATTGGTATGATGAGCGTTTAGTTGTTCGTAAAGGCCAATTAAACGGTGTTGATATTGACGCAAATGCCATACCTGATGCAGCAATGACATTAGCCACTGTGGCTCTGTTCGCTAAAGGGCCAACGGCTATTCGTAATATTTATAATTGGCGCGTAAAAGAAACCGATCGACTACACGCTATGGCAACTGAGCTCAGAAAAGTGGGCGCAGAAGTTGTAGAAGGGCACGATTTTATAGAAATCACTCCCCCGAAACACTTTAACGATGTAGCAATTGATACTTACGATGACCATCGCATTGCCATGTGTTTTGCTATGGTTGCCGTAGGTGGAAAGCCAATCACGATTAATGATCCTAAGTGTACTTATAAAACATTTCCGACATTTTTCAATGTATTAGCATCAGTTAGTGAGTAGGTTTTTGATGTTAATTAATAAAAAGTTACACACTAATAGCGATCTATTTAAATAACTGACGTATAATATTGCGGTTTACTTAGGTGTGCATTGTAGGAGGTTTAAATGCAGGCGTTATTAATGCCCGTGATCACCGTAGATGGCCCAAGTGGTTCAGGTAAGGGAACTGTTTGTCGCTTGTTAGCCGAAAAGTTGGGATGGGATGTACTTGATAGTGGCGCAATTTACCGCGTTTTATCTCTAGCGGCACTTCACCATCAAATCGCATTAGATAACGAAGATGCATTAGTTCCCTTAGCTGCTAACTTAGATGTGCAGTTTTTGGTAGATAGTCAAACTAATGCAGCAAAGGTTGTTTTAGAAGGTGAGGATGTAACCACTACAATCCGTAACGAAGAAGTAGGGGCTGCAGCATCAAAAGTAGCAGCACTACCTCGCGTACGCGAAGCGTTATTACGTCGCCAACGCGCATTTAGAACTGAACGAGGTCTAATTGCTGATGGTCGTGATATGGGTACTGTGGTTTTTAAAGATGCACCGCTAAAAATATTTTTAACCGCCAGTGCACAAGAACGCGCCAAACGACGTTTTGTTGAGTTGAATGCTCGCGGTCTTAATGTTACACTGAGTGGTCTATTAAAAGACATTCAAGAGCGTGATGATCGCGATATGAATCGTGCCGTTGCGCCACTTGTGCCTGCAGAGGATGCTATTGAGCTTGATACTAGCGAGCTTAATGCACAGCAAGTATATGATAAGGTATTAACTTTATTGGATACGGCTATCTCTGAAGGTCGGCTTCCTAAACGAAGCTAAACACATTTTATGCACCAGCAGGATGCCAGTGCTATTTTAACAACCCCATGCAGCATGGTTGCTTATTGGTATAATATATAGAGACGTATATTCGTATGTCAGAAAATTTTGCGCAGTTATTTGAAGAAAGCTTAAAGGGTTTTGAAGCAGAGCAAGGCTCTATCGTTAAAGGTACAGTAATCTCAATCGAGAACAACATTGTACTTGTAGATGCTGGTCTTAAATCAGAAAGTGCTATCCCTGCTGAGCAGTTCAAAAATGCTGCTGGTGAACTTGAAGTTGCTGTTGGCGACGAAGTAGATGTTGCACTAGATGCAATTGAAGACGGTTTCGGTGAAACTATCCTTTCTCGTGAGAAAGCGAAGCGTCACGAAGCGTGGATCCGTCTTGAGAAAGCATGTGAAGAGCAAGAAACTGTTACTGGTGTTATCAACGGTAAAGTTAAAGGCGGTTTCACAGTTGAAGTTGATTCAATCCGTGCTTTCCTACCTGGTTCACTTGTTGATGTTCGTCCAGTACGTGACACAACTCACCTTGAAGGCAAAGAGCTTGAATTTAAAGTAATCAAGCTTGATCAAAAACGTAACAACGTTGTTGTTTCACGTCGTGCAGTTATCGAATCTGAAAACTCACAAGAACGTGAAGAGCTTCTTGCTAACCTTGTTGAAGGCCAAGAAGTTAAAGGTATCGTTAAGAACCTTACTGACTACGGTGCATTCGTTGACCTTGGTGGTGTTGATGGTCTACTACACATTACTGATATGGCGTGGAAGCGTGTTAAGCACCCTTCAGAAATCGTTAATGTTGGCGACGAAATCGCAGTTAAAGTTCTTAAATTCGACAAAGATAAAACTCGTGTATCTCTAGGCCTTAAACAGCTTGGCGAAGATCCATGGGCAGCTATCGCTGGTCGTTACCCAGAAGGTTCTAAACTTTCTGGTCGTGTTACTAACCTTACAGATTACGGCTGTTTCGTGGAAATCGAAGAAGGCGTTGAAGGTTTAGTTCACGTTTCTGAAATGGATTGGACTAACAAGAACATCCATCCTTCAAAAGTTGTTAGCCTTGGCGACAGCGTTGAAGTTATGGTTCTTGAAATCGACGAAGAACGTCGTCGTATTTCTCTTGGTCTTAAGCAATGTATTGCTAATCCTTGGCAGGAATTTGCTCGTCTACAAAACAAAGGCGACCAAGTTACTGGTAAGATCAAATCAATCACTGACTTCGGTATCTTTATCGGTCTTGACGGTGGTATTGATGGTCTTGTACACCTTTCAGACATTTCTTGGAATACACCTGGCGAAGACGCTGTACGTGAATTCAAGAAAGGCGACGAAATCACTGCTATCGTATTGCAAGTTGACCCAGAGCGCGAACGTATCTCTCTAGGTGTTAAGCAAATCGAAGCTGACCCATTCAATAACTACCTTGATGCAAACAAAAAAGGTGCTATTGTTAAAGGTAAAGTGACTGAAGTTGATGCTAAAGGCGCAACTATTGAACTTATCGAAGGCGTTGAAGGTTACATCCGTGTAGCTGATATCGCTCAAGAGCGCGTTGAAGATGCAACTACTGTTGTTTCTGTAGGCGACGAAATTGAAGTTAAATATGTTGGTGTTGATCGCAAGAACCGCACTTTAAGCTTATCTGTTAAAGCTCTTTTCGAAGCTGAAGAGAAAGAAGTAATAGAAAAGCTTAAGAAAGACGAGCCAGTGTTTGAAAACGCAATGGCTGCTGCTTTCGCAAATGCACAAAAAGACTAATTAATCAGTCTTTAATTGGAAGGGCAGTTTATGCCCTTCCATTATTTCTTTTAAGGAAATGCTATGACTAAGTCAGAACTGATAGAAACACTTGCACAGCAACACGCACACGTTCCAGTGAAAGATGTTGAAAATGCAGTAAAAGAAATTCTTGAACAAATGGCCGGCTCATTATCTTCTTCAGATCGTATTGAGATCAGAGGTTTTGGTAGTTTTTCTTTGCATTATCGCGCTCCACGTACCGGTCGTAACCCTAAGACTGGCGAAACAGTAGAGCTAGATGGTAAACATGTACCACATTTTAAACCAGGTAAAGAATTACGTGATCGTGTAAACGAGAGCATTGCCTAGTTAACTTATTGGAGTAGGGTACTTGTTTAAGGTATTAAAAATTATTCTGGTTGCACTTTGCTTGATCAGTGCATTTGTATTGGGTTCTCAAAATCCACAATTAGTACAAATAAACTATATTATAGCCAGCAATACATTGCCTTTAGCCGTTATAATAAGTATTTGCTTTTTATTAGGTGTTGTAATTGGTTGTTTTGTAAGCTTTAAATTATTTTCACAACTTAAGTGGCAAAATTATCGTTTAAAAAAACAGTTAGCACCTGAACAAAGTAAAAAAAAGCCTGCTGCTGATAAAGACTCATAATTATGATTGAGCTGTTATTTTTACTACTTCCTGTGGCTGCCGGTTACGGCTGGATAATGGGAAAAAACAGTGCTAAAAATCAAGCTCATCAATTTAATCGGCAGATCACCTCTGAATATAGTAAAGGCTTAAAGTTTTTACTCGACAGGGAAGAAGATCAAGGCCTTGAACATTTAATTAATTTACTAGAAGTTGCAGCTGACTCGGTTGAACATTATTCAACGCTTGCAACTATGTTTCGCCGTAGAGGCGAGCTAGACCGCGCAATAAAAATTCACGAACTCCTTTTAAAACATCCAAGCCTTAATGAGCAACAAGCTGCTGCTAGTCGTTTAGAATTAGCAGAAGATTATGTTATGGCTGGGCTATTAGATAGTGCCGAAGAGCATTTAGTTTGGCTTGTTAAAATGGACCACAGTGAAGCATTAGATCCTATTATCACTCTATATTCGCAAACCCGAGAGTGGCAAAAAGGGATTAATATGTTTGAAGCGCATAGTGAATTATTTTCAAAAGAACAACACTTTAAAGCCATAGCTAACTTTTACTGTGAGCTGGCGTTAAGTGATAATAACCCCTCATTAATGCGCAAAGCCATTAGTTTGAATCATAAAGCGATACGTCCTTTATATGAACTTGGTTTGTCTGCATATACTAAAGAAGACTACGTAAAGGCAATTTACTATTGGCGCGAATTAATTTGCCAATTTACATTTTTTGCTCCTTTATTTGTCGATAAATTAGCACATTGTTATAAGCATCTAAATTTAACTCATCAATTTCATCAGCTGATCAGTGAGTTACTCGACAAAGGTGGCGTGCTAATAAAAATACAACATTGCCAAGCTTTGTTAGAGCAAGGTAATACAGAGCAAGCTTTTGAGTTTTTAACTGATAGCTTAAAGCGCCAACCAACCATACGCGGGTTTAGTTTTTTATTACAACTAATGGGCGCTCAAGATAAAAATACTAAAGAGGTGCTCGACCAAATAGATAAACTGGTCACTTCTTATATTGCCACCAAACCAGACTTTCAATGTCAGCATTGTGGCTTTACTAGTTATACAATTTATTGGAATTGTCCTTCTTGTAAGCATTGGGAAACTACTGTACCAAGCAAGGGCTTAGACGGATTTTAATCTTTTAGTTTTCAAATAACACTTTCGCTATAAAGTAGGATAGTTATGCCTTTCGAAAAATCAAAAAAAATTCTTATTGCACTCGATTACGATGATCAGCAAGCCGCTTTAGACTTTGTAAAACAGCTATCACCCGATTCATGTCGCCTTAAAGTAGGCAAAGAAATGTTTACTTACTTTGGCCCTGCATTTGTAAAAGAGTTAATTGATTTAGGTTTTGATGTATTTTTAGATTTAAAATTTCATGATATTCCTAACACAGTGGCAAAAGCAGTGACTGCGGCGGCAAAAATGGGTGTATGGATGGTTAATGTGCATGCAAGTGGTGGTTTTGAGATGATGAGCAAAGCTAAACAAGCACTAGCTCCATTTGGCGATAAAGCCCCATTATTAATTGCTGTTACCGTGCTAACGAGTATGGATGAGACAGAGTTAAAGCGTTTAGGCGTAGAAAAAACACCACAAGAGCAAGTTATTTATTTAGCGAAGCTGGCAAAAGAAGCAGGACTTGATGGTGTTGTTTGCTCTGCTCAAGAAGCACAACAATTAAAAGCAGAGTTAGGCGCAGGCTTTAAGCTAGTAACGCCTGGTATTCGCCCAGTAGGGAGTGATGCTGGCGATCAAAAACGCATTATGACTCCTAAACAAGCTATAGATGCAGGCAGCGATTACTTGGTGATCGGACGTCCAATTACTCAAGCAGACAATCCTGTTGCTGTTTTGGCAGATGTTAATAAATCTATAGAATAATTTAACAAAAGTTCAGACTTTATTGCCAGAACCCTTGCGAGATGTTTGTTTTATGTTACATTAATAAAATCAAAATGCAGTAAGGGTTTTATTTTGAGACTAATGTTAGGTTCTATAGTGATTATTGTTGCTGGATTTTCAGTAAACAAATATGTTTTTTCTAGTAAAGTGTATGATGGAGTAACGACAGTTACGGATATTGTTGCTATATATCCCGTAAATATATTCGATTTTAAACAAACATTGCAAAATTACGCTTATCACCTTTGTTATAAAAATGAGGATAGGTTAAGTCAACAGCATGTAACTTCACACGAATGTGTAGATAGCCATGATAGCCTTAAACGAGAATGTGAAGATAAAGTATTTCGTTTAGCGCCATTAAATTTGCAAAATAAAGAAGAAGTGCTCAATTACTCTAAGCAATATACACAATGTACTTTGCCGTATAAATATATTATTGGGTAGTGAAAGGTTAGTTATAAGCGCTAAGTGCAGCACTTAGGCTACACTCAACGCATAATAATAAATTGTTATTTTAAGCGAATGGATTTCGCTTCAATTTCTATTAATCCTAGTTTAAATAATCCACCAATTGCCTTTTTATAATTAGCTTTACTGGTCGAAAATATTTTCTTAATTGTTTCAGGATCAGACTTATCACCTAAAGCAATAACGCCACCTTCCTCTTTTAGCTTTTCCATTATAACATCGCCAAGATTACTAACTTTAGCCATACCTGGTTTTTCTAATACAACGTCAATTTTGCCATCTTCACGCACTTTTTGAATAAAGCCTTTTAGTTTTTGCCCTACAAATAAGCTTTTAAATACCATATTGTAAAAAATAACACCAAAGTGAGATTCTTCAATAAGGACTTTGTAACCAATGTCAGTTTTACCTGCTATGATCAAATCGACTTCTTGTAAATGGGTGTATTGCGGCTCATCTTTAGATAAAAAACGATTAAAGTTATTTGATGCACAAATACGCTTACTGGCATTGTCTAAGTACAAACGCACTAAATACGAATGACCTTCTTGCATACGCGGTTTTTGCTCATTAAACGGCGCTAGTACATCTTTTTCTAAGCCCCAATCTAAAAAGGCACCAATACTATTAATTTCTTTAACACGCAGTAGGGCATATTCACCTACTTGTGCATGAGGCTTTTTAATTGTTGCTGTAGGTAAATTAGCATTATCTAAAAATATAAATACGCTAATGCTATCTCCAGCTTCAAGCTCATGTTTTATTTCTTGTTTTGGTAAAAATACTTCGCCTAAATCGTGGCCGTCTAGGTAAGCACCTTCGTTACTAACTTCTTTTACAAATAAGGTTTGTGTGGTTCCAAGGTAACTCATAATTATTCCTGTTCAGGCTTTTTTCTACGGCGCATAGGAGTATCGCCATCAATATTAATAGGGGCTTTAATGGGTGCAGATGGTTTTTTAGGCTTAGCTTTGCGTTTAAACACTGGCTTTTTAGCTGCTACTGTTTTTTCTGTGGCTAAAACTGCAACTGGTTTCTTTTCTTTAATCCCTTTAAATTTAGCTTTTAAACCATCAACGCTATCAAACTTTAATTCATCATTTAAGAATGCTTTAATTGCTAAATAACTTGGCCAATCTTTAGGGCCTACTAACGACAGTGCGCTGCCTTTAAAACCAGCTCGACCTGTTCGCCCAATTCGGTGAACATATTCTTCAGCGTGTTTAGGTAAATCAAAATTTATAACATGGGTAACACTGAGTAAATCTAAGCCACGTGACGCAACATCTGTGGTTATTAATATTTTGAAGTTTTCACGGCTAAACGCATCCATAATATCGAGACGCTTATTTTGTGCTAAATCACCTGCTAATGGCTGTGCTTTAAAACCTTTAGCGCAAAGCGCTTCGCTCAAACGGCTGGTATCTGCACGGGTAGCTGTAAATATAATACATTGGCCAACATCGTCTTGATTCAAAAAGTGCTCAAGTAAGGCTTCTTTATGATCAAGATGATCAGCAAGATATAAGCTTTGTTTAATATCTGAGTGTTGCTCGTTTGCAGCGCTGAGCATTATTTGCTTAGGCTTTTTTAATAAGTTGCGTGATAGTGCATCTACTTGTGCATGATCTAGTGTAGCCGAAAACAATAATGTTTGGCGCAGGCGATGATCGGCCAAGTCATTAATCATTTTAAGTTGTTCGGTAAAGCCTAAATCTAGGATACGGTCTGCTTCATCAAAAATAAGCAGCTCAAGACCGCTCAATTGTAACGTACGCTTTGTAAGGTGATCGGCTAGACGACCTGGTGTTGCAACTACAAACTGCGGATCGTTTCTAAGCGCTTTAATTTGGTCATTAAAATTTTCGCCGCCGAGTATTTTTACGGCTTTAATGTTTGTACCTGCGATTAATAAACGCAGTTGTGTAAATACTTGCGTAGCAAGCTCACGTGTCGGAGCAACAATAAGTACCCGAGGATCGCGTTTACTGAGTGCTTTTTGTTTCATTACTCGTTGAACAGCGGGTAATAAAAACGCCAAGGTTTTGCCTGACCCTGTTTTAGACTGGGCGAAAATGTCATGCCCTGCAAGTGCTGTAGGCACTGCATGTGCTTGAATGTCGGTAGGCTGGGTGATCCCTTGATGTGCTAGTTGTGTTTCAAGGCGATTATCAATCCCAAGATCAGTAAAGTGCAAGGTGTGTTTCTCCAAAATGAGCAAGTTATATCTTAATTCTATCGGCGCATTATAGCCCACAGAGTCGTATGGCTAACAGTAAAATGCAAATTATAAGGCTAATTTTTGCATTTAATCACAAAAAGCGTAAAATACGCGCCCAAGATGCGCCGGATTTACGATTCGGTATATATTAAAAAGCAAAATAGGAATAAATATGACGGCTGTTCATAAAGACAATTTAACCAGCGAGCACTTTATAGTGTGTGCACTGTATAAATTTGTAGCATTACCTGAGTTTGAAGCGCTTAGAAAACCATTACTAGATGTAATGGAGGCAAATGAAGTTCGCGGTACTTTACTAATCGCCTCTGAGGGTATTAATGGTACGGTTTCAGCTAAACGTGCTGGCATAGATAATCTTCTTAAATGGCTTGAACAACAGCCAAGCCTTAATAACATTGTTACTAAAGAATCTTACGATGACGAATGCCCATTTTACCGCACCAAAGTAAAACTAAAAAAAGAAATTGTGACTATGGGGGTTGAGGGCATCGATCCGCTAAAAGTAGTGGGTAGTTATGTTAAGCCAAATGAATGGAACGCATTAATTTCAGACCCAGAAGTGATACTTATAGATACCCGCAACGATTACGAAATTGAAATAGGTACCTTTCAAAACGCAGTTGATCCTAACACCAAAACATTCCGTGAATTTCCGCAGTGGGCTAAAGAAAACCTTGATCCAAGCAAGCATAAAAAAGTAGCTATGTTTTGTACTGGCGGTATCCGCTGTGAAAAATCAACAGCGTATATGAAAGAGCAAGGCTTTGATGAAGTGTACCATCTTGAAGGCGGTATTTTAAAATACCTTGAAGAAGTACCAAAAGATGAAACCATGTGGGAAGGCGAATGTTTTGTATTTGATAATCGTGTAGCGGTTAATCACGACTTACAAAAAGGCTCGTATGACCAATGTCATGCGTGTCGTATGCCGATCACCGAAGACGAAAAGTTAAAAGCTGAATATATGGAAGGCGTGTCGTGTCACCATTGTATTGATAATGTAAGCGATGAGCAGAGAGAACGTTTTGCTGAGCGACAAAAGCAAATAGAGCTTGCACAAGCGCGTGGCGAAGGCCACATTGGTAATGAAGCACAAGCTATTTTACAGCAACGTAAAGAGGCTAAAAACGCTAAAAAACAAGCACAACGTAGTAAATAATATTTTATTAAATTAATTTAAAAAGAGTCATTATTGACTCTTTTTTTGTATCCACTATATGTTTTAACCTAAGATTGGTAATGTTAGTCTTTAGGTAATACCAATTGCATTAAATTAGTATAAAACACATCATAATATCGCTATGTAGGAAGCAACTATGCAAGCCGAACAAATAGAAATAGCGCAGTTTTTAGCACAGCATCCCCCTTTTAACGATTTACCCATTAAAGCGCTTAACGAGCTGGCGCAACAAGTTGAAGTTGCATACTTTAGAGCGCAAACAGAGATTTTACAGTTAGGCCAAGATATTGCCGACTTGTACGTTATAAGAAGCGGCTCGGTAGAAATGTATCGCCGTAATGGCGAGCTTTATAATCGTTTAGCCGTGGGTGGAATATTTGGCCAAATGGGCCTATTGATGAACCGCAAAGTGCGTTTTCCGGCCACTGCACTAGAAGACACATTGGTTTACTGCATTAATGTTGAACTGTTTAATCGTTATTGCGATGAGTTTGATGCATTTGCTGATTACTTTGAAACCGATGGCAATGTACGTTTGCACCAAGCTATTGTTGAGCAAGCCGACAGTAACGATTTAACGACAGCAAAAGTAAAGTCGCTTATTCATCGCGATGTAGTGACAGTATTAACCACTTCTACGGTGCAAGATGTTGCTAAATTAATGAGTGAAGAAGCGGTTTCATCAGTACTGGTTACAGATATAAATAAGCCCGTTAACGACGACCCGGAAGAGGATGATGGCCAAGTAGTTGGCATAATTACCGACCGAGATTTACGTAATAAAGTGGTTGCGCCAGGATTGTCGTTTGACACTCAAGCACAGCACATTATGTCTACTAACTTAGTGATTTTAGATGCTAATGCCTACGTTTTCGAAGCTGTATTAGCTATGTTAAGAGACAGCCTGCATCATTTGCCGGTAGTGCAAAAACGCAGGCCGATTGGGGTAATATCACTGTCTGATATTTTACGTTACGAGTCGCAAAGTAGCTTGTTATTAGTGCGTGGTATTTTGGCCCAGCAATCAGTGGAAGACTTAACCCATTATGCCCGCCAGTTACCTAATGTATTTGTGCGTATGGTTAACGAAGATGCAAACTCTCATATGGTTGGTACAGCCATGGCAGTGATTGGCCGTACTTTTAAGCAAAGGTTATTAATATTAGCTGAAGAAAAGTATGGGCCAGCTCCCGTGCCTTATTGTTTTATTGCTTTAGGCTCCATGGCGCGCGATGAGCAACTGATAGTAACGGATCAAGATAATGCGCTTATTTTAGATGACAGTTACAACGATGAGTTACATAACGAGTACTTTCAAAACATTGCTGATTTTGTTTGTGATGGTTTAGCACAATGCGGCTACACCTATTGTGATGGCGAAATTATGGCGTCATTTAAAAAGTGGCGTAAAACTCGCTCTCAATGGTTTGAGCAATTTGCAGATTGGATAGCAAAACCAAAACCACAAACGTTATTACACAGCTCTATATTTTTTGATTTGGACGGCGTTTGGGGTAAAACAAAATGGGCCGATGAGCTCAAAGTCTTTGTTGCTAAACAAAGTAAAGCAAATAGGGTGTTTTTGGCAAATATGGCTGCTAATGCACGTAATCGAACGCCGCCTCTTGGGTTCTTCAAAGGTTTTGTTTTAGAGCATAACGGCCAGCATAAGCACTCAATGAACTTAAAACGCCGTGGTACCGCACCACTTTCGGATGTTATACGGGTGCATGCATTAGCGATTGGTTCACGCAAACAAAACTCGTTTGACCGCCTTGAGGATATAATTGCCGCAAAAAGTTTACCCGAGGGTAAAGCACAAGATTTACGAGATGCGCTGGAGTATATAGCTATGATGCGAATTCGTCATCAAGCATTACAAATAGAGCAAGGTGAAGAGCCCGATAATAATTTAGATCCGCATCAACTTTCACCGTTTGAGCAGCGTAATTTAAAAGAGGCATTTGCGATTCTTGAAAAAGCGCAAAACTATCTAAAATTTAGCTTTATTTCAAATACAAATGTGAAGTGATTTTTCTATGAGCAAGCAAAAGCAAGCAATAGTTGACTGGTCGCTTAGGTATCAGCAATTAGCAAATAGCAGTGAAAATGCCTTGTTACAGCAGTTTTATGCATCGGCTTTTAATCAGCCTGCTGCAGCAATAGCTGATGTGCCATTTGTAGCGATGGATTTTGAAACCACCGGCTTAGATAGCGAAGCAGATGACATAGTGAGTGTGGGTTTAGTGCCTTTTAACTTACAGCGAATATACTGCAAGCACAGCCGCCATTGGGTAGTACAACCGCGCAGAAACTTACATGAAGAATCAATAATCATTCATGGTATTACGCACTCAGAGGTTGATGATGCACCAGACTTTAATCGTATTATTGAGCCTTTGCTTGCCGCGCTAAGCGGTAAAGTCGTGGTGGTACATTATGCAGCAATTGAGCGGCCATTTTTAAATAATGCGTTGTTACTTAGGCTGCACGAAGGCATAGAGTTTGCGTTAGTTGACACTATGGATATTGAAAAAAGAGCATTAACAGCACGCCAGGGTTTAATAGGGCGGTTATTTAACTCTAAAATAGGCTCGTTGCGATTAAATGATTGTCGTAAGCGCTACTCACTTCCTGCGTATAATAACCATAATGCCCTAACCGATGCATTGGCCACAGCTGAGTTGTTACAAGCGCAGCTGAGTCATCATTATCGCTTAGATACGCCGATAGATGATTTGTGGATATAAACTTTATTTTATAGCTATAAAAAACGCCGCATAATTTGCGGCGTTTTTATTAGTACTTTTTATAATTACCAGTAAGGGCAATAAGTACGGTTACTTTTTAGTACGAGGCTCAGTACGTAAGCCCAAGAGTAAGCTTAAACACATAAACAACAATACAATAGTAAAAGGTAACCCGGCAGATATAGCGCCAGCTTGCAGCGCTTGTATAGCTTCAGTTCCACCTATCCAAAGTAGTGCGGCAGCTACCGCACCTTGGGTTACAGCCCAAAAGATACGTTGTGGTACAGGTGCATCAATTTTGCCACCAGCCGTGATCGAATCAATTACCAATGAACCAGAATCCGATGACGTAATAAAAAACACCAATACTAATATAATCGCTACAAACGATAAAATGTTAGACAAAGGTAATGCATCAAACATTTGGAACATAGCAAGTGGTACTTCAGTAAGGCCGTTAGTACCTAGCTCACCTACATTATTAACCACCTGATCAATAGCAATACCGCCGTATATAGACATCCATAAAATAGTAACAGCAGTAGGCACTAGTAATACCGCAATTAAAAATTCACGTATAGTACGACCACGAGAAACACGCGCAATAAACATACCTACAAACGGTGACCAGGAAATCCACCACGCCCAGTACGATACAGTCCAGCCATGCATCCAGGTTTCATCTTCACGACCATGGGGATTACTTAAAGGAATAATATTTTCTACATAGCCCATTATGGTAGTAGGAACATTACCTATAGCAACAGCAAAGCCAACTAAAAATACAAACACAAGTAAAACCAAGGCAATTAACATATTGGCATTACTAAGTACTTTTACTCCGCCATCAATCCCTCTAACTACCGAAATAATAGCTAAAAGTGAAACCCCAATAATAACTAAAATTTGTGAACCAACACCGCCAGAGGTACCAAATACATGATCTATACCTGCAGAGGCTTGTTGTGCTCCTAGCCCTAGTGAAGTTGCAAGACCAAAGAGTGTTGCAAGCACAGCTAAAATGTCGATAAGGTGGCCAGGCCATCCCCACGCTCTATCACCTAAAATAGGATAAAAAATAGAACGGATAGACAGTGGTAAGCCTTTGTTATAAGTAAAGAACGCAAGTGAAAGTGCGACAACTGCATAAATAGCCCACGGATGTAGACCCCAATGGAACATAGTTGCGCCCATTGCTAGTTTTGCTGCCTCTGGTGTATTAGGAGCTACATTTAAAGGTGTTTCAAACCAGCCAGTATAATAAGCAAGCGGTTCTGCAACACCCCAAAACATTAAGCCAATACCCATACCTGCAGCAAATAACATAGCTAACCATGAAAGGCGAGAGTGAGTAGGTACTGCATCATCTCCCCCTAAACGTATTTTACCGTAAGGCGATACAATAAGTGCTAAACAAAAAATAACGAAAAAGTTAGCAGCCCACATAAATAAGGCGTCAAAGTTATTAATAATATCTGTTTTTATACTATCAAGTGCAGACTTAGCTGTTTGTGGATCGGTAACTAAAATAGCGATCAAAAAGATGACAATCAGACCAGCACTTATGCCGAAAACAGAGTTATGTATATCTAACCCCCATTTTTGTACGTTGTCTTGACCTACGGTATAGTCCGTACTATCAATACTATATTTGTCATGCTCTTCGCTCATGCAATACCTCATTTGTTGTTCTAACCCTGGATGTTACCCAGTGTCGTAATTAATTATATTAGTCTTGTAATTATATTAGTTTAAACACAAATAATTAGAAGACTAACTAATCTGATTTTTGATCATTAACTTTACTAGTGTATGAGTTAAATACTAAATGTAAATGATTTTGTATTTAGACTGCTGATATTATAGTCAAAATGATGATATTTGTTGCTTTTAAGTATAAAAAACAAACACTCTCTAACTTGTTAAATTAGTTTACTATTTACTAATACATATACGAGAACACTTATAAATCAGCGCATATTATCCGAAATCAGAATTATAAAAACACATAGGTAAATAATTACTGTCACGGAGTATGTAAATACTAATAAGCTGCTAATTAAAGGTGCCTAATATAAACGCCCCTTTAATCTAGGAATACTTAGTATATGACTTAACATTAGGTTATATTTTAACAGTAAAGTAGTTAAAGGAGTAAATTGCGACTATGACTAATGATATTAAACATTTAGTTGGAAAAAATGAGCTTATTGAGCATTTTAAATCGGTACGTAAATATAGCCTATCACTCATTAGTGCGTTAAGTGCAGAAGACTGTCAATTACAAGCAATGGCCGACGTAAGCCCAAGTAAATGGCATCTTGCGCATACCAGTTGGTTTTTTGAAACATTTTTACTCTGCATTCATAGCCGTAATTACAAAGTATTTAACCCTGAGTTTAAAATATTATTTAATTCTTACTACAACGGAATTGGTGAGCAATTTAAGCGGGGTAACAGAGGCAGCCTATCGAGGCCGAGTCTTGATGACGTAATAGCATACAGACGATATATTGATGAAGCTGTTATAAGCGTGTTAAATACTGCAATAACCCCAGAAATAGAGCAAATAATTACTCTTGGCCTAAATCACGAGCAACAACACCAAGAGCTAATGTTGATGGATATTAAGTATAACTTTTCTATTAACCCAATATTTCCTGCGTACCAATCACTAAAGCCAACTCAAGTACCAAACCAGCAATCCAGTGCCGCTATAAAGTTTATAAACTTTGACCAAGCAATTATAAATATAGGGAGCAATGCTGAAAACCAATTTGCCTACGATAACGAACAACCTAAGCACTCTGTGCTGGTTCATCCATTTAGCTTTGCTAATAGATTAGTGACTAATGCAGAGTATTTAGGCTTTATTAATAGCTCAGGCTATAGCAACCCGCAACATTGGCTAAGTGACGGCTGGGCACATATACAGGCTAATAATTTAACACAGCCATTGTATTGGCATTATATAAACGGGGAGTGGTTTGAGTTTACCCATTACGGATTATTACCCCTTAACTTAGCCGCGCCGGTTTGTCATGTTAGTTATTATGAGGCCAGCGCTTATGCAAGTTTTGTTAATGCACGCCTGCCCACAGAATTTGAATGGGAATATGCAGCCCAGCAACACGCACCAAGTAATACAGCGCACACGTCACTTTTATTGCCAAATATGGCCGATAGTAGCGCTGCTATTGGGCAGCTTACAGATAGCTGCTGGCAATGGACAAACAGTGCTTATTTACCTTACCCAGGTTTTAAGCCAATTGCAGGCGTGGCAGGAGAGTACAATGGTAAGTTTATGAGCAATCAAATGGTATTACGTGGCGGTTGTGTGTTAACTCCTGCTAATCATTTACGTACAACCTACAGAAACTTTTATTATCCCCATCAAGCCTGGATGTGTAGTGGTATAAGACTCGCTAAGGATAAAACATGAGCCAAATGACAACAATAAAGCAGTGCAGTATAAATACCTCTATAAGCAACTGTGAGTTTTTAACAGATGTAATAAGTGGCTTAACCCAGCAACAAAAATCACTCCCCTGTAAATATTTTTATGACGACAAGGGGGCTGCATTATTTGAGCAAATAACAAGGCTGCAAGAGTATTACGTAACCCGTACTGAGCTGGCTATTTTAGAAAGGTACTCAAAAGAGATTGCACAAATCCTACCTGAAAGCTTATCAATAATAGAACCCGGTTGTGGTTCAGGCAAAAAAATTGCCCACTTATTAGCTCATATGAGCAAAGTAAAAACGTTTGTACCGTTCGAAATATCTACAGAAATGCTTAACTATTCATTAGCGCATTTATCGCCATTATTCCCTGAACTGGTTATTGATCCGTTATTAGGCGACTTTACCGATAGCGCAATGGTTAAACAGCTTATTAAAGAAACCGCCCTCGATAGCCAAACTAATTTAGTGTATTTCCCGGGCTCCACCTTAGGTAATTTTAACACGCTTAAAGCCATTGAAATAATGAGAAACTTTCAGCATTTATGTGGTGTAGATGGCTATGTTTTAATCGGGATTGACTTGGTAAAACAGCGCCAAGTACTGTTAGATGCATACGACGATAAACTCGGTGTAACCGCTGCATTTAATAAAAACTTATTACAACGAATCAATGACGAACTAAATGGATCATTTAACTTAGCCAATTTTAACCATGAATCACGTTATAACGAGCAGCATAACCGCATAGAAATGCACTTAGTGAGCCTTTGCGAGCAAACAGTGATAATTAATAACCAACAAATTAATTTTAAACAAGGTGAAAGTATTCATACCGAAAATTCTCATAAGTACACCCTAGAATCGTTTAAACAGCTTGCGGCACAAGCTAATTTAAGTTTAGAGCAAACATGGCAAGACGATAATAATTACTTTGCCTTATGCCTATTAAGGCCGCTATAAATTATTAGTAAATAACAACTTGGCCGTTGTTAAGTTCATAGTTTAACAACGCGCCATTAGGCGATTGCTGTATAAGCGTAACTTTATTTAAACCGTATAGTCTAAATAATAAGGGTGCAATAACCGATACTGCTGAACCCGTTGCGGTATCTTCGTTTACACCAAACTGCGGGGCAAAGTATCTAAAATGTGCAATGGCATTTTGTGCTTGAGTATTTTGTACTGTTAGCGCAATAACCGCATTTTTATGCAGGTGACTTAGGGCTTTAAAATCAACTTGTAAGCGTGTTAAATCGTCTTGTGCATTGAGCAATAACAAGGTGTAACCGTTTTTATTGGCACTGCTGTACGCGGCTTTTATTGATAATGAAAATACTTGCTGTAATTTACAGTAGCAGGGGGATTTTATCGACTCAATACTTGCTAATACCAGCTGAGCTTGTTGCCTGTTAATTTTTATTTTAAAACGCTCATTACAGCTTGTAATAAATACCTGTGGGCAATAAGAAAAATAATGAAGTAAAAAGTTAGCTGCAGCCAAAGTGCCATGCCCACAGCGCTTAATTTCATTTGTTTGGTTAAACCAGCGAATTTTACAATAAGGTTGAGTTATCTCATTTTGATTTAAAAATACAGTCGCAGGATGATTCGATTTTGACGCAATATATTGCATCAATTTAGAGGTTAAGCCCTTTTTATAAATAACAATTAAAGCACTTGAACCGGCTAAGTTAGCTGTGTGGTTATAAAAAACAGCTTGAGACGATGTGAGTGTTATAAAGCGCCACACAAGCCATGCAGGCTTGTGTGGCGCTAAGCAAATTCGCTTAGCTTTTGCTAGCATACGCATCGTTATGAATAAGCGCGGCACGTCCAGAAGGGTCAGCATTATTTTGAAACGACGCATCCCATGCCAGCGCTTCGGGCGTAGAGCACGCTACCGATTTGCCATAAGGCACACATTTAGCGGCGGCATCACCAGGAAAGTGAGATTCAAAAATAGCGCGGTAATAATATGCTTCTTTAGAATCGGGGGTATTTATAGGGTATTTAAACTTTGCATTGGCAAGCTCTTGATCGCTCACTTGCTCGTTTACAAACACTTTTAAGGTATCAATCCAGTTATAACCTACACCGTCTGAAAACTGCTCCTTTTGACGCCATAATACTTCCTCTGGTAAATAATCTGCAAAGCCTTCGCGTAAAATATGCTTTTCTATTTTTCCCTCTGTACACATTTTAGCTTGTGGGTTAATACGCATTGCCACATCCACAAACTCTTTATCTAAAAATGGTACGCGTGCTTCAACTCCCCATGCTGCCATCGATTTATTGGCACGTAGGCAATCAAACATATGCAGTTTAGATACTTTACGGTTAAGCTCTTCATGAAACTCTTGTGCATTCGGCGCTTTATGAAAATACAAATAGCCACCAAACAGTTCATCTGCCCCTTCGCCCGATAGCACCATTTTAATACCCATGGCTTTAATTTGTCGGGCCATTAAATACATAGGAGTAGAGGCACGAATAGTGGTTACATCGTATGTTTCTATGTGATAAATCACTTCGCGCAGGGCATCTATACCTTGCTCAATAGTAAATATAATAGGGTGATGAATAGTGCCTATCATATCGGCTACTTTTTTAGCCGCGGCTAAATCAGGTGAGCCCTCAAGGCCAACAGAAAAAGAATGCAATTTAGGCCACCATGCATCGCTTTCGTCGTTATCTTCAATTCGTTTTGCCGCAAAACGCTGGGTTATAGCCGATATAAGCGACGAATCTAAGCCACCAGAGAGTAATACGCCATAAGGCACGTCGCACATAAGCTGGCGTTTAACGGCAGCCTCTAGTGCGCTTTTAACATCTTCGGCCTTTGCGCTGTTATTTTTAACGGCGTCAAAGCTTTGCCAATCGCGTTTGTAATACGCTTTAAGCTCGCCATCTTTACTGCTTAGGTAATGCCCAGGCGGAAATTCTTCAATGTGCTTACAAATTGGTGAAAGGGCTTTTAGCTCTGAAGCTACGTAAAAGTTACCGTGTTCATCGTGACCGGTGTAAAGCGGAATAATACCAATATGATCGCGGCCAATAAGGTAACTGTCATTTTCTTCATCGTATAAACAAAATGCAAAAATGCCATTTAAATCATCTAAAAAGTCGGCACCTTTTTGTTTGTAAAGCGCTAAAATAACTTCGCAGTCAGATTCTGTTTGAAAGGTAAAATCGGTGGTTAAATTTGCCGCTAATTCTTTATGATTATAAATTTCACCGTTTACCGCTAAAATATGTGTTTTTTCTGGATTATATAAAGGCTGTGCACCGCTAGAAACCCCTACAATAGCTAGGCGTTCATGTACTAAAATTGCTTTTTTCGATGCATAAACACCCGACCAATCAGGGCCGCGGTGCCTTAATAACTTCGACATTTCGATGGCTTGCGTACGCAACTGTACGGGATCAGATTTTATATCTAACACCCCAAAAATTGAACACATAGACTACCCCTCATTCTTGTTTTTATGTGTATTGCAGAGCAAAAAAACTCTGCGACTCACCTTTGTTTTAGCAGAATTAATAACGTAAGTCACACCGCATTTACAAAATAATAAGAATAATTTATGCACCAACATAGCTCGTATTGCACCAAAATGATTAATGTGTGGTGCCGGCTGCTATTTTTACATCGCGCTCATTGCTCAAAGCTTCAGCTATCATTACTTTTAGCGCATTTATTACCACTTCTTCACTCATGCTTGGTGCGCCATTATGGTGCACTGCTTGGCTTGGTAAATAAGGAATATGAATAAAGCCGCCTTTCATTTTTGTATAGTTTTCGTTTATATAATGCAGCAAACCATACATCACATGGTTACACACATAAGTACCGGCAGTATTAGAAATGGCCGCAGGAATATCACTTTCATGTAAGGCGCTTAGCATACGTTTTATTGGTAAATTGCTAAAATAAGCATCGGGGCCATTTTTTGCAATTGGGGTATCAATAGGTTGCTTACCGGCATTATCTTTAATGCGAGCGTCATCTATATTAATCGCAATACGCTCTATAGATATTTCGCTACGTCCACCAGCTTGGCCAACACATAAAACTATCGCCGGGTTATGGGCCTCTATCGCTTGGTGTAATTGCGCAATAGAGGTATTAAACTCACACGATAACTCAATAGCACATACTCTATGTTTCATTATTATATGGTCGTCGAGCTTTTGCACTGCTTGCCAAGAGGGGTTAATGGTTTCGCCATCAAAAGGAGTAAAACCGGTAATTAATACGCACGCCATAGGGTAAGTTGATTTAGTCATTGAACACCACGCTATACATTAAAACAATATTAACGGCGAGTAAGGTTACTGCCGTAGGAGTTTGTACTTTTATTACACTATGCTTCTATTTATATTTAAATCGAGCATAACCGTCCTATTTTTTATTATTGCTATTATTGAGTGCCAAACTGAGCTGATGTAAATGAGCATTTTGTTTATGTTGGGCTCTGTGTGCTTGCTCTAGGGTTACATATTCAAATTCTATATTATCGGCTGCTCTAAACTGTGCAAATTGATGTAAGTCAGCACTGATCACTGTACCTAGTAGCGGATAGCCGCCGGTAGTTTGGCCATCATTAAGTAATACTATGGGCTCTCCGTTGGGGGGCAATTGTATGCTCCCTGGGTTTACAGCCACAGAAGGTAATGAATGTGTGTGCATCAGATTATCTGTATTATTTACTAACCTTACGCCCATTCTATTACTGTTAGGGCTGGCTTTAAATTTACCCGAAGTAAAGCTATGCAAAAGTGTTTTACCTAATAACTTTGCGTGTGGGCTAGGGTGCAAGCGGATAATTTTACGTTGCGGTGGAGCAATAGCCCCCATTTTTATAAAAGGGCCATTAAAAGGCTTAATTGGAATGCAGTCACCACTGCTGAGTGCTTTGCCATTGAGCCCACCAAAGCATGCATTTAAATCAGTTGCTCGAGAGCCCATTATTAGTGGGCACTGCACGCCGTCTTTTACTGCAATATATGCTCTTAACCCCGCTCGTCCTGTGGCAAAGCTTAATACTTGTTTATTTTTAATAGCGTATGTCCAACCTGGGTAAATAGGTTGTTCATCAAGCTTTGCCTGTAAATCAGCGCCTTGGATGGCAATGACAGTATCGCAGTTAAATTCAAGCTCACATAAGCCCACAGTTACTTCAAGCACCGCATCGTTGTCGTTATTACCAAGGAGTCGATTAGCTATTAATTGTGCACAGGGGTCTAAGCTGCCAGCTTTACTTACTCCTAAATGACGATAGCCAATTCGGCCAAAATCTTGAATAGTGAGTTGTACGCCTGGTTTTAGTACTTTTATCATGCGCCTGCTCCTTGGTTTTTTAGCGCTACAAACTCAAGGGTATCGCCTGGTTGCATTAAGCAAGGTTGCGAATGAGAGCTATTAAATAATGTGGTATTGGTATGGCCAATAATATGCCAGCCACCGGGAGTGTCGCTAGGGTAAATACCGGTTTGGGCAGCGCCAATAGCCACCGCACCTTTAGGTACTTTAATGCGAGGCTCAGCGCGCCTTGGGGTATGTAGGCGTGTATCTAAACCATGTAAATAGGCAAATCCGGGCTGAAAGCCTAAAAACAAAACGTGATACTGAGCTTTGCTATGTATACTAATTACCTCATCAATACTTAAATTATGAAAGCGGGCTACATAAGCAAGATCTTCACCCTCGTATAGGGTCTCTATTAAATGGTGTTTACCAGTAAAAGTACTGCTTTTAAGCTCATCCCATAATAATGGTAATGCCTCTAGCCATTTAGTTAACCCCGCAGATGACTTTAAATACAAGGTGAGGGAGTTCATCCCCGCAACTAAGTCGGTAAACTCTGCGGTGTTTTTACAGTGCGCAGCTAAAGCCCAAATTTTTTTTTGTATAGTTAATACATTGTTTGCGTCTAAATGTGCTGCATCTATTAATAAACTATTGTTACTAAGTGCATAAATTATAGGAGCCGAACTCATAAAACAAACCTGTTAATACAACATGTTTCAAAGCTAACATAGTTCTATTGATTTATTTACACCATTGCGACCAGCAAAATGGATTAAGAGATAAAATATAAACCTTATAGGCTGCTCACTCGTATTTAATTACTTACCAAGTTGAAATAATAATTCAACAGGTAAGGTCTTTATTAAAGCCTGTTACTATTTTTTGTTCAAAATACATTCGCAACAGTAACCGGCCTTAGCATTTATTTAAGAGGTAGTTTATGTCGTATCAGGGTTTAATTTATTTATCTAGCGTTGCTATTTTATTTAGCGCAAGCAGTGTTGCTTTATCAATGGAAAAAGTAGTGCAAAGTAATGTTCAAGCGACTATGCACGTAGAAACACTAGTACTTGGCTCAGGTTGCTTTTGGGGCGCTGAAAAACGCTACGAAGCACTTAATGGTGTTATTGATGCTGAGTCAGGTTATGCCGATGGAAACGGCTTTAAATCCACTTACAGCAATATAACCAGTCAATCACGTCGCTTTGACGAGGACAATTACGCCGAAGTTGTGCAAGTTACCTATAACAGCAATATTATTAGCGCAAAGGAGCTACTCGAAAACTACTTTGAAAGCCACGACTCAACACAAAAAAATCGCCAAGGTAACGATGTAGGCACTCAGTATCGCTCAATTATTTTAACTACCACCACTGAGCAAGCGAAAGTAGCAAAGCAAGTTAAATCGCAATATCAACAACTGCTTACGCAAGCAGAGTACGGCACTATAGCCACTATTATTAAGCCACTTGACACTTTTTATGCAGCTGAAGAATATCATCAAAATTATTTAGAAAAAAATCCAAATGGCTATTGTCCCGATCACTCAACTGGCGTGGTGTTTAACAAAAAACCGCCCGAACAAGTAGATAACTCCGCTTTATTAATGGGTAAACAAATCGTGGTATTAGACTCACGCGAATACTGTCCATACTGTGAAAAATTTAAAAGCGCTGTAGCTAACGACTACAAAGGCAGTATTGCTATGAGCTTTCGCCACGCCGATCAACTCCAAGGTTTAACCATTAAGTCGGCAACCTGGGCAACCCCCACTATTTTATTTTTAGAAAATGGCACTGAAGTATACGGACGTCAAGGCTATGCAAGCCCAGAGGCGTTTTACAAAGCCCTTGGCGCATTTAAACTAGGCGATAGTGAAGCCTATAAAGTTGCATTTAATTCAAAAACCGATCGCGCTTATTGCAAAGAATACAAAATTTTTAAAAATACACCCGATGGCACCTTTGTCGATAAGCTCAGTGGCGAGCCGCTATTTGATACCCGCGATAGGTTTAACTCTGGAACTGGGTGGTTATCGTTTACGCATCCAATAAAAAGTAGCGTTACTGAACATGACGACAGTAGCTGGGGAATGACTCGCATTGAGCTGCGCTCTAAAAGTACTGGCATACACTTAGGGCATTTATTCCCCGGGGAAGGCCCACGCGGTACAGACCGTTATTGTATCAATGCTACGGTTCTTGAATTTATACCAAGGGATTAAAAATAGGTGAGATATACAAAAGCCCAGTAAACTTAACTTTTACTGGGCTTTTTAATTAAGGCTTTAGCTAAAAAGCAGTATTAAAGCCTAATTTATTTTTAGTAAATATTATGTGGATTGCCTAAAAATAAAAACAGTTCAAGCCAAGTCACCACCTAACTTGAACCGTTTTTTACACTGACAACATCTTACACACACAATATAAGATTCTTTTACCAGCTTAATTATCAAACCTTAAATTAAGCTGCGATACTTTCGATAGGTGAACTTTAGATTTATTGAGCATTAATCACAAACGATAAAAATACACCCAATGAGTGAAATAAATTAATCTATAGGTTTGGTTTGTGTATTTTTAAAAGTAGCTATAACCCACTTAGCAAATAAATCAAGCGGATGATTTACATTACTTGGCTCGTGTTGCACTAAATAGTACTTGTCTTTAGTGGTTAGCGGGCGCTCGAATAGCTTATATAACCAGAGTTCGTCTAGCCAGCTTTGGCTTATAGGCAGAGGAATAAGCGCAATACCCATACCTTGCTGCGCTGCTCGTGCTACACCAAACATGCTGTCAATTTGTATAATTTGGGTTGGTGAAAAGTCAACTATTCCAGCTTTCTCGGCCCACTGATGCCATGCCCAAGGGCGTGCTTTGTGTAATATAAGCGGCACTTGATTAAGGGCTTTACAATGATCATCCTTCCATTGTGCTAACAAATTTTTATTGCAAGCAGGTATATACTCTAAGTTAAACAGCTCTGTTACAACACCTTCGGTTGGCTTATTCGAGGACAGCACTATTGATAAGTCACTATGTCGGGTTAGCTCTTTACGGGTTTTAAGCGTATCCATTTGTAAATTAATATTAGGGTGCGCCGACGTCCATTCGCGCAATCTAGGCATTAGCAACTCGCTTGCAAAAAACTCAGGCAAGGTAATCGTTAAATTTGTATTTTGCTGCATTTGGCTAAATTCATTAATTGTGCTCTCAAGCGTACTAACTATTGGCGATATAGCTTCAAAAAAGTCCTTTCCAGCTGTAGTTAAACTAATCGAGCGGGTTTTACGCACAAAAAGCTCAATGCCAAGTTGTTCTTCTAGTTGTTTAATTTGATGGCTTACAGCCGAAGGCGTTAAATACAGCTCATTTGCTGCATGCTTAAAGCTTAAACTTCGTGCCGCGAAGCAAAATGAACGAAGACCACGTATAGGAGTTTGCATGTTTTCCAATATAAAGTTGTTTGAGTCGCCTATATAAGGCAATAACTGAACCAATTATTAAAATCAATAATATCAGAAGGTTGAAACTTTTACTGCATTAAGTTCACAATAATGGTGCAACAAGGTAACAAGGTGGTGCAGGGCAGTTACAAGTTAGCGTAAAATTTCAGCTTCTTAAAATAATAATAAAACTTAGAAAAATAGGCAAAAAAAATCCCTCGTTAGAGGCGTATTTTGATTAATTCAAGCTTGAAGTGTTGTTTTTACGTTAATTGTGTGCCATAAGCTTACTTCATTGTGTACAAATTGGAAGCTAAAGTGCTTACCTAGCTAAAATTTTAAAAGGATTTATTTATGTTTTGTAGCAAGTGTAATTCTGATAACTCAGAAGAAAATAAATTTTGTATTGAATGTGGTAACCCCCTAAATAAAAATATCCAAACAACCAGTAGGGAAGATAATGTTGAAACCAATATTGTAACCTCAGCTAGTCAGCATAAAATCACCACAGTACAGTGGATATTCATATCTGTTTTTGTTTTATTTGTAATAGGTTCATGTTCTGACAAATCGGATTCACCATCGGCTACAAACTCAAATCCTAGCCTTTCAAGAACTGATAAGCAGGAGATTTGTAAATCATACATTTCTCAACTTTTCGGTAGACCTGCAAGCATAATGAAAGCATCATTTATAAAAGAAGATTCAGGCTTTTTTAGTAAAATTTCTTATGTTAGGAGTAGCGACAATACGACTTGGAATAATGTTTGCCACATTGATGGCGACACTATTCTTTGGGCTTCAATTGGAGGAGATGGTATTGTAGGCCGCTGGCGGTTTGAAGATGAACGTAAAATAATAAATGGAAAAGTAACTTATTAAGTTAATGTAGTTGATCTATTACATGCACTCGTAAATGGGTTTATGTTCTTTATAATCAGCTAATAATTGTGGACAATTGTCCACAATTTCCTTACTAGGCCGACCCACCCGATCACCTAGCCCTTTACTAATAGCCTCTGCCAGAAGTAGCTTTTCCACATCCAAAAATGGAGGGTATCATCTATATAGTTTTGCTCGATTATGAGCGTATTAGCTGAAGGGTTATTTCACTACAACTCAGGGGGGTAGATGCTCTGTAAAGCCCGTGGTTACTGGGTTGTATGGAGTATATTATCTAGATGATTACCACTACCCTTTATCCTTCTTCCTTCTTCTAAACTTTCTACTCAAATGTTACATTGGTCAAGTGTATGGACGGCTGTAATTATACAATGTTATATAGTCTTGTACCTATAATGGTACACGGTAATTGCTCACAAGCTTAATAACACTCTATAGCCTTGTACCTATAACTATACATGTATTGTTACCCTCCTATAATGACGTACAAGCCCACATTAGACTATAACCACATAGTTCATACATAAATAGCTATAGCACCGTGTACCCCAATTACAGTAACGACAATTACCACTCTACTACCAAACCATAAAACACATTAATAGACACTAGAGAATAACAAGTAAGCTAGCATAGTTACCCATCATTTATGCATAAACAGCTAGTAATTTGCATAATATGCAGGATGCTGGTATAATAGATATATAGAGAGGAGAGAGAGCAGCCAACCAGCCTTACCCCTTCGACACACCTCTATAACGATTCAATCAATAATACACGCCATTATTCACTACCCGCATTAATCCGCAGGTCGGTGATTTGTGCGTTTCTAATTAAAAACCACGAGGAATAACAATATGAACGATTTACGACTACCAATTCAAACTTTGTACTTTATCGAGCAATTTCAAAAGGGCGCAATTTCACTAAACCGCCTCTATCGAAAACGTGTGGAATATGTACAGCGTAAACAGTGGGATGATTACCTTAATCTTGGTTTAGCACTGACATACATTACTAGTTTAGAAAAATATCAGGAAAAAACGGGTGAGACGGTCGCGTAATAATTGAGGATAAATAATGAATAAACGTAAACCACGCATTAACTTTGAAAATTACGACAGTTACAGCAAACAAATACAGCTTGAACTTGATTTAGAGGTGATTGATTTATATTTCAGATTCAAGCAAAAGAGGTACACGAAAAAGGATCAGCAACGTTTTAAAGCGATATGTGTTGACCAATATTACAACCCCGAATTTTACTATGAAACCATACTAGATGAGACAGCTTTACGGCTCGGACAGGTAAGGCGCAACATTCTATCGCGTCTATGAAAACGTTGGTGTACAAGCCCTACAGGACTTTTACCCCCACAAGTTACACATGAGGAAAATTAAAATGAAGTACACACCAAACAGTCAAATGCTTGATGTAATTATGCCGCTATGTCGTGAACATAGTACAACCCCACAAAAACTTATTGAGTTTATTATTTTAAAATTTGCGTCATTGGAGGACAGCGAACGTGCCACATTATTTAGAGAACTACCACAATGATTTTGCAGATCAATTTGATGCCCATTTAAGCCGTTTCTATATCAAAGCACTGAAGGTAAAAGCATTAGATAAACCAGTTAAAACATTAAACGAATTATTAAAACCTCACTACAAACATCCAACACACGACCACACTAACGAAGTTCGCGTACTCCTAACCGCAGCCGCCCAAGCTAAAAAAGAAGGTAACATTGGCGTTAAGTTACCATTGGGGAATGATCTTTTTTATAACAGTGATGCATCTAGAGGGCAGAAACTAAATAATGACCGTTTTAAATGCGTATGTTTAGCAGCTGAGAAACTGCAACTATTAGATTTATACATAGGTACTCAAGCAAACCTAGATGGTGAGCGTAGACTCTCACGAATTGTGTTTACTAATGAACTTATGAACATGATTGAAGTTGATAAAGTGAAGAATTATTTCCCTGATATCCCAAAAGAGTTTAAGCCTGTAATATGCAAAGATCTCGATAGTAAACAAGAGATTAAACTTCCTAAGGGCTATGGTGTGGATAGCTTACAGCAAACACGTATCAATGCATGGAATGAGGTTTTAAAAGACACTACAGTCACTATAAATGGTGTAGTAACTCAATCACCGATGTACCAGAAACACTTAGTTAAATGTGCAAATACTAAAGAGGTTTTCACAGTACGTAACTATGTATTTGGTGGCGGCATTCAGACACAGAGTAACAAGAACAATGAACGTTCTACTATTACATTGAATGCTGAGTGTTGCACGGGTTTAGACGTTAAATCTATACATCCTAATTTATTGTATACGAAAGTGGGTATAACAGTTGCTGAGGATTTTGACGCTTACACAGTTAATCACGACCACCTGCAGTATAAAACAGAGATGCGAGATCTTATGAAGGTGGTTTTTATGTGTATTTTGTTTAGTGGTAGTAAAAGCGGGGCAACTAATGCAATCAAGAACAAATTACAATCTGATCTCAGGTCTGAAAAACGTAAATATAGTTGGTTACTAAATGATGAAAACGAGGTATCTACAACAGCTAAACATTTGCATGATTCATTAGCTAATCATAACAAACCAATTCAGCAATTCTTCTACTCTAAAAAGTTGTGGCTAGAGCTGCAAAGTAAAGACGCTGAGATCTTCGACAATGTTATAGCGGATTTAGTAGAGGAGCGTGAACCTGTGCTGAGTTGGCATGATGGGGTGGTATTTCCTACGAGATTAAAGCAGAAAGTGAGTGAACTAATATTCAAACATTGGGATGCTGTGCTTGGTAATACAGCTAATTTAGTAATTAAAGAAGAGTTTTGCAATACAGCTGATGTTGTGCAAATCAAAAGGGTTTTCAAACCTTCCTTTTCTACACGCAATAAACTGGTGGCTAACGATCCCGTGACTATAGCGCATTGTGTCAAGCAAATCGGGGCATGTCAAGCAATTTCACAGCAAAATCAGAGGGTGTCAGCATCATGAGCAAACTGTTTTGGACAGCATTCGTAATTGTGAATGAGCTACTGATAATTTCGATAGTAGATGCCCAAAATTATCATATTTGGCTGGTTCTTTAATCAACATAACAACAATAATAAAAACAGGAATAACAAAATGAAATTACAAACATATAATAATAACAATACTACAGCATTAACTATGACTAGTTTGGAAATCGCCGAGCTTACAGGTAAAACTCATGCACATGTTTTACGTGACATTGAAAAGATACTTAATGAATTAAATATAGCTCTAGCCAACTTTGGTTCAACCTATACAGATTCATGGAATCGCCAACAGAAATGCTATTCACTAGATAAACAGTTAACCATGACTTTACTTGCTGGTTACTCAATCACATTACGTTCTAAAGTTGTTGAGCGTTGGTTACAGTTAGAACAGCAGTTATTACCGACAAACCCACTTGATATGATTATTATGCAAGCGCAAGTGATGAAGCAACAACAGGAACAGCTTAACCAGATCACTGACAACGTTATCAGCATCAATGAAAAGATGGAAAGTTTGGAGACTAAAACGGGTACTGTGTGGGCTAGTATGCCGACGAATTGCGTCAGTAAAAGTACCTTAGTAGCAGCAGTTAATAAACGTTACGGATTACCAACTTGGGTGATTGAACAGGTGTTGAGTGATAAAGTTTTACCCGCTGGCATGGTGGTCAATGCACATGATAGCGCGGGTGGTATGAAGTATTTTGTATATTACAAAAAAGACATTACTAACACCTTTAAACAGTTTGTTGCCGAGTGTACAAAGGATGCCAAGGCCAAAACGAAATATAATCATCCGACTATCGAGAAGAAATTCAAACTAGTAGCATAACAACGTAAATCCCCACATTTAACACCATGCACAATAAAAACGACCCATGATAAGCCCGTCTGAGACACTTTACAAACCCTCTTAATGCAATTGTATAGATAATTACAATAATGCTGTGGCGGCTGTTACAGGGGCTTTTTACGGGTTGTGACAACTAAAACAATAAAATAGTGTAATAAACCTTAAAATAAACCAATAAAATACTTGCATTCTGTACTGGTGTATGGTGGGGGTTGACCATTGTCTCGTTTTTTGGTATAATATACTATAGAGAGAGAGAAACGCATTTACAACAAATACCCCTCAAATTTCTTATAAATACACCACCAAACACCATACAATCAATAGGACAATTATGAACATATTCGATTACCTCGAAAGCGTTGGCGTGCGCGTGATGAACCCGCTAGTGCTATACAACTTACAACGTTTAGACACTAATGCAGTAAAAATCACATCGCTTATGAAGGCGCGCCAACGTGCAGAATCAACTGAGAATAAAAATACACTAGATTTAACAATTGCAATATTCCAACGCTATCAACGTGCAATCAGTTAACAACTAAAACAACAACAACTAAAACAACAACAACAGGACAGAAATAAAATGACAACATATACAACAACGCAACTAGCATGCATGATTGATGTCAATCACAGCAATATCAAAACAGCATTGAAAATACAGATTAAATCAAGCTGGATTACAGCAGACGAGTTTAAATACATTGAGTCAAATGGGCGCAGATATTACGAGCTAACTAAATCAGCGGCATTAAAACTGGTAGTACAATTAAGACCAAAAATTGCTTATTTCATGCTCACTCAGAGTGACGATATAACATTGCATAATTTACAGGATATAAAATGAATACGACGATCACAGCCACGCTATCGGATGGCACAGAGAAAACGTTAACTACGACAGATATTAACATCACACGGCATAAACAACTCAATATGATTAAAGAAGTTGCTTTGAAATTAGGTGGTGAGGATGAGTTTTTACATATCACAACAATGAACGGCAGAGCCACTATCACGTTGTACGAGCGTTCAGATGTACAGGCGTTTCGTAACAGAATGATGCAGTACAACGTTATGAGTATTACAGCCAATAACGTAACGTTCACGCCTAATGATGGCCTTGCAACCCTCAACACATTTGCAAATAGTTTTACCAAAGAGCAAGCGATTCAAAAGGAATTTTTAAAGGCTAACAACTTACTAGCCACTGTAGAGCTAAATCGAGATGGTAGTTTTAAAAGCCTCACAGATTCGAATGGTCAATCAATTATCACTAAATCAAGTGAGATTATGATCCCATCATTTATGAGTGAGCTAAAACGGGCTGGCATTGATGCTAAAACGTTTACAGTCGCGCAGTCTCAGAAATTGGCGAGTACGTTGTTAGATTTTGTGGCTGCCACAGGCAAACATTTACAACAGAAACAACTATTAAAAACCTTCATCGCATACTTAAACAAATAAAAACAACAAATAAAACAGGAAAAATAAAATGAGCAATTTAGACAAATTCGTAGCAGATTATATTAACAATTTCGAATCCAGCGTTGAGAGCTACGAGCAATTTAAAAATGGTTATATTTCGAATATCGAAAACCGCGTTACAGAAGTTACATATTCACGAGTGACACCAGAAAATTTTGTAGAGAAGGCCGCAGAGCAACGCATTGAGTGTACCAACCCTAACTATGGCGAGGTATTAACTCACAAGATTATGATTACACTAAAGCATGCATTGAATAACTTTTTGTTTGTTGACCTCAAAACCATGTTTGAACAGGGGTATGAAATCGACGAGGCAACTAGTCGTTACCTACAATTAAAGCGCCCAGAAGCCTTATTTAAGGGCTTAGAAGAAGAGATTAAGGCTAAGTATAAAGTTTATGCTGATGCTGAATACACTCACCAACGTAACTCATATTTAGAGATGGCTAAAATTGAAAAATACGTGAGTATGCGCGAAGCTGAAGCAAAGGCGCTTGAAATCAAGGCCAAACAAACGGCATTAATTGATACTGTAAATAAACTCACATTGTCGGAGTCGTCGAGTGTCGAACATGCCATTGATGCAATGATTGCTGATTTAGAAACAGTTACTACTGCCCATATTCGTGAAAAGTTAAATCTAACTAGTGAAGATATCTCTGATAAAGCTATTAGTGATGTTTTAAAGCTAAGTGGCTTTACCAAAAAACGCACCAGTACGGGCAACGTTTGGAATAAATCCGCTCAATAACATATACAAATAAAAGGGGTGTTCATACGCCCCAAGCCCCCTATACACAACCCGCAGCAAGATGCGCGCCACTTTGTAACTTTAACGAAACATGGTATAATAGACATACAGGATGACAATCAGAAAATACTCCTTTTCTAGATCAAAAACTCTTCACCATAGTGATTGCTGCTAGCGTACACGCTCACCCGATACGCTGGCAGCTCCTATTATTAGTGTTTTCCGATTGTCATTTTGCCATGTATCTGGTTTTGTTATAGTTGTTCAAAAGGGGCGTCACTTAATTGTGTACGCCCTTTTTTATTGCCTAAAATTCGACGAGGAATACACCGAATCATGATTCTATATAAACAAAAAACTTTAGAGTTCATCAAAATTGACCCCCTAACATTTCAAATTGTAAAACGATTCGATATGCATACGTTTATTACAACAATTATTAAGAAACATTACCCCAATCAGAAGGTGAAATTCAGCGGTAAAAAGCCTTGCTTTGACTTACGCAGCTACATTCACACGCTATGCACCATCGTATAAACAAACTTAATAACTATAACTATAACCAACAGGACAACTAAAAAATGATGAATATATTCAATAAAACAAAAACTATCTCATGCGTAAACGATTTGATGAACCTAAAAACATATAAAAAAATGGGGGATGACAGCATCAAGCAAAACGGGGATTTATTATACAAATTACATGATCATAAATTCGATGTGTATGACCGTAAAACTCACGAATTAAAAGCTGAAATTAGCTACAGCTATTTAGAATTTAAACATGCATTCAATAGTTTTGAAAACTCAGGTTTACGGGTGGTAGATACACTGGAGGATGGTTCTATTTATGTGCTACGCACAGCAGATGGATTTTGGTCTATGGAGTACGACGATGCAGTACAAACAATTGTTATATACCCAAACCTTATAGATTGGTTTTCAGACAGAGATAAAGCTGATTTAGAGATGTATGTAACCGATTTAAGTGCGAGCGACCAAGCATTTATTGAAGCTCTCATTGATTCGTAAAACGGTGTATTCATGGATGATTTAACCCACCTAATTCTAATACCGCCCTCGTTAATCGTACTTATTTTACTCCTAGCCCTGTACTTAATTGCAGAGTTAAAACGAGTGCTGAGGGCGTACATAAACAAACTTAATAATAATAACAAAAAAGGTAAATAACATGGCAAAAGATTACATCGAAGAATATTTTGTAAAAGTCTCTATGGACAGTGAAAAGGCGATCCCCGATTTAAAGCGCACACTAGACAAATACGAACAAATGGTAAAAACCGCTAATCAGCGTATGAGGGGACTAGAACAAGCAACAACTGCAGCAGCTAAACGCACATCAAAGGCGCGTGAAAAGGGGTATACAAGCGAGCAGACACATCGCAATAAACAACTTTCGGATATGAGCAAATATTATAAACAATTAGAAAAACGCGCATCACTCGCACACAACACTACTGAGAATTTAAAAACAAACGCCAAATATAATAAACTCTCAATTTCTCAACAGGATGTTATAAACCGTAAATTAAAACAAGCTAGTGCTATATTAAACGAGACGGGAAATACTGACTTGTTTAAAGAAATTCGTAGAGATATGACAGTGATGCAACGCCAATCCAGCACCATTGCTAAGAACATGCAAAAGGCTGCAGACCAACGTTTACAAGCTCGTAACGATCTTAGGGATGCTGGGAGAACTGTCGGCAGAGCTGCATTGGTTGCTGGTACAGCTAGCGGAGTTGGGGCGGCTATTAGTACCAAAAAGCTTATCGAAATCGGTAAAGGTAACGATAAACTTATCACTTCTATGACCGAAACATTTGGTAAAGAAAAAGGCATGCTGTACCTCAAGGATATTCAAGATGAGATATCTAAACTAGGTGGTAGCATTGAAAACTCTATAGATGGTATGACTACAGCAATGCCTTTGTTATCCGCTAAAATGGGTGCTGACTCGGTATCATTCTATAAAGACATCATGCGTACGTTTGTAGCTAATAACGTTGAATCGAGTGAATATTCTGCAGCTCTAAAGCAGCTAAATCAAGCACAGACGGGCATAGTTAACTGGGAGGATTTTGACCAGCTTTCGGAGCGCCTCCCCTTATTTCGCTCGTTTTTCTCTGAACAGATATCGAAGCAATACGGAAAAACTGTCAAAGAACTCACCTCGAAGGGGCAGCTGACTACAGAAATGCTTAATGCTCAAATTAAGGCATATTCTAAATCGGCAAAGGTGGTTGGTTTAATCACAAAATCCCAAACAGGTATGGCGAAAAAACAAGTCGATATTCAAAACGCCATTTATAAAAGGTTTCTTGAGGTTTACAACGAGAACGGTGATGAGCTTAAAAAAGCTATGGATTCACTAACAGACGCAGTAAACAGCCCAGAAGGTAAACAAGCGTTTCGTGCATTAGCTAGCATGCTGTCGGGGGTTTATGACTCTACATCTAACCTAGTTAGATTTGCAGGTTCTCTAGCCTCTGAGGGTGATAATCTAATAGACTCTTTTAGTAAATTAGAGACTACAGCGAGTAAGGTTGTGGTGGCGCTGGCAGGTATGTATGCAGGTAAAAAAATCGTTGATGCTGGTGTATGGTTTACTAAACTATTTAAGAACTTAAAAACTGCTAATATGAATGTCGCTGCTGCAGTTGTTAATATTGTTGGTAAGGGTGGCGCTGGTTTAGGTGGAGGTGGTGGTACTAAAAACACAACCAAACCAAGTGCAATTAAAGCGGTTGCCAAGGGTGGCGGCGGGTTACTTGCTGGTAGTCTGGCATTCAGTAAATTAGCTGCCAAAGTGGCGGCTAGGGTGGCTGTACCTGCAGCGGGGGTTGCACTAACAGCATATGAGGTTAAATCATTTGCAGAGGCGCAGGGCAAGCACACGGGCGGCGTAATGGCTAATGGTATTTCTAGCCTAGTGCCTCTAGTATCCTCACTCACGAAATTTGCCAATAACTCAAAAGGGTTGTTGACAGACGCCAAAAATCATAATGATGTAATGCCCAAATGGTTAGAGAATTTTAAAAATAGTAAACTGGATGGTAATACACAGCCTGTATTTAAACCTGATATTCAAATATTGAATAATATGCGTAGCGATGTACAACCAATGCAGCATTTAAAAGGTGGTGATACTAACAACACTAACACATATAACGTTACAGTAAACGCAACGCCTCAAAGCGATGGTGGTGTTTCTGCATTAAATATTGCTGACAGTGTGCGCAATGAGTTGTATAAATTTAGTAACCAAACAAGAAACCGTTAATCATGTAGCATATTAATTAAGCCCCTTAATTGGGGCTTTTTTGTGCCTGTAATAAACCTACAATTTTACTAAAATCATATACAGCATCAAGCAAAACGGGGGGCGGTTTACTGTGGAAATATCTACAAAATATATCGGGGAGTGTATGACTTGAGAGGCAGTGTATAACCTACCATACATTGACCATTTATTAACCAGTTAAAGCTGTGTTGAAAATCTACGTGTTATCAACTCATACACTAATTAAGTGGGCACAATGACAGTGTATGCCTCTACGATGACCAAAAAGACGGTTTTACATGCCTATATATTAACCATATTTTAACCCACATAATGCCGTATTATCCGAATTATTGAGTATATAAAAATTTTAGGGTATAAGTTGCATTATGGGGGCGTATTCGCCTGGTGTGACATTTGAAATATCTATATAAAACAAGGGGTTTGCCGTGATTGGCGTTCAACACCCTGTACCCCGATTAGATACGGATTTTCGCTGTTTTTAAAATATCAAGCACTATCTATCAAATAAGTTTTTTTATTTACACCATCACCTCTTTATAAATTCCTGCCCACAATTTCCCCTCTGTATTTCTGTTTTAATATCCCCTCATTTGACTATAGTCCATAGCACCATATTTAAAACCACTTCTTTTAGGTGTTGACCAACTTAAAAGAGTCGATTATCATTAGGGTATACTAAAGAGGCGGTTTAAGGATTATTACAATGACAGATTATATTTACTCTCGTGTTTCTACTAAGGAACAAAACACCCAATCACAGGCTAATGAGCTATTAGAGTTGTACCCCAACGCAATTGTATTTGAAGAAAAGAAAAGCGCTAAGGCTATGGTAGACCGTCCTGTGTTTCAGGAACTGCTTGCCACTGTTAAAGCTGATGATAGAATCATTGTTCGTGAGCTATCACGTATAGGGCGCAATACAAAGCAGGTATTAGAGCTGTTTGAAGAATTAGAAGCTAAAAAAGTAGCAGTACATATAAAAGAGATGGATCTAGACTCTACGACCGCCACAGGTAAGATGGTATTAACTGTAATGGCTAGTGTATCTCAAATGGAAAGAGAGTTACTGTTAGAGCGCCAAAGAGCTGGTATTGAAGAAGCAAAGCAAGCAGGAAAGTATAAAGGTAAACAGCAATCCATCAAGACTATAAAAGCCTGTGATGAAGCTATCAACCTCATTACTAAAATGGGTTACTCTAAAATGAAAGCTGCTAAGGCCTCAGGGATATCTATTGCCACCTTATACCGCTATCTGAGTGCCGAGAATATAACCATATAACACACTGTATAATCCCCACATAGCCCTATTATAAAGGGCTTTGGACACAACCCCTTATTACACACTCCTATTGTTATCACCTGATAGTATATTACGTCCTCTATTACAAAACCCTCTCATACGCCCCGTATAACCTATGTACAGCGGTAAATCATATACACTCAATGCCATTGCATAAGGTTAATTTATAAAGCCTCAGATGTGCTTACACGGGCTGTATATGCTGGTGGAATAATACCCTTGCTAATTGTATGGTTATTACAATATTAGAATGTGCTAATGTACTAATACCCACAATATTAATATGGCTATTATATTATTTGTTACAAGCTATTTGTGCCCACCCACTTGTTACCACCTCTTTGTTACAACTATAACCCCCTCAAATACCCCTTGTGCCCCCAACGTGGGGCGTACACTCCCATTATCCACACAATCATATTACCCATAAGTAAACTTCTCAGGCAGCGTTACAGTGTGCCTAATTGGATGGTGGTAATATCATATATGCTTATAACTAAATGGTATATACAAGCTTGGTTATTGTTATAAAGGTTATATTGAATGGGGGTGTTATTTATGTACGGGTATATTTATTGGGGCGATAAGTTTTGATGCTTGGCATAGTGCCCCATAGGAATATTGCCCCATAAGTATATTGCTTAAAACTAGCCCTCTGTAACGCCCCTTGTAAGCATTGCTCATAATGTGAGTGTAAGCTGTGGGTGTGTTCAATTGGTGCAGTGTGACAGCGTTACAGGGGCGTAGAATTGGAATTGTGCAACTATTGCGTGTAAATGAGAATTGTTTTCATTTGATGGGGTTTTTGTGCTGGTAATGTGGGAGATGGGGATTGTGTTTTGTTAAGCAACATTACCCCGCAATACAACCTCCCCCCACTTATACACTTCATGCAAAAGGGTACACTCGTAAAAAGAGTTTTACCTCAATCTTACCTGCCTGTAACTAGGCATAATGATAACAATACAATTTAACCACATGTAGTGTCATGCCAATTATTAGGCACTATATATTGTGATTACATGAGTTTTTAGGCAAGGCGTGCTTATATAAAAAGCATTCAGAATTTATTTTTAAAATACATGAATTTAGTCGATCATTAGTTGATTTTTGTAAATTTTATATTAACCGAATGTTCGAGGGTTAATGCTTACTAACACAAATGTATTATCCCGACGTTATCCACACATAGGTGCAATTCTGTCCCTTGCAAAAAAACATGTACCACTATATCTTGTGGTTAGAAGCTTGGATGACACACTACATGTTGTGTTGTCTGGTGGAAACCTAGCACTATAACCGTAGATGAATATAGTGCTAGATAGTCACTTGCTGAGTTCAGTAAGCGCTTAGGTTTACAAGTCGAGCGTAACTGATTCTAAATCCCTCAGCAAGGTATGTTCAAAACTTTTTGGAGGGTTCAAAGTTGAAAATCAACTTTTCCTTAGAAATTTCAACCGTTGAAATAGTAAATTTTTTACAATTAATTATTTCAATAATTACTATGTTGTCGATGTAATTGCAAAGGGCTGATTTATTCAGCCCTTTTTATCTGATCCTATACCCCTGCAGGAAAGGGGGGTATATTTAAGCTTTACTTAATGCCGCTTGCTCTCTGTACCAGTCGGTTTTGTTCTTGTATACAGTCCCATCATCGCTAACATATCCAGTTAACAAAACTTCTTTGTCGAGCTGTTTCTCTATTTTGGCGGTTAGTTTCCTACCTGCGATTTTCTCAGCATCAAGTACAAATTGGTTTATGTGCGTCCCTATATCCCTCCTAGGTATCACTTCCTTAATGTAGCCTTTTTCAACAAGCCCATTGATATACTTTTTCACATTACGTCTGTCACTCCCGATCATTTCTTCAAGAGTCAACATTGAAGGGTGAATAGTGGGGTAGAAGTAAGCCAGCTTAACCAGCGTCCAATATTCCGATTGTGTCAAACCTAATTGCTGTGGTGAGCGGTGTATAAGCATCTTAGTAAGCTCATAGCTGTTTATATATCCTTTCATTGTATACCTGTTAATCAACTCTTTGTAGGGTGTAATATTACACATTAAGCTTTGTGTGGTCAATAATTTATGTGTAAGTTTATACCCTCAAGGGTGTAAATCCACTCTCCCTTCTCTATAAAGGAAAACAAGGAAAGTAAACAAAAGCTCACCCCTTAACAAAATCTGTGGATAACTCTCCCCACCTAAATGAATTATATGAATGAGTTGATCTATACCCTAAAGTGATCAATACTACACCCTGAATTATGGCTTTACTAAATCAACAACGGGATTATTTATGACCACTAAAACCATTCAACATAGTTATTCAACTGATTATCAAGTTTTAGCAAACATGGCGCTTAGGTGCCCTGATCAAATCTTGAGAACGACATTGTTTGAAGCTGCAAAAAGGGTTTATTTCAAAAGGGTTTATGGGGAAGGGGTTTTGTGAATATGCCTATAATAAGTGTGTATAACCCCCTGTATGGATGTTACAGGGGGTGTTTGTTACAGGTGTATAGTTTGTCAGGTAAGCCCTTATATACCCTTGGCGGTTGTTGTAAGTGCTACGTAGTTAATATTCCACAAGGTTAATCAAGCGCTGACTTTCTATCATGTCTATAGCTGTGTAATTTGCTGTAACAGTATGGTGACCATGACCTATAAGTTTGTATTTATGTTCGTCACTAGCTGCGCCTAGGGCTGATACAACGTTATGGCGGAAGCTATAGAGCACTAATAAGTTCCCATCACGATCTTTTGTTGGTATATCAAATTGTTCCCTAAAAAAATTGAAGTGTTTTGTTAGGTGCGGGCTTCCAAAATCAAATAGTTTGTTACTAGCTCTACTATCAACAAAATCTAGAAACCCATATTCCAGCAGCTTTTTATGCACTGGTATTTTTCTCCGTGCGTTTTTAGTTTTGCCGCTTAAAACTTGGATATAAACTATGTTTGTATCGAGGTCATTAATAATTTGTGAGCTGTCTAATGTTGTTACTTCATCATTACGCATGCCATGATATGCCATCATGAGTATTGCCCATGAGTAGGGGTGATCTAGATTATTGAAACAGTAATCTACAATGTTTTTAGCTTTGTCTTGAGGTAGTTTTGTCCTTTCATTACTTCGGTTTTTTGGAATAATAAGGTTAATATCGTCCTCGACGAATGGGTTTGTCTCAATGTACTTTTTACGTTTCGCCACAATAAAGATATCTTCGAGCAGAGTCTTATGTATTTTTAACTGGCCTTCACTGTAAAGCTCTTCATTTTCAATTGTTGGTAATCTATCTTCGTCAGTATCATAAATAAACGCCCATCGCTTTTCTCGCCTCTCTAGCCAAACCTCTTCTTTGGGCTTATCTAATATAGTTACATCAAAATGGTACTTTCCAGCATATTTAAGTTCTAGTTTCGGCAACCTACAGATTCTTGCCCATCGTTCTTCAATGACGTCTGAGGTTATTAAGTTTAAAGGCATACCCTTGAAAGCTACTAGTAGATCCTGTAAAGGGGCGTTTCTATTTTTGATGTACTTTGTAGATAACTGTTTACCTTCTCGTAAGTAGGTTATGAGGTCTTTCTCTATCTCGTCAAAAACTATCGAAGGTGTAACTTTTATCTGATGACCAAGCTCTTTATTTATAGAAGGGGCTGCTTGTTTTGGTAGTAGTTCCTTAAATTGGCTATGTAACTCACTAAGTTCGGCACGAGCTTTAATTGATGCGTTTTCATTATTAGCCTGTGCTATTTTCACAGCTTGATTACTGACCATATTATTTAGATAAGAGTATTTTTCTAAATAAATAGTGGGGTATTTGAATTCGTCAAAATATGTATGATCATTGATGTTCTCTCGTTCCTCGGTTTCAGAGTTAAAGCTAGTGAACTCCTGCGCCATAGGATCAGTTTTTGCTGTATTCTCAAGTTTAGCTGATAACCACTGTGCAAATGTTGAGTAATCAGTGCGAGTTTTATTAGAACCATCATCATAGTATGCATTTCTGATCCGTTTCTGCTCGATGTTATACCACTGTGTAAAATAGTTGCTGGCTGTATTCGATAGTGGTTCAGTTATTGCCTTACCAAGACGTGCAACCTCACTAACCTTGTTTGAGATAAGCACCTCTATAAACTCGTCTATATCTGATTTACTCATTATTACTCCCTTTTGTTTTGCTGTGTCCATGACACTTAATATATCAGATACCATCACCCTACAGGTACTAGGTGAATCTGTTTTTAATGATTTGCGATAAACCTTTTCAGATAAGCGGTAGTTGAAATGAAAAGTCTCATTTCTTCTAATTGTGTGTCGTATTGTGTCCAAAATTTGTATCCAAATGTGTGACACTTTAAGCTGCAATCATGTAAGTCATTGATATTAAAGGCAAAAAAAATCCCTCGTTAGAGGGATTTTGGGTAACTCAGCGCCATTGGCACTGGGAATGAGGTCGGTACAAGGTAAAGTTTAAACCTAGGGCTTAAAACACCATTTCTGGTACTTCACCGTCAACAAGTAATTTACCTGCTGTTTTACTAATAATTTCATCTACAGATACGCCCGGAGCGCGCTCTAACAGATGAAATGCGCCGTCTTTAACTTCTAGTACGGCTAAATCTGTAACTATTTTTTTAACGCAATTAACGCCGGTAAGCGGTAATGTGCAGGCCTCTAATAGCTTTGAGTCGCCATGCTTACTGGCGTGGGTCATGGTAACAATAATATTTTGCGCGCCTGCAACCAAGTCCATTGCGCCGCCCATGCCTTTAATTAACTTTTTAGGGATCATCCACGACGCTATGCTACCGTTTTGATCTACCTCAAAAGCGCCCAGAACTGTTAAGTCTACATGACCACCGCGTATCATGGCAAAACTATCTGCACTATTAAATATGGCTGCACCTTTTGCAGCTGTCACGGTTTCTTTACCCGCGTTAATCATATCGGCGTCTAGCTCTGCTTTAGTTGGGTATGGTCCCATGCCTAACAAGCCATTTTCGGACTGTAACATAACTTCAACATCGTCTGGAACATAGTTTGCGACGAGTGTCGGAATTCCTATGCCTAAATTAACGTAATAGCCATCTTTTAGCTCTTGTGCAACGCGCATTGCAACTTGTTCACGTGATAATGCCATAATATTAATGCTCCTGCTTAATCTCGTGTAGTAACACGCTCAATGCGTTTTTCAAAGTTGCCTTTAATAACGCGGTTTACATAAATGCCAGGGGTATGAATTTGGCTTGGCTCAAGTTCACCCGGCTCTACAATTTCTTCTACTTCGGCTACCGTAATTTTACCAGCAGTTGCGGCAAGTGGGTTAAAGTTCATTGCAGTGTGGCGAAACACTAAATTTCCGTAACGGTCGGCTTTCCATGCTTTAACAATAGCAAATTCACCGGTTATCGACTCTTCTAAAATATAAGGGCGACCATTAAATTCTTTTACATCTTTACCTTCGGCAACGGGCGTACCGTAACCTGTTGCGGTGTAAAACGCCGGAATACCTGCACCACCAGCACGCATTTTTTCTGCCAAAGTGCCTTGTGGTGTAAGCTCTACGTCAATTTCGCCACTGAGTAACTGTTGCTCAAATAGGGCATTTTCGCCAACGTATGAGGCAATTACTTTTTTAATTTGTTTGTCTTGTAATAAAATGCCCAAACCAAAGTCATCAACACCGCAGTTATTAGACACCACAGTTAGCTCTTTGGTTTTCATTTGCTTAATTTGTTTAATTAAGCCCTCAGGAATACCACATAAACCAAAACCACCGGCAATTACGGTATCGCCGTCTTTTAATCCTGCCATTGCAGCTTCGTAACTAGAAACTACCTTATCAAATCCGGCCATGAGTCACTCCTCATTGTGTGCTTAAATTGTTTAACTAACTATATGATAGTTAGTTTATAAATACTTTGTATAAAAATTATTTGGGATGTTATTTAGCATGCAATGCAATCGACACTTTACTTACGGGTTGTTTGCCAAGCGCTTTTGTTATTTGCCATCCTGCATCACTAAGCCTTTGTAAATCAATTGCGTGCTTAATGCCAAGCCCTTGCAGTAAGTAAACTACATCTTCGGTGGCAACATTTCCTGACGCCCCTTTAGCGTAAGGGCAACCACCAAGGCCTGCTACTGCCGCGTCAACCGTTGCTATACCTAAGTTTAGTGCCGCGTAAATATTTGTGAGCGCTTGGCCGTAAGTGTCATGAAAATGCACTGCAAGCTGCGACTTATCAATGTGCTGTAATAGCAAAGTAAGTAACTCAGTTACCTTTTTAGCTGTGCCTACACCTATGGTATCGCCAAGGCTTATTTCATAACAGCCTAGTGCGAGTAGCTTTTGGCTAACATAAAGTACAGCTTGAGGGTCTATTTCGCCTTCATACGGGCAACCTAAAACACAACTTACATAGCCGCGTACTTTAATGTTATGCGCTTTGGCAAACTCCATAACGTCGCTAAAACGCTCAATACTTTGCTCAATACTGCAGTTAATGTTTTTTTGACAAAACGATTCGCTAGCCGCTGTAAATATGGCAAATTCTTTAATTCCAGCGGCATGCGCAGCTTGTGCGCCTTTTAAGTTAGGGGTTAACGCACTTAAGTTTACATCGGGCAAATCAAGAGCTGATATCACATCAGCTGAGTCTGCCATTTGCGGCACCCATTTAGGGGATACAAACGCACCGGCTTCAATGTCTTTTAAACCCGCAGCAGCAAGCGCGTTAATAAGCGCTACTTTGTCGGCAGTGGTTACTGCTTTTTCGTTTTGTAGGCCATCGCGCGCGCCTACTTCAACAATACGTACTTTTTGCGGAAAAACGCTCATTATGCGCCTCCCTCAGCAGGGTCACTTGCAACTGTCGTATCTTCAACTATAGCCAGTAACGCGCCATGGCTTACTAGTTCACCTTCGGCAAAACAATAGCTTTGTAAAATACCATCGTGCGGGGCGTTGAGCGTATATTCCATTTTCATCGCTTCAATAATAACCACAGGGTCACCTTTGGTAATACTACTGCCAAGCTCAACTAAGTGTTTTACTACCGTACCATTAAGTGGCGCAGCTAAAGGCAGGGCATCACTTTGGTGATCGCTAATATAGTGCTTATTTACTAGCTCTAGGCGAGTTTGTAGTGCTTTGTGCATTACGGTGATCACGTTATTAACGCGACTTACGTGGGCTGTGTGTTTTTCACCGTTTATAAATACACTACAAAGGCCATTATTTAAACTGCCTTGAACATTAAATACGTGCTCATTATGGGTAATACTGTAGCCATTATTCGTTTTAACCGCATTAAGGGTTAAATCAACAAACGCAATTTTAACGCTTTGCGGTGCATTTAGAGCAAAGCCACTGAGTTGTTGCCAAGGGCTTGTATTTGGCGCTTCTTGAGTGCTAACTAGCTGCTCTAAATAAGTAAAGGCTGCAATAAGCTGGCTTGCTTGGCGCAGAGATTGATCAACCGCCACTAACGAATCGCCTTGCTCGGCAATAAAGTGAGTGCTAGGCGCGCCTTGTTTAAAGCTAGGGTGCACAGCTAAGTTATGTAAAAAGCCAATGTTAGTACTAAAGCCCGCTAAGTGAAATTGCTCAAGCGCGTGTTGTAAACGGCTCAGCGCTTGTTCGCGATTATCATCATGCACAATTAACTTGGCTATCATGGGGTCGTAATATGGGCTAATTTCGTCGCCGGCTGCAATGCCAGTATCAATGCGCACAAACTCACTGTTTAGCGGAGTATAAAGTGCTTCAATTGTGCCTGAGCACGGAATAAACTCATTAGCAGGGTCTTCAGCGTAAATACGCGCTTCAAAGCTGTGGCCTTGCAATTTAATATCAGCTTGTTTGAATGGCAGTGTTTGCCCGCCCGCAATATTAATTTGCCACGTAACTAAGTCAACACCAGTAACCATTTCGGTAACCGGGTGCTCTACTTGCAGACGCGTGTTCATTTCCATAAAGAAGAACTCATCGCCACACAGTAAAAACTCAACTGTACCTGCACCGCGATAGTTTATTGCAAGAGCGCAACGCACCGCGGCTTCACCCATTTCTTTGCGCAACTCGTCTGATAAACCCGGGGCAGGGGCTTCTTCAATTACTTTTTGATGACGACGTTGCAACGAGCAGTCACGATCGCCTAAATAAACACAGTTACCGTGGTTATCGGCAAACACTTGTACTTCTACGTGGCGTGGTTGGTTAACGTAACGCTCTAGCAATACAAGGTCATTACCAAAACCAGCAACGGCTTCACGCTGTGCGCCTTCAAGTGCGCTAATAAATTCATTAGCATTATTTACCACGCGCATGCCTTTACCACCGCCACCAAATGCTGCTTTGATCAGTACCGGGTAGCCAATTTTTTCGGCCTCTGCTTGTAAAAAGGCAGGATCTTGCTTGTCGCCATAATAACCAGGTACTAATGGCACATTAGCCGCGGCCATAATTTCTTTAGCACGCGTTTTAGAGCCCATAGCTTCAATGCTGCTTGCTGGTGGTCCAACAAATACAATATTATTTGCTTCACATGCGTTGGCAAACGTGCTGTTTTCAGACAAAAACCCATAACCAGGGTGAATACAATCTGCGCCGCTGTCTTTTGCTACTTGCAGTATTTTATCGGCAACTAAATACGAGTCTTTACTTGGCGCTGGGCCAATGTGGTAGGCTTCGTCAGCCATTTTTACATGCTGCGCGTGTTTATCAGCGTCTGAATACACAGCAACTGTGGTTAAGCCCATTAATTTAGCACTGCGCATTATTCTGCATGCTATTTCACCACGGTTAGCAATGAGTATTTTTTGTAATTTATTTACGTTCATAATTAATCCTACAGTTGCCATTGTGGTGGACGTTTGTCAAAAAAAGCGCTTAAGCCTTCTTGGCCTTCATCCGATACACGAATTTTGGCAATACGATGAGCGGTAAGCTCAATTAGCTCATCGGTTATTTCTTTATTTGCTACATCGTTAATAAGTGCTTTTGCCGCTTTTACTGCAACCGGGCCATTATCAATCAATGTTTGCAGCATAGCGTCGAGCGCACATTCTAAATTACCGGTTACTTGATGAATTAACCCAAGTTGCTTAGCGGTATGCGCATCAAACACCTCAGCAGTTAAAAAGTATCTACGCGCTGCACGTTCACCAATGGCTTTAATTACATAAGGGCTAATAACCGCAGGAATAAGCCCCAGCTTTACTTCGCTTAGGCAAAATTGTGCATTGTCTTGGCATATTGCAATGTCGCAACAGGCAATTAAACCTAAAGCGCCGCCAAACGCAGCGCCTTGCACGGCACAAATAGTAGGGTGCGGGCTTGTTGCTAACACTTGCATTAATTTAGCTAACTGCATTGAATCGGCTAAATTATCGTTAACATTGTTATCTGCCATCGATTTCATCCAGGCTAAATCGGCACCGGCTGAAAAATGTTTGCCCTCAGTTTTTAACACCAAGGCGCGAATATCGAGCGTATTAGCATGTTCAATACATTTTATAAGCTCTTGAATGACTTCGCTGTTAAATGCATTGCGTTTTTCGGGGCGGCTTAAAACGAGTACCGCCACATTTGATTTTGTTATTTGTAGAGTAACTGACATTTTACGCTCCGATTACATTCTAAATACGCCAAATTTCGACTCTTGCACTGGTGCATTACTAGCGGCACTTAAGGCAAGTCCTAAAACGCTACGTGTGTCGGCAGGATCAATAATGCCGTCATCCCATAAGCGGGCGCTGGCATAATACGGATGTCCTTGCTCTTCGTACTGATCAATAATTGGCTGTTTAAAGTCACTTACTTCTTGCTCGTTCATGCTTTGGCCTTTACGGGCTAAACCGTCTTGCTTAACTTGCGTCATTACACCGGCTGCTTGCTCGCCGCCCATTACAGAAATACGCGCATTGGGCCACATCCACATCATGGTAGGTTCAAATGCACGGCCACACATGCCGTAATTACCTGCGCCATATGAGCCACCAATCAGTACGGTAAATTTAGGCACATCGGCGCACGATACCGCCATAACCATTTTAGCGCCGTGTTTAGCTATACCTTCGGCTTCGTATTTTTTACCTACCATAAAGCCGGTTACGTTTTGTAAAAATACTAAAGGAATGTTGCGCTGCGTACATAGCTGAATAAAGTGCGCGCCTTTTTGCGCCGACTCACTAAACAAAATACCGTTGTTAGCGACTATGCCCACTGGGTGGCCATAAATACTCGCAAACCCCGTTACTAGGGTTTCGCCAAAGTAGCGTTTAAATTCGTCAAACGATGAGTCATCAACTGTGCGCGCTATTACTTCGCGTACATCAAATGGCTTTTTAAGATCGGTGCCAACAATGCCGTAAAGCTCGTTAATATCATAACGAGGTGCTTTAACTTCCTCTAGCAACGGCGCAGTAGGGCGGGTGTAATTAATACGCGCTATACATTGGCGCGCAATCGACAACGCATGTTCGTCATTTTGCGCGTAATGATCGGCAACCCCCGATGTTTTACAGTGCACGTCGGCACCACCAAGCTCTTCGGCGGTTACTACTTCACCGGTTGCAGCTTTAACAAGAGGCGGACCCGCTAAAAATATAGTGCCTTGATCTTTTACAATTATGCTTTCATCGGCCATGGCCGGTACATAGGCACCGCCTGCGGTACATAAACCCATAACCACAGCAATTTGTGGAATACCTTTACCCGACATACGGGCTTGGTTGTAAAATATACGGCCAAAATGCAGCTTATCTGGAAATACATCATCTTGCTCTGGCAAGTTTGCACCGCCCGAATCAACTAAATAAATGCAAGGTAAATGGCAACGTTCAGCAATATCTTGCGCGCGTAAATGCTTTTTAACCGTTAGCGGAAAGTAAGTACCGCCTTTAACCGTGGCATCGTTTGCAATAATCATGCATTCAACACCTTTAACACGGCCAATACCTGCTACTACACCGGCACACGCAATTTCTTGCTCGTAAACACCAAAGGCGGCAAATTGCGAAATTTCTAAAAATGGCGAACCTTCGTCAATTAAAGTGCTAATACGGTCGCGTACAAATAATTTACCGCGGCCTTCGTGGCGCTCTTTTAATGCAGCGCCGCCACCTTGGCTAATGGTTGCCACTTTATTACGTAAATCATCTACCAACGCCGACATATTTTTATGGTTTTGTACAAACGTTGGATCGTGAGGATTAACGCTCGATGTTAAAATCGTCATTATTTAATCCTTAACGGCTTTCAGTGAAAAGTTCGCGGCCAATTAGCATACGGCGTATTTCTGAGGTACCTGCACCAATTTCATATAATTTGGCGTCACGTAATAGGCGGCCCGTTGCGTATTCATTTATATAACCATTGCCACCTAAAATTTGAATGGCATCTAGCGCCATTTTAGTTGCCAGCTCGGCTGCATATAAAATAGCACCGGCAGCATCTTTACGGGTGGTTTCACCGCGATCACACGAGCGAGCCACTGTATATACATACGAGCGTGCGGCGTTCATTTGCGTATACATGTCGGCTACTTTACCTTGAATTAACTGAAACTGACCAATAGGCGTATCAAACTGTTTGCGCTCATGAATATAAGGTACAACAATATCCATACACGCTTGCATAATACCCAGTGGGCCTGCTGCAAGTACTACGCGCTCGTAGTCTAGGCCGCTCATTAATACCTTAACGCCTTCGTTTAAGTTACCTAAAATGTTTTCTTCGGGTACTTCGCAGTTTTCAAATACCAGTTCACAGGTATTTGAGCCACGCATACCAAGTTTGTCGAGCTTTTGCGCGGTTGAAAAACCAGGAAAGTCGCTCTCTACAATAAATGCAGTAATACCTTTTGCGCCGGCAGTTAAATCGGTTTTAGCGTAAATAACTAAAGTATGCGCATCTGGGCCATTGGTGATCCACATTTTATTACCGTTTAAAATGTACTTATCACCTTTTTTCTCGGCTTTAAGTTTCATTGAAACTACGTCTGAACCCGCATTTGGCTCGCTCATAGCAAGGGCACCAATGTGCTCACCGCTAATAAGCTTAGGCAAGTATTTTTCTTTTTGGGCTTGCGTGCCGTTACGATTAATTTGGTTTACACACAGGTTTGAATGCGCACCATAGCTTAGGCCAATAGAAGCACTTGCACGGCTAATTTCTTCCATGGCAATAACATGCTCTAAATAACCTAAACCAGCACCGCCAAATTCTTCAGCTACTGTCATTCCCAATAAACCCATTTCGCCCATTTGTGGCCAAAGTTGATTTGGGAAAGCGTTATCAAGGTCAGTTTTTTCGGCTAGTGGGGCAATTTCTTGGCTGGCAAAGCTGTTTACATGTCCGCGGATCATATCGGCGGTTTCGCCAAGGCCAAAGTTCATTTCTTTATATAGTGAAATAGTGCTCATGATTCATTCCTGTGTGATTGATTAAGTTAATACCGCGTATTACTCATCTATTTTATTAAGTGTGTCGCGGCAACGGCGCTCGGCTGTTACCAATTCCATAAGAACAACTTTAATGTCGTCCATTTGTTGTGATAGGTCGGCTTTTTTCTCGCTAATAAGGTCAAGCATAGTTACCAGCTGCTTAGCACTTGATTTGTCGGCGTCGTAAAGTTCAAACAAACGTCCTGTTTCTGCCAGCGTAAAACCTAAGCGTTTACCACGTAAAATTAATTTTAAGCGTACTTTATCGCGTTTAGAGTAAATACGGGTTTGGCCATTTCTACTTGGCGTAACAAGCCCTTGGTCTTCATAAAAGCGGATAGAGCGGGTGGTAATGTCAAACTCCTTTGCGAGTTCGCTAATACTAAAAGTTTGTTCATTATTGGCAGGCACAGTGGCCGACGTTGCAAAGCTTGATTGATTATCTGGTTTCATAATAGTGTTTTACCTCATTCGAATAACTCCAATATAAGTGAAGTTTACGTAAAGGTAAAGCAAGATGTTTGTGTAATACTTTAGACTAATGAAAATGGCGAGTAAACTTTCATTAAAGTTAGGCTTTAAAGCCTGCGCAGGCGTTTTTACTGAAGTGTAATGAAACATAATACAAATAAGTTTACAGTTTTTACAGTCAACTAAAAGTTGATTTTAGATTTACGTTGGCGTAAACGTAAATATTATGTATGCTCGTAAACAGATTATAAATAAATTGTTTGGTTCAGCGCATTAAATTGCACGGGGCCAATTACTAAATGGAGCCTTTTTATGACTACTGAAGCCGTTGTTATTGTAGCAGCAAAACGCACCCCAATGGGTGGATTTATGGGCGCACTTAATGATGCGCAATCAACTGAGCTGGGGGCAACCGCTATTGCTAGTGCATTGGCAGAAACAGGCCTAAGCACAGATGCTATTGATGAAGTAATTATGGGCTGTGTATTACCTGCTGGTGTAGGCCAAGCGCCTGCTCGTCAAGCAATGTTAAAAGCAGGCCTAGCACTTAGCACGGGCGCTACCACTATAAATAAAGTGTGTGGCTCTGGCTTAAAAGCGGCAATGTTGGCACATGATCTAATTAAAGCGGGCTCTATAAACTCAGCAGTGGCTGGTGGCATGGAAAGTATGAGTAATGCACCGTACTTTATTCCCAAAGCTCGCGGTGGTATGCGCATGGGGCATGGCGAAATTAAAGATCACATGATGAGCGATGGTCTTGAAGATGCTTACGACAACAAAGCTATGGGTTGTTTTGCACAAGACACCGCCGATGAATACGGTATAGGCCGTGAACAAATGGATAACTTTGCACTAAGCTCGCTTACCAAAGCAAAAGCCGCAATTGAAAACGGCAGCTTTAATAACGAAGTTGCACCGCACACTATGCAAACACGCAAAGGCGACGTTACCGTTGCCATTGACGAGCAACCAGGTAATGCCCGCCCAGAAAAAATTCCGAGCCTACGTGCTGCATTTAAAAAAGACGGCACTATTACAGCCGCTAACTCATCGTCAATTTCAGACGGTGGCGCAGCACTTATTTTAATGAGCGAGTCAAAAGCCAAAGAGCAGGGCTTAACCCCGCTTTGTAAAATTGTAGCGCACAGCACGCATTCTCAAAAACCAAGCGAATTTACAGTAGCGCCAGTGGGCGCAATGAACAAAGTACTAGAAAAAGCCGGTTGGACTACAGCCGATGTTGACCTGTGGGAAATTAACGAAGCGTTTGCCATGGTTACTATGCTTGCTATTAACGAGCTTAAACTAGATGAAAGCAAAGTAAACGTAAATGGCGGTGCTTGTGCATTGGGCCATCCAATTGGTGCAAGCGGCGCACGTATATTAGTAACGCTTATTCATGCACTTAAAAATCGCGGCCTTAAAAAAGGCGTAGCGTCTTTATGTATTGGTGGCGGTGAAGCCGTTGCCATGGCAGTAGAAGCACTTTAATTTTTTATCACAAAATAATAATCAATGCAGCGCTAATTATAATAATAAAGCTGCACTAACACTCTTATAAAACAGGATTTAATTATGCACCAAGTACCACTACTGATTAATGGCGAATTTATTCAATCAAGCTCAAAAGAACTTATTGACGTAATAAACCCAGCCAACCAAGAAGTGCTAGCCCAAGTACCTTGCACCACAGACGCAGAAATGGATGCAGCTATTGCCTCGGCTTCAGAAACGTTTAAAACGTGGAAAGATGTGCCAATTACTGAGCGCGCGCGCATTATGATGAAATACGCTGCGCTATTAAAAGAGCACCACGACGAGCTTGCCACTATTATTTGTCATGAGCTTGGTAAAACCTTTGAAGACGCTAAAGGCGATGTATGGCGTGGTATTGAAGTAGTTGAGCAAGCGGCTAACGCACCGTCATTAATGATGGGCGAAACCATGGAAAACGTAGCGCGTAAAATCGATACGTATTCTTACATGCAACCCTTAGGTGTGTGTGCGGGTATTACGCCGTTTAACTTTCCGGCAATGATCCCATTATGGATGTTTCCGCTGGCAATTGTGTGTGGTAACACCTTTATTTTAAAACCGTCTGAGCAAGATCCACTTACGCCAATGCGCTTAGCTGAGTTATTTATGGAAGCTGGCGCGCCAAAAGGCGTGTTACAAGTAGTACATGGTACAAAACCACAAGTAGATCGCATACTAGAGGACAAAGCAGTACGCGCTATTTCGTTTGTTGGCTCGTGTGGCGTTGGCGCTTATATTTATTCAAAAGGCACAGCAAATCTTAAACGCGTACAAGCGTGTGTGGGTGCTAAAAACCACATGGTTATTATGCCTGATGCCAGCAAATCGCATGTGGTAAATAACTTAGTTGGCGCGTCGGTTGGTGCCGCTGGTCAGCGTTGTATGGGTATTTCGGTTGCGGTATTTGTTGGCCAAGCAAAAGACTGGGTTGATGAAATTAAAGCGGGTTTTGAAGGTGTACGCCCAGGCATATGGGATGATGCAGGCGCAGCGTATGGTCCGCAAACATCACCGGCTGCAAAAGCACGTATTTTATCGCTTATTGCCGGTGGTAAAGAGCAAGGCGCTAAGTGTTTAATTGACGGCTCAAACTTTACGGTTGAAGGCTACGAGCAAGGTAACTGGGTAGGCCCAACCTTGTTTACCGATGTAACTAAAGACATGGACTTATATAAAGAAGAAATTTTTGGTCCCGTACTGGCGTGTATGTTTGTAGATACATTAGATGAAGCCATTGCGCTAATAAACGACAGCCCATACGGTAACGGCACATCGCTGTTTACCTCAAGCGGCGCAGTTGCACGTAAGTTCCAACACGAAATTGAAGTAGGCCAAGTAGGTATTAACGTGCCAATTCCGGTGCCACTGCCGTTCTTTTCGTTTACTGGTTGGAAAGGCTCGTTTTATGGCGACACTCACACTTACGGTAAGCAAGGTATTCGTTTTTATACCGAAACTAAAACCATTACTTCACGTTGGTTTGAAGACGACATAGCGTCGGGTCCAAATATGAGCATTAACTTAAAGTAATTACTCATAATAAATAGTTTATAAAAAGCATAATTAATAATAAAGAAGGGCACGAAGGTAACTCCTATTACCTTCGTTGCTCTTCACTAATCACCTAGACAACACATAACTAATTGAAGAGGTCTATATGGACTTTAATTTATCAGATGATCAGCAAGCATTTGCTCAAACAGCACGTCAGTTTGCTGACTCAGAACTCGCACCTTACGCTGCTAAGTGGGACCGCGAACATATTTTTCCTAAAGACACGATTAAAGCTGCAGGCGAACTAGGTTTTTGTGGCCTTTACACGCCAGAAGAAGCCGGTGGCCTTGGCTTATCGCGCTTAGATTCAAGCATTATTTTTGAACAACTTGCTATGGGCTGTACCGCAACTACCGCCATGTTAACCATACATAATATGGCCACTTGGATGGTAGCAAGCTTTGGTACTGACGCCGCTAAAGACAAATACTGCGAACAACTAGTTACTGGCGACTTACTGGCATCGTATTGTTTAACCGAGCCGGGCTCTGGTTCAGACGCCGCATCGCTAAAAACCAAAGCAGTACGCGATGGCGACGAATACGTAATTAACGGCTCAAAAATGTTTATTTCGGGCGCGGGCGAAACCGAAGTATTAGTCGTTATGGCGCGCACCGGATGCGATGGCCCTAAAGGTATTTCGGCCTTTATAGTACCTGCCGACGCTAAAGGTGTTGAATACGGTAAAGCCGAAGAAAAAATGGGCTGGAACGCACAACCTACACGCTTAATTAGTTTTGAAGATGTACGTATTCCGGCGCATAACTTATTAGGTGCAGAAGGCGAAGGTTTTAAATTTGCTATGCAAGGCCTTGATGGCGGGCGCATTAATATTGCAACCTGTTCAATTGGCACAGCGCAAGCGGCGCTTAATACGGCCCGCGAATATTTAAAAGAACGCACTCAGTTTGGTAAACCACTGGCCGCGTTTCAAGCGCTGCAGTTTAAAATTGCCGATATGAACACCGAGCTTGTAGCAGCGCGCCAAATGGTAAGGCTGGCTGCGTTTAAGCTTGATAATAACGACAGCGAAAAAACCACGTATTGTGCTATGGCAAAACGTTTTGCAACCGATGTGGGCTTTACCGTATGTAACGACGCCCTGCAAATTCATGGTGGTTATGGTTATATTAAAGAATACCCATTAGAGCGCCATGTACGTGATGTACGTGTACACCAAATTTTAGAAGGCACTAACGAAATTATGCGCGTTATTATAGCGCGTCGTATTTTAGCAGAGTCAGCCAGCGAAGTTTTATAAGGAGTTATTTATGTCAGAGTCAAATACTAAGTCTAATCCTAGCATTGAATTAACGACCGAAGGTCATGTAGCCATATTAACTATGTCAAACCCGCCAGCAAATACCTGGACCAAAGACACATTAATTGCCTTAAAAAACACCGTTAATAAGCTAAACAAAAATAAAAATATTTATGCACTAGTGCTTACCGGCGAAGGCGAAAAGTTTTTTAGTGCCGGTGCCGACTTAAACTTGTTTGCCGGTGGCGATAAAGGCGTAGCCGCCGAAATGTCGCGCGTATTTGGCGAAGCATTTGAAGCACTTAGTAACTTTAGAGGCGTGTCGGTTGCGGCTATTAATGGCTATGCCATGGGCGGTGGTTTAGAAGTAGCACTCGCGTGTGATATTCGTATTGCTGAAGAGCAAGCACAAATGGCCCTTCCTGAAGCTAAAGTAGGTTTACTACCGTGTGCTGGTGGTACACAAAACCTAGCATGGTTAGTAGGCGAAGGCTGGGCAAAACGCATGATTTTATGTGGCGAGCGCTTAAAAGCCGACAAAGCACTGCAAATTGGCTTAATTGAAGAAGTTGTTCCACAAGGCGAAAGCTTTGCTGCAGCACTTAAACTAGCTAACCAAGTGGCTGATCAAAGTCCGTCTTCGGTTGCAGCATGTAAAACATTAATTCAAAAAGGGCGTCATCAGCCTATGGCGAGCATTTTACCGCTAGAACGTGAGTTGTTTGTGGCCTTATTTGACACCGAAGATCAGCAAGAAGGTGTAAGTGCCTTTTTAGAAAAGCGTCGTGCAAATTGGGTGAATGGCTAATGAGCGGCTTAACATTATTAAATCATGCAGATGACGCAGTCGTATTCGAAACGGCAACCGCGTCAAACGGTGCTTTAATAGCGTTTGCTACGCTAAATGCACCAAAGTCGTTAAACGCCCTTAATTTTGAAATGATCAAACTATTAGAGCCGCAACTAAAAGCTTGGGCGCAAGACAGCAGTATTGCCATGGTGGTATTAAAAGGCGCAGGCGACAAAGCCTTTTGTGCTGGCGGCGATGTTGTAAGTTTGCACCACGCTATGGCTCAAGGCAGCGCAAGCGACTTAGTAGAGGATTTTTTTACGCAAGAGTATCGCCTTGACTATTTAATTCACTGTTACGAAAAGCCATTATTAGTGTGGGGTAACGGTATTGTAATGGGCGGCGGTTTAGGCTTAATGGCCGGTGCAAGCCACCGCGTAGTAACCGAAACATCGCGTATAGCAATGCCTGAGCAAACTATTGGCTTATACCCAGATGTTGGCGGCAGTTATTTTTTACATAAAATGCCTCACAGTGTTGGATTATTTTTAGGGCTTACGTCAGCGTCTATAAATTGCGACGATGCCCGTTTTGTTGCCCTTGCCGATCATTATGTAAAAGCAGACAAATACGATGCACTTTTAGCGGGTTTACTCAGCATTAAGTGGGGTAAAACGGCCAGCTTAAATCACGAAAAACTTACTACGCTGTTAACTGATTTAGATCAGCAATCAGGGCGTTTACCTAAAGGTAATATCAAAGCAAATTTGGCAACCATTCAAGAACTCGCTGAGTTTACTACGCTACAACAACAGGTTGACTATATTTTAAACTTAAACACAGACGACAAATGGCTACTAAAGGCGCAAAAATCGCTTAAGCATGGTTGTCCGCTAAGTTGTGCGTTAGTAAGCCGCCAATTAAAAACCAGTAAAGGCAAAAGCCTTGCTGAGTGTTTTAGAATGGAGCTAGGTATGTCGGTACGTGCCGGCGAAGTGGGTGAGTTTCAAGAAGGTATACGTGCATTGTTAATCGACAAAGACGGTGCGCCAAACTGGCAATACAAAACACTCAGCGACGTGCCAAGCTCAGTGTTAGATAGCTTTTTTGAAGATCGCTATGGCAATAACCACCCACTTAAACAATTACAACAAGGCTAAAGCTATGAGCAAACTCAATATAGGATTTATTGGTTTAGGCAATATGGGTGGGCCAATGGCGGCAAACCTTATAAAAGCAGGCCACACAGTAAGTGTGTTCGACTTAAACCAAAATACAGTTAACGAGCTAAAAATCAAAGGTGCAAATGCAGCCGCAGATGCAACGCAATGTGCCAACAACGTAGACATACTTATTAGCATGTTGCCTGCTGGCAAGCATGTTAAAGCGCTTTATTTGGGTGAAAACGGGCTAATTAACAGCTTAAGCAAAACCACCTTAGTTATTGATTGCTCAACCATAGATGCCGAATCGGCGCGCGTGGTTGGTAAAGAGTTAGCACAGCAAGGTATTAGCTTTGTAGATGCACCGGTATCGGGTGGCGTTGCAGGCGCAACCGCCGGCACACTTACCTTTATTGTAGGCGGCGATAAAGCCGCGTTCGACAAAGCCAATGCTGTGCTGGTTGATATGGGCAAAAATATTTTTCATGCAGGCGACATTGGCGCAGGGCAAGTTGCAAAAATATGTAATAACATGCTGTTGAGCATTTTAATGGCAGGCACCAGCGAAGCACTACAAATGGGTATAAATAATGGCCTAGATCCTAAAGTGCTTAGCGACATAATGACCGCAAGCTCAGGGCGTAACTGGACGTTAGAATTATATAACCCGTGTCCGGGTGTAATGGAGTCGGCTCCTGCAAGTAACGAATACAAACCAGGCTTTATGGTCGATCTAATGGCGAAAGATCTAGGCTTGGCAATGGAAGCAGCAAAACAAAGTAAATCAGCCACGCCAATGGGTTCAATGGCCAACGACTTATACGCTACATTGCAGCACCAAGGTGCGGGTACTGAAGATTTTAGTGCCATATTTAAATTATTTTCGAAGTAGGGGTAACGCGTGGAAATTAAAAATAACACGGTAGTAATAACCGGTGGCGCACAAGGCTTAGGTTTTGCTATGGCGCAAAAGTTTGCAAAAATGGGCGCAAACATTGCCCTAATCGATATGGCGCAAGATGCACTTAACACAGCAACTGAGCAATTAAGTCAACTTGACGGCGTAACTACGCGTATTCAAGGCTACGCTGCCAACGTTACCAACGAGAGCGAAATGGAAGCGGTATTTAACACCATTAATAGCGACTTTGGCCATATTGGTGTATTGATCAACAACGCCGGTATTTTACGCGATGGCATGTTTATTAAAGCTAAAGACGGCAAAGTAGTTAAAAAAATGTCGCTTGAGCAATTTCAATCAGTAATAGACGTAAACCTTACTGGCGTGTTTTTGGCAGGCCGAGAAGCTGCCAGCCATATGATTGAGTCGGGCAAAGGTGGCGTTATTGTAAATATGTCGAGCGTAGCGCGCGCCGGAAACATAGGGCAAACAAACTACGCAGCCTCTAAAGCAGGCGTTGTAGCGCTTACTACTACATGGGCTAAAGAGCTTGGCCGTTTTGGTATTCGCGTAGGCGCAATTGCACCAGGTGTTATAAGCACCGCAATGACCGACGTAATGAAACCAGAAGCTAAAGAGCGCATGCTTAGCGTAACTCCAGTAGGGCGTTTAGGTGAAACTGCAGAAATAGCCCATACCGCACAATATATTATCGAAAACGACTTTTTTACCGGTCGCGTAGTAGAAATAGACGGCGGCATTCGTTTGTAAAATGAATTGGTTTAAGATTAATTAAAAAAGCATAACTCTTGTGGGTTGTGCTTTTTTGTTTTAAATAGAGAAGTTTATAATCTTGAAAAAGGGCTAATAACCCCATTAGCACCTTGCTGTAAAACATGGGTATAAATTTGTGTTGTACGAATATCGCTGTGCCCAAGTTGTGTTTGTACTGTGCGTATATCAGCGCCGCTTTGCAGTAAGTGCGTAGCGAATGAGTGGCGCAAAGTATGTGGCGTAACGTGTTTATTAATGTGTGCATCAAAAGCCGCTTTTTTAACAGCGCGCTGTAATTGCTTTTCATCAATATGATGGCGCCTTAGCTGTTTACTCTCAGGATCAATACTGAGTTTATAAGATGGAAATACATATTGCCAACCCAGCTGTTTGTTATGATTTGGATGTTTTTTACGCAATAAATGAGGCATATACACGCGCGCAAAACAGCGGGTTATTTAGATCCAATTGTAAATAATTATCGACTAATTGAATTTGTGTTCGTATTTGTGGTATCAGCTCCTCTGCAAGCGTTACAACACGATTTTTGCCCCCTTTACCATCCCAAATTCGAACACAGTTATAATCAAAGTCAATATCTTGTATCCGCAAACGTAGTACCTCCATTAACCGCATACCGCTACCATAAAGTAGTGCACACGCTAAATAATGCTTTGTAATACAGTGTTTAAATAACGCTGAAACTTCTGTTTGTGTAAGCACAACGGGTAATTTTCTAGGGCGTTCACTTTTTACAAAATCTAATGATAATGAGAGAGGACTTTTAATTATTTCTTTATATAGAAAACTTAGCGCATTCAATGCCTGGGCTTGTGTGCCTTGCGCTACATTTTGCGAGTTTACTAAATGATTTAGATATAATTCTACTTGAGTATCCCCCATAGAGTTTGGGTGTTGCATATTATTAAAGCGGATATAGGCAGCTATCCAAAACAAATAAGCTTCAATAGTGCTTTTTGCATAACGCTTGCTATACATATGATCTTTAATCATGGTTAGAAAGAGAGATTTCATAAATGATATTCAATTATTTAAATATGATACTGTATATATAGACAGTTGTTTGTGTTTTGTCCAATAACATTATTAAAAGTCGTTTTGGGGTATTTTAATAACGGTGACTTTATAACATACGTAATTACTTGTTTACATTGTAGTTATTTAGTGGAATTATTGAGCCATGTAATATACGCCGTTTTGGGGTGTTATAAACCCCCAAAGTGGTGTTCAATAAGCTGTTAGCCATTTAAAGGATTATGCATTCATGCAAGGCTCTAAAGAAGTATTAGATTTACTTACTAAATTAAAAGATACACGCTTAAACTTAGCTATCTTCCTAGTATCTAATCTAGTGCTTGTTCTAATAAAAAATGAATTAATTACATTAAATACTGTATCTAAAACAGTACTTCAAGGTTTGGTTTTTGTTACCAGTATTCGGTTGGTTTATGCTGTTATTGGAGCAATTTTGGATTTTTTCAATAATAAAAAAACTTTAAAAAATAAAGGTGCTGAAGCTGCGTTAAAATTAGAGCAAGAAAAAGTAGCTGCAACACAAACCAAAGATAAAATGTTATCTAATTTTAAGCGATTAGATGTATTTCAACTTTATATAATCCAAGAGCTTAAAAGACAAAATCATATAACCATTACCAAGGGTGCACCTTTATTTACTTTAAAGAGCATGGACATTATTTACACCCCCGCAGTTGGCGAGAAAGCAGAATCTGCTTCATTAACTATCAAAGCAGGTGAATTATTAAATGCAAAAATTTGGGCCGAATTTGATGATCTAAAATATCGTGCAATAGAACGTTTTTTTATTGGACTCCAGCCTGAAGAAGTAAAGTGTTTTATTGAATTCCTCAAAAATGACAATATAAAAACTACTTATAATAATCGTGGTCATACAACATATTATGATCGCTATTACGTGTTCAAAAAGTATTCAGATACTATTTTGTTCTCCCAACCTCATAGAGGTTCAGCGTATACAATAGATCCAATAGCCAAAGATGTACTTTACAGTATTTATGGTGAAGAGAACGGTGCAGTAAATGGCTAACAATAAATTCAACAAGGACAAAAAACAGTTGGCTTTTTGTTCACTCCGTTCACCTATTTTAGCCAACAATTTTTTGCCTGTTAATTAGGCGTTATATTTATTTCAAATTAGGAAGCTGTCGTGAGTGGTAATTTAAAGTTAGATATTTTTATTGTTGGTTTAATGCTTATACCAATAATTATTCAATTCGTACCTGTAGTTTCAGGTCTATTCATTAACTCAGAAAAAAAAACTCATTTCTCAGTTATTTCATTTCCACCGTCTATTTATATTATTTTTCTGTCAGGCTTTGGTAACAATTTGCTGGGTCAAGTTATTGTAGGTTTAGCTTTTATAGTGTTTTTTTGCACCTACGCTGCAGCATTGTCTTATTTAGTTCAAGCTAATAAAGTGGCTAAATAATAAATATAACAAGAGCCTCAATTCGCTCACAAGTTCGCTCGGACAATTAACAATGGGTTATTGTCGCTGCGCTCAATAATTTTAACCCATTGTTAATCGCCGCTTAGGCAGGCGTTATGTGTAAAGGAGAGTATCTACGATGGATCGTCAATCACGTAAATTCAAAATATTTGCTGCAATAATTACTATCCCACTATTTACAGTACTCTTATTCGGGTACAGCTTTGTTATCTTTATGTATGCTGATGGATTAAGCGATATTAAGTATTACTTCTTACTCGGTTTAGGTTTTATCGGTATTCTCTTATGGGCTAAAATGTCCGTGAACACGGTTAAAGAAATAAAATTGCTTAAGGTGTAATTTACACATAACAAGCAAATAAATCAGGACAAATAACAGTTGGTTTTTGCTCCTGCGTCGCTGGTTTTAACCAACTGATATTTGCCCATTATTTGGGCGTTATGAGCTACCAATCATGAAGAATTTGGCACTATCAATTCTATTATTATTTTCTGCTCATGCGATGGCTAGTAGTGGTCCTGAAGTTGTGGAGCTGACTCAATCATCGGCGATAGAATTGGGGTTTACCGTTTCGGTCAAGTTCGAAGGTCCTTCCACCCAAGTACGACTAAAGGGCCCAATAAAGAGCATTGATTCTTGCCCAGCATCAAGAAGCGGTACCTTCTTGCTCGATGCTAAAGGTGAGGAGCTTATGGTTCATATCACAGAGCTTCCACTTTCACAGGAGCAACCGGAGGCATTGGGTTACTACATTAATAAAAGTCACACTATGGGCGTATTTATAGATTACTTGTGTTCGCAAGATGGCGTGGCCAAAAGTAAACGGTACACTGTGCCATCAATTAGCAACTGGCTCATAACAAGGCCATCAAATTGATCGCTTTACGCCGCGCTTCAAGCGGCAATTTATGGCGGCGTTATAGGGCTTTGTCTTAGTCCGCGTGATTGCAATTTTTAGAGGGCGTAAATCATTTCTATAATTATTAGTGACCAGACTACATGGCCTGTGGATGTAATTGAATTCCTAGAATCAAATTATGAAATATTTTTGGGTTGGGAGTGTAGCTGTCCAAGAATTTCCTCTGCCCGTGAGTATGATCCTGCAATATATAAAATGCGGGACGTTTTGAGAAAGTACTCATTAATCGGTTATCACTGCACGAAACTAACAGTTGACGAAATAAAGGAAATTCGTACCAACGGAATGCTTTTGCAAAATGCCGCTTCGCTAAAAAACAGAGTTTCTTGTCTTAAAGATAGTGGCTTGCTAAGTGCGGATATTGCACAGGAACTAATGAATAGAAATCAGGCAGATGATGGTAATCGTGCGAATATGTTGTGGTTTTGTTTCTTCGAGCCTTATCTAGCTGGTCGTTCCGGGATTGAACGGTTCTTTCGATCTTGGGGTGGTGAGGCGCTTTATAATTCTCATGAAGACCATCCGGTTACCGGCAATGCTCTTTTTAATATAGGAACTCCTTGCGTCATTAAAGCTAAAGTTCCCATTGCGTCACTGAGAGATAGCTACTACCCAGATTCCTCAATGATAAGAGCATTTTTATCGAAACGTGGTCATCAGCTTGAAAACGAAATTGAGCATGAGGGGTTTAGCTCTAGAAGAATAGACCCTCAGAATATTATTGAAATAGTCGAGTATCCTAGTGATCAATTTAATGCGCTCACAAAATGCGATACATGGGATGCTTGTGATGCAACCCTATAACAAGACCAGCCAGAGGGACCAAAAAACCGCCGCTTCGCTTCGGTTTTTCGGCCCCTGCTGGCGGCGTTAAGTGTTTAGCAGGCAAGGAGCACAAATGAGCAAGTATTACCCTCCAGTTTTTGAAGAACAACAATTTCATTGTATACATTGTGGCGTTTACGCTAAACAGTATTGGAATAATTTAAAACTAGAAACACACCAGCACTATAAAGAAACAAATTTTAGGTACAGCCAATGTCACCATTGTGGCGAATTTTGTTATTGGTATGAAGGTCGAATGATTATTCCATCTGAGGCTCCAGTTGCCCCACCACATATCGATCTACCAGCTATATGTCTTGATGATTATAATGAAGCAAGAGATATTGTAGCTCGTTCGCCAAGAGCTGCAGCAGCCTTATTAAGACTGACAATTCAAAAGTTGTTAGCTGAATTGGGAGAGAAAGGACAAAACATTAATGAAGATATTGGTTCTCTCGTAAAAAAAGGTTTACCTGTCGAGGTTCAACAAGCGTTGGATTATTGCCGGGTCGTTGGAAATAATGCCGTTCACCCCGGTGAAATAGATTTAAACGATGATCCAAATATTGCTCACAGCCTTTTTGAAATGATTAATTTCATAGTGGAGGTTAGAGTTTCTCAACCTAAAAAAGTTGCCGCTTTATACAATATATTGCCTGAGGGCGCTTTAAAGGCTGTTGAGAAAAGGGATCAGGCTAAAGAAAACACTTAACAACACGCTCTGAGGTGGACGACTAGTAAAATTTAGCTATTAATTGCAAATTTTAAAAGTGGTGAGCCTCTGCGTTTTAATGCTGCTAAATACGTTGATTCATCGTAGGGTGTATTCGTTTTTCAACACTTAAACACGATCCTTATCCATTTAAATGCCTGTGATCTAATAATGCTGTTATGCGGTTTCCTTCGGTCTATTTCTCACTATTTAGCTCTTGCCATTCGCTGGTGGTTATCGTTAAATAACAGTATGTTATTTAAACGGTGATCTTCCTTCAGAGGGCATTCACGTTATAAGTTGATGCCCATGTCGGGCGTACACAGCAGTGTGTATGGGATGTGCTAGGAGGTAATTTGAAAAAGTTGTTTTATTTACTCATCTGTTTCACTGTTATTTCAGGGTGTTCTGAATCACCGAAATCACGTTTTGTTTACTACAAAAGTGTGGAGCCAGTATTATGTAACTTGGTGGTTGGGTTATCACAAGAAGATAATCAACTTATGTACAAAGTTACAACAAATGCTCGCTCTGCGAAAGGCAGTTATAAGAAAAGAGGGCAACACATTGTATTCTCTGGCTTGTATGCTTCAGAATCGGCCGGTAATTCAAAAATTGAAGTAAGTGCGTTGCAGCAAGGTGATACGTTAACAATTCAAAATTACGGTAATAGTATGAATTCGTACACGCTTTTTTCTGAATGCGAAAGTAAGTATATTTCCCTAGTTAAAGAGCGCATATAAGTCGTTTAAATGAAATAAAAACAGTTGGTTATTGCTGAGCGATTTAAAGCAACAATATTTATCTGCTTAACAAGTTGTTTGGTTTTTTTACAGTAAAAGGATTTTTTGTAGTATGAAAAAACTGTCTATTTCTCTTATCTTAATTTTATTAGGTTGTGCCGTGCAACCTCAGCACTATGATTCTATCGTAGATATGACCCACACCCAGGCTAAACAAGATCACATTAAATTTATCAAGCAGGTTCGAGGGCACCACGATAGTGATCTTTTTGACACTCACAAAATGTTAGCAAAAGCCTTCAAACAATCAGCAGGGCTGCTTGTTATAAATAATGATTTTTTGCGAAAATTGAAAGCTAATTTCACCAAAAAATAACAAGGTCATCAAAAGGGCATGCGCAGTTTAGCAAATATAACTAGACGCTATTGCGGTATCCTATGATGTTTTATGGACCTAGGGGTAGAGCTGTCACTATTAAGTTGTGACCTATTACCGTAGATTTATTTAATAGCGGTTAAGATATATATGAGCATTAATGAAGAAACTAAATTAAGTGTCGATCAAAATCGACTGTTTTACCAACAAATGCGCACAACGACTCCGCTGCAGGCTGTGGTTGCCACTGGCTGGTTTGGCGTGTTGATGTATCACGACTCTTCAATTATACCGATATTTTGGCTGGTCATTTTTCTGGCTTTTCTCACTTTTCGGTACTCAGTTTACTTGAAGATTAAAGTGCAGGATGATTATAAAATTGCAAGCCAAATCAACGCGGTTAATCGTAATGCCCTGATCGCTGCTGCATTAAATGGACTGCTTTGGTCTACTTTCTACGTCTATTCGTTTTATCATCTTTCTGAGCAGTGGATGTTGCTTTTTGCAGCTTTCGTTGTTGTTTTAATGGCCTCTGGTTTTATTACGCTTACGGTTCATAAACAATCTTTTTATGCATTTTTCTCCTGCTTTATTGTTCCAATAATAATTTTTACATTTATGTTTAATGATATGGGAGATACATTATTTTTTATGGCATTAATGTACATATTTTTTGGGATTAATATCTTGTCACTGTACAAAAACATTAACAAAACTATTATTGATAGCTTGAAAAGTGTTATTGAAAATAAACGTTTGGCGAGTCGGCTTCAAGAACTTAGTAATACAGATAGTTTGACAAAACTATCGAATCGTCGGCATTTTGAAGAAGAAAGTAATCGTTTTTTTGAAAAAGCTGTGGAATTAAAGCAAAAAGTAGCCATTGTGATGATAGATATTGATTTCTTTAAGTTATATAACGATAACTATGGCCATTTACAGGGAGATAATGTGATCGAACAAGTAGCAAAAGGGGTGAAAAACGCGCTACTAAAGAACTCAGATCTTATTGCTAGGTATGGTGGAGAAGAGTTTATTGTGATGTTAACAAATACTAGTGAAGCTGAGGCCGAAAAAATGGCGAAAAAGCTGGTTAGCATTGTCGAGGCTCTTGAAATTGAACACAAGTATTCTACAGTGAGTCCTTTTGTGACCATTAGTTTGGGTATGGCAATAGTCGCCCCAGCGGATAACTTAATACTCAGAGAGCTTATTGATAAAGCTGACCACGCGCTCTATCAAGCAAAATCTGCAGGACGAAATCGCTACTGTATTCACTCTTAATAAATGAAAAATAAAAGGACAGGCATAAAATATTTGCCTGTCCTTTTCTAAACCTAAATACGTTCCTTATCTATTTAAATGCAAGTAAGCTAATAATGCTGTTATGTGGTTTACTTTTGCCTTTGCCTTTGTTACTCAAAAGGCACTGTGCTGAATTCAATCAGCTATTTACAAAACCCCAGCCTGCACAGCTGGGTTTGTACTAAACATGCGGGTAGGATAGCGCGCCAATGAGCCCACACTGTGCATTTAATTTGGTTATGGGTTATGGTTATGTTGTTTTTTTAGCTTGGGCAATAAAGTCATTTAAGTAGTCTATATGCTGCTCGTTGTTACGAATACCTACAAATATTTGTTTGTTAATACCTTGCTCTCCAAACCTTAGGCTTTTGATAGGCATAGTTTTAGAATACTCGTCTATTAGCCAGCCTGGTAAAGCACAAATGCCGCGACCCGCAGCGACCATTTGTAGCATGATTTCGGTTGTTTCAATGGTTTTGTGTTTTTTTACTGAGCACTTTGCTGGATTAAGAAACTGGCTAAAAATATCAAGCCTTAGCGGCTCTACAGGGTAACTAAACAATACTTCTTCGCTTAGCTGCTCGGGTAATACAAACTCTTGTGTTGCAAGTTTATGGGATTTAGCAACTACGAGTCTGTGTTCGTAGTTAAACACAGGTATGTAGCTTATTTTAGGTTTAAAGAGTGGATCGGGAGTTATTAGTACGTCAATTTCGTAGCTTAGTAATGCACCTAAGGCGCCAAACTGAAACTCCTGCTTTACGTCAATGTCTATGTCTGGCCAGTGCTCTAAATAGGGCTCAATTACTCTAAGCAACCATTGGTAACAAGGATGGCACTCCATGCCAATACGTAGCGAGCCTAGTTCACCTTTAGCAATTTGATTTAGTAATAACTCAGTGTGTACAAACTGCGGTAATACTCTGTTTGCCAGTGTTTGAATATGCTCGCCAGCCGCTGTAAGGCGCAAATTTCGACCGTCTTTTTTCCATATTGGCGTACCAACTTGGCCTTCTAGTTTTTTAATACTGTGACTTAGTGCCGATTGCGATAAGTACAACGAATTTGCTGCCTTAGTTAGGGTTCCATGTTCTTTTATGGCGGTTAGTATTTCTAAGTGGATCCTTTCCAGCACAAGTTAACTCCTATCTATAATTTAGCTTTAATGATGACTGATATTCATTGGTTGATGAAATTATATCATTTTATCAAGCAAACAAGTTTATTTACTATTAAGGTGGGAATAACTAATTATAACAATACGTTATATTAAACTTAGCGAGAGCTGAGTTTGTAGAGCATGCTAACGTAATTGTTTTATTTAAAAACCTAAAAGCAGGGGCTGTAATTACCTCGTAAATTGACTGAAAGGTCTTTGTTGTGATTAAAAATAGAAGTAATAATTAATGAATATCATTGAATTTATAACAAGTAATATATCTACTTTGTTGGCACTGGTAGCCACAGGCGTATTTGCTGGTATTTTAGCAGGCTTACTCGGTGTGGGCGGTGGAATTGTAATTGTGCCTGTGTTGTTTTTTTTGTTTCAGAGCTTTGGGGTATCGCCCGAATCTGCAATGTTAATTGCAACAGCCACGTCTTTGGCAACCATAGTGCCTACATCTATTAGTTCAATTAGGTCTCACAATAAAAAAGGCAATGTAGACTTTAACCTTTTAAAACGTTGGGCTGCATTTATTCTTATAGGTGTATTGCTGGGTAGCTGGTTAGTTACTCGGGTTGATGGCAAGTTGCTTACGATATTGTTTGGGGCAATAGCGCTGTTATCTGCACTTAATATGCTGTTTAGAACGGGCAAGTCGGCGTTGTATCAAAAACTGCCAGGTACAGTAGGGCAAAGTGTTATGGGCGCATTTATTGGCTTTTTAAGCTCTATGGTGGGAATTGGTGGCGGCACTATTTCGGTGCCATTACTTACTTTATATAACTATCCTGCTCATAAGGCCGTTGGTACAGCTGCAGCAATTGGGTTAATTATTTCATTGCCTGGTGCGCTAACTATGTTGATATTGGGCAGTACGCCAATTGATGCGCCAGCGGGTACGTTTGGTTTGGTTAACTTATTTGGCTTTGCATGTATTGTACCGCTAACCGTACTGTTTGCGCCTGTAGGCGCGTCGTTAGCTGCAAAACTAGATGCAAGTAAACTGAAAAAGATATTTGCTTGTGTACTATTAATTACTGGTTTACGCATGTTAGGGCAAGTGTTTTTATAGGTTTTTAATTTAGTTATTGTTTGTTTAAAAAAGAATGCCCGGCATAGGAGCTCTATGGCGGGCATTCTTTTACATAACTATATTGAAGTGCTTATATTAGTTGGATTATATAGGTTTATTTGTTGGGCTAACTTTTGTTAGCTAGTTCTTTGCGAATTATTTCTGCTCCTGCACTTAAGGCATTTAACTTAGCGTTTGCTACATTACGCGCTAAAGGAGCCATACCACAGTTGGTACAAGGGTAGAGCTTGTCGGCATCAACATATTTAAGCGCTTCGCGCAGGGTATTAGCAACTTCTTCGGGTGTTTCTATGGTGTCGGTTGCTACATCAATAGCGCCTACCATCACTTTTTTGCCGCGAATAAGTTCAAGTAGCTCCATTGGTACATGAGAGTTATGACATTCTAGCGAAATAATATCTATATTCGATTGCTGTAACTTAGGAAACGCTTCTTCGTATTGGCGCCATTCTGAGCCTAATGTTTTTTTCCAATCAGTATTGGCTTTAATGCCGTAGCCGTAGCAAATATGCACCGCGGTTTCGCATTTTAGTCCTTCAATTGCGCGCTCTAAACAGGCAATACCCCAGTCATTAACTTCATCAAAAAATACATTAAATGCTGGTTCATCAAATTGGATAATATTTACCCCTGCAGCTTCTAACTCTTTGGCCTCTTGATTAAGAATTATGGCAAATTCCCACGCAAGTTTTTCGCGACTTTTATAATGATCGTCATAAAGGGTATCTATCATTGTCATTGGGCCTGGCAAAGCCCATTTTATTGGCTGGTTAGTTTGCTGGCGTAAAAATTTAGCATCTTCAACAAAAACCGGCTTTTGTCGACTAACAGGGCCAACAACCGTTGGTACACTTGCATCGTACCTATCGCGAATTTTAACGGTTTTACGCTTTTCAAAATCAACACCGTTGAGGTGCTCAATAAAGGTGGTAACAAAGTGTTGCCTGGTTTGCTCGCCATCACTGACAATATCAATGCCTGCTTGTTGCTGATCGTGTAATGACAAGCGAAGGGCGTCTTGCTTACCTTCAATTAGTTCATCGTCTTGTAACTTCCAAGGCGACCAAAGTGTTTGTGGTTGTGCAAGCCAAACCGGTTTAGGCAAACTGCCCGCAGTTGACGTAGGTAATAGTGTATTGCTAATAAGTGTTTTCATGATAAATAGTGCCGTATATTTAAAGTTATAATTGAACCTAGCTATTGAGCGAAACTGTTAAGCGCCGCTTTTAAACGTAATTGGCAGAGAATTGTTCAAGCACAGTTTGGTATGGCTTAATTAGGTGCTCTTCGGTAAATTTTCCCTGCTGGCTGGCCATTTGGCTACGCTCTTCTCGATCATAAACAATTTGCGTTAATGAATGATCTTGGTTGTTCAAATTTGGTTGATAAGACTTTCCTGCAGGTGCATTTGCATTGTAAATTTCAGGTCGATAGATTTTCTGAAATGTTTCCATGGTACAAATAGTGCTTATAAGTTCAAGGTTAGTGTAATCATTAAGTAAGTCACCAAAAAAGAAAAATGCTAAAGGCGCTACACTGTTTGGTGGCATAAAATAACGTACCTGCAAGCCCATTTTTTTGAAATATTGCTCGGTTAAAGATGACTCATTTGGCAGGTATTCAACGCCTAAAATAGGGTGCTGGTTTTGAGTTTGATGATACGTTTTGTTATCAGAAACACTAATACATATTACAGGTAGTTTATTAAAATTTAGTCTGTAAGTACTTGAGTTAACAAAATGCTGAAACAGCTTGCCGTGCAGCTCACCAAAGTTATCTGGGATACTAAATTTAGGTTGATTTTTATTATGATTTTGCAGCAATACGCTAAAGTCATAATCGCGCACATAAGAGGAAAAGTTATTACCTACAATGCCTTCAATGCGTTTATTAGTTTTATGATCAACAATAATTGTTTTTAATATTTCTATTGATGGAAAAGTATTACCACTGCCTTTAATATCTAAATCTACAGAAATAATCTCGAGTTCGACAGAGTAACGATCTCCTTTAGCGTTATCCCAATTCGCTAAAGCATTAAAGCGGTTATCAATCATTTTTAACGCGTTGCGCAAATTAGCTTGGCGGTATTTTCCTCTTGCCAAGTTAGCAAAGTTGGTTGTAAGGCGCGTATCGTTAGATGGCTGATAACTTTCATCAAGAGAAGTGCTCTTAATAGTAAATTTAAAGTCTTTTTTCATGATTTTTGGTATCCATTTATATAATTAAAGCTGAATTTTTTGTTTAACTTCTGAGGTTTTCGGTAATATCTTCAGATTTCCCTGTCAGTAGTCACCACAGTATTTTTTATTTTTACCTAAAGGCTTAATTGCAACCAAGTGCAGTGCGGCTAAAGGTAAAAGCAAGAATGTATTTTATACGTTGTTATTATTATGAATAAAATTGATTTAATTTCATTTATACATGAGTAATGCTCATTGATTTCTTTTATCGCTAGTTTTGCTGCGTTTATTAGCGTGGCTGTAGGTTTGTGAGGTGCATTTTTGAGGAGGAATAAGTTAAGTGAAATAATGTTTATTTAATCTAATAAAGCTAAGCAAAAGTATGTAGTAGCTGCTTATAAGTAAATAAACTTCTTTTTGTTTTATGTAAATAATTGAACTGAAATAGGAACTCGGCTATGGTTTATTTAGTAATAACAATAAATTAAAGCGAGTAGGTTTTAACACTCGTTAAGTAAAATCATATCAAGGATTAAATATGAAGATTCAAGCAAATGTAGGAACTATAGATATTTTAGGGCATTTAATACTGTGGTTTATTTTAATACTAATAACGTTTGGTATAGGCGCGTTCTTTTTTCCTTATTCGTTTTCTAAGTTTATTTTGAATCGCTCTGAGTTAATTGACGAACACGGTAATGCAAGAAAAATGGTTTGTAATACAGATATTTTTGGCAGCATTGGCCATGTAATTCTTTGGATTATAATTTCAATACTTACCCTTGGCCTTGGTTATGCCTTTTATTTTTATAAGGTGTGGAACTACTCTTTAAATAATACAACTATTGAGTAATTAGCCTTTATACGGCGCATTCGTTTATTAAACAAACTAAATTAAAAAACATAACTTTAATAGGGTTATGCTTTTTTGTTTTAAGTAAAAAAGTTGAGGGTAAATACCATAAAACGAATAAAGGAGCTAACCCGATAATAAGTAAGCACCTCATAATGCTTAAAAAGAGAAGTTTTATAAACAAAGTTTAATTTTAAATAATGCTATGTAGATATACAGCACGCTGTATTACAGGCTCAAGCGGAATAAACTCATTAGGTAAGTTACTGTTGATTGTTGCACTCAAACGCAGTGATTTATTATTAACCAAGCGTTATACGCTCAGGAACATATATTTATGCCACACGTAGAAATAAAATATTCAGATAACTTAAAAATAAACACAAAAGAAGTTTTTGATGTTATAGAGCAGATTATAAATAACAAAGACGCCAGTGCTGGGGTATGTAAGTCAAGAGCTTACCCATGCTTAGAATATAAGTACTCGCATATTCTCATTACAATATCGTTATTAACTAAGCCTCACCGAAATAAAGAATTTACATTAGCATTAAGTACTGAGCTAGAGGCATCTATAAAAAAACACCTTAAACAAAGCGTGTATTTTTCGTTAAATATAGAATACAGCCAAGCTTATTACACCACCAATGTTCACCTTGTTGATGGCGATATTTTGGCAGAAACATAAGGCTTATTACTATCTCCTCTTCGAATAAGGGACAGGCATAAAAATCATTTAAACTTTAAATATAATAGTGGACAGGCATAAAAAATGGTAATTCCCTCGCTTTGAACTACTGTTTATATATACATGTAAAAACAGAGTGCTAAACATGACCCGTGCCAGAAAATCACTCATAGATTTATCAGCAACACCTTATTACCACCTAATTGCGCGTTGTGTTCGCCGTGCTTTTTTGTGTGGCGATGATAAATACTCAGGCAAAAACTTTGACCACCGTAGGGAGTGGCTTGTTAAGCGGATGAAATTACTGAGCGATGTATTTGCCATTGATATAGCTGCTTACGCTATTATGAGTAATCATTATCATGTTGTGGTTAAAGTAAATAAAAACAAAGCGCTTGATTGGTCTGTTGAAGAGGTTATAAGGCGTTGGTATAAGTTATATAAACAAGGAGACTCTTTGGTTGAACGCTTTTTAAATGGCGAGAAATTAAATGAGGCTAGCTTATATATTTTTAGTGAAATTATAGCAACATGGCGAGCACGACTTTATGATATTAGCTGGTATATGAAAAATCTTAATGAATATATTGCCAGGCAAGCAAATAAAGAAGATAACTGCACAGGAAAATACTGGGAAGGGCGTTATAAATCCCAAGCACTATTAGATGATAAGGCCATTTTAAGTTGCATGGCGTATGTTGATTTGAATCCAATTAGAGCGAAAATAGCTACAGAACTTGAAAACAGTGATTTCACATCAATTCAAGAGCGTAAACATAAATATAAAAACACGCCAAAAAATAGTAAACAACCTGCACAAAAATCAGAGCTTTTTGAGCACAAAAGCCAGCCAATGCAATTACTTAAATTGGGTAGTAATGCAGAACCAGACACGATCCCATTTAGATTAATAGACTATTTAGAGTTAGTAAGTTGGAGTAGTCGTTATTTTACTTGCAATAAACAACGGGAAGTAAGTAAAAATGTACCCAATATATTAGCCAAATTAAATATAGAAGAGGGTGAGTGGCTAAACGCAATTCAGCATTTTCGTAGGCAATATGCAAACTTTGCAGGGAGTAAAGTAAGGTTAATGAATTTAGCTGCGCAGAACCAAGCTAAGTGGTACAAAGGTGTTGGTTAATCTGTAAGTTATTTTATGCAAAATAAATACGAGCATCCGCTGTTTTTTTGTTCTAACCAGTAAAATTTACTCTTATTGTTTTGGCGGAAGTAAGCAGTTGGTGTGATTAATTAAAACAATAAAACAACAATGATTTGAGGTCGTTCATAGCTCTGTGTCAGCTTAAGTTAGCAAATATCCATCATATGAAGTGTAAGCCTCTAACTCTCGTTAAAATCTCCCTAAAATCGAATAAACTTTAACTGTTGTAATTCAATGAAAGCCATACACTGGAGTAAATAATAAATAAACTGCGCATTTGCTTTTTAATAAAAATTAAATGCCTGTCCCATATAAAATTTTTGAAATTAAATAAACACTCTGCTTTTGTGCGAGTGTTTATTCATTGTATAGCTTAGTTAAGGGTAGCGTGCTTTAAAAATTTGCTAGCTTTTCAGCGGCTATTGCTGCGTTATTTATTACTCCAAGTTCTTGAAACTTAATACGTCCTTGCTCGTCTAAACCTGTCATTAAGTTGGAGTGATTAACTTCATTGTTGTCTATGTTTTGAAACTTTATATTTAATACCATGGCTAAACTACGAACGTCTTGTGGTGTGCCGGTTAATAAACTCCAGTTTTGTAAATTTAATTTTCGGCTTTGTGCAAATTCTTTTAGTACTGCAGGTGTATCTGTGTCGGGCGTTAACGAGACTAAAATAAAACCTACGTCTTGTTTTTCAGTCTCACTCAGCTTATTTTCAATGGCTTGCATGGTAGAAACAATAGTAGGGCAGGTATGTAAGCAGTGTGTATAAATAAGGCTTATGACTTGTTTTTTACCGCTAAAGCTACTTAAAGTACGTTTATTAGCGTCTTGATCTAACCATGTACTGTTAAGCTGATAAACAGAGTTTTGTGGTATATTTTGCGAGTAAGCGTATGAGCTGGCAAGCATGCATATCAGCCCTAATATTTTGAGTGTTATATTATTAGAAATAATAGCTGGGTTATATTTTATCATTTTTTATTCCTTTGATTTCGCACAGCGAAACCCTAAATTGGGTAAAGTATATTTGGCCTGCAAACTAGATCGAAAGCCAAAGCGCATAAATGCGGCATAATCACTGGGATCAGCAGCGCCTTGTGCTCCTGCGGCGCAAAATAATTTTTGATTTATATCACTATCACCACGGGACTCGCCGCTGACCAAAGCGGAGTTAAAATCCTCTGTCCATTCCCAAATTAAGCCGTGTAAGTCTTGTGCTCCCCAATAGTTTGCTGGGTTAGTACCAACCTCGGGGAGCTGTTTGCTACTAGGGCGGCTATACCATTGTAAAATACGTTGGTTATAGCTTTTCTCTAGGCTGCCATTGGGCTGGGTTGCACTGGCACTGGCAACACGTTCCCACTGAGCAACGGTGGGTAAGCTTTTATTAAGTGAATGGCAATAAGCTTGGGCTGCAAACCACGAGACGTTAACTACAGGGCTGTTTAATTGCCCTTGAGACGGCTGCTTTGGAGTTAGATTTTGTTGCCAATGTTGTAAATATTGAGCCTCCGCAAATATGCTAGGTATTTGCTGTGACTGCCAACGAGGGTTATTTATTACAAACGTTAAATATTGCGCGTTAGTCACAGGCGTAACATCTATGCTAAAAGCGCCCACAAATGTTTGTGGGCTGTTTTTATTCATATAAAGCGGCCTGTAGTTACCCGCGGGCAGCGCTACCATTTTAGGAGGCTCTGCCAGTGTCAGTGTCATCGTTAATAAAGAAAAAATCATGTTACTTGCGCTGCTTAGCAACTTGTTCAGCAGAGACTTTTCCGCCGGCGTTATCCCAGTTATTTAGTACAAAGGTAATAACATTGGCAATATCTTCGTCATTTAGGTTCATTGCTGGCATTACGCCGTTGTAGTTAACGTTATTAACTTTAATCGGACCCGATAAGCCTTTAATAATCGCATTAACACCTAAAAGTGGGTTGTTGTTCAAATAATCAGACTTTGCTAAAGGCGGGAATGCTCCGGGAATACCTTCGCCATTAGCTTGATGGCAAGCCATACAGTTAGCTTCATAAACACGTTGGCCGAAACGTATTTGTTCATCTTTATTGTTGGCTGTTATTTTAGTAAAAGTATTGTCTAACGACTGTATTGCTGAACCTTCTGGTAAATATACGTTTTCAGCTGTTTTGCCTGTAAAAATAGAATGGTCGTCAGGACCTTCTACTTTTAGCATTGCGAGTGCACCTTTGTTAAATGCTCTAAAAATAGAATGATCGACCAAAATAAAGGTGCCCGGTACTTCTAGTTTAAATTCCACAATGGCAGCGCCGCCAGCGGGGATCAATGTGGTTTGTACGTTGTGATTTTTTAAACTGCCGCCTTCTACATAAACGGTATCAAAAATTTCGCCTATTACATGAAAAGAAGAAACCAAGTTAGGGCCACCATTACCAATATATAATCGAACTGTTTCACCTACTTTAGCGGTTAAAGAGTTTTCATCTGTGGTACTGCCTACTGAGCCATTAAATACTACGTAGTCGGCGTCTTCATCTATTGCTTTTGCCATATCAAAAGGTTGCAAGCCAGCTTCACCAAATTCACCTTTAGTATAAAAATCCCCTTGTACTAAATAATACTCTCGGTCTACGGGCGCAAGGCCTTCTTTTGGTTCAACTAAAATTAAGCCATACATGCCATTGGCTATGTGCATACCAACAGGAGCCGTGGCGCAATGATAAATATAAAGCCCAGGATTAAGTGCTTTAAAATTAAATGTTGAAGTGTGTCCTGGGGCCGTAAATGACGATTCCGCGCCACCACCTGGGCCTGTTACCGCATGTAAGTCAATATTGTGCGGCATTTTTGAGCTAGGGTGATTTGAGAGGTTAAACTCAATTTCATCACCTTCTCTAACTCGAATAAAACTCCCTGGTACGGTTTCACCAAATGACCAAAATACATATTCAACGCCATCGGCAATTCGCCCTACTTGTTCTCTTGTTTCTAGGTTGATAACTACTTTTGCACTGTGATCTCTATTAATGGCGGGCGGCACCATAGGAGGGGGGGTTAGTATTGCTTGTTCAGTTTTTAAATTACTGGCAGCAAGTAGGTTACCACTAAATAAAATAGCTATTAGAGGGAGCCATAGGGTGTGCTTATTAGGTTGTATTTTCATTTTATATTTTCCATTATAAATGACGATTAACTTAGTATTGCGCTTAAGTGCAAAAATGACTTGATACAGATCAATTAACTGCCGATGAGCAAAAGTTTAGTACTGATCAGCAATGTTAACGAGTTTGATTTTAAATCTATTGTTTGTTTTTATTGAGGTATAGCTTTTTATGAGTGAGTTTACGATTTATTGTTGTAAGCATGCTGTTAACTTTTTTTGGAAACTATATAATTAAATTTATATCAATAAGGATGATGATGATGACAAATAAAGTAGAGGTTTCGGCCAAAAGTGGAATGCATTTTAAGTTTTACAGTGATGACGTAGAAGTTACTTATTACTGCTCGCCCGTATCGGGAAAAGAAGTTGTAAAAGTTAACGGTGAGATAGTTAGCGAAGCACAAAACTTTAAGTTTAGCTCTACTCATCAGTTTGAAATAAATGGCAACCCGGCCAAAATTAGGCTAAAAGCCCACGGTTTAACTAAAAACGTGACACTTTGTGAGTTTTTTGTGGCTGATGAATTAGTTAAAGCTTATAAACTTACTTACGGTACCAAAGGTAAAGTTCCGCTTATGGCTCAGCTTGTTATTAGTGTTATTGCCGCTGCAGTGGGTTGGTTTTTTGCAGCACAGTTTTTATCATCTTGGTTAGCTTTTGCAATAATGATAGCGGTTTTAGGATTAGCAGTGTTTAAATTTGAAAAGCCAAGCTGGGAATGCGAAGAGGTTTAGTAACGCCTTCATAAAACTTTAAATTACCTACCTTATATCCCGTATTTTTAACACTGCAGCGAGCCTTAGTTGCAGTGATTTTATTTAACTAATAAAGTTAACAAAATTTATTGCTCATTTACCTATTCGAGTAGTAGTATAGCCGACCTTTTTAGCTCAGTAACTGAGCTAAATACTACTATGAAAATTTAGGTTATTAATGAAGTTATGTATTGTCGGTTTTTTATTTGCGTTTAGTGCCTGTTTTAGTTCCCTTGCTTTAGCGCAAACTACGCAAGAGTATAGTGCTGTGCAAAATGTTTCAGCAGATGCGGCGGGTCATATAAAAGTTGAGACGTTAACTAACATTGAACCTAATAACAGCTACGACTGGCACATTCATTCCTACTGGGAAAACCGCTATGTTACTGAAGGGCGTGATAACTTAGCAAATAAAGGGATTACCTCAGTATCTACAGAGCTAAATTATGAAAATTTCATAATTATTCCTTGGTTTGCTAAAGGCATTAATACCGATTATTCAGAAGTGAATTTAAATATAATATACGCAACGGTATTATCAAAAAACCTTGAGCTATTAAGTGGGTATAGTGCAATTGCCTCGCGCGAAGAAAGCAGTAACGCTTACGATAATGAGGTTAGCCTTGAGCTTATTTACTCTTTTGCACAGCAGGTTCAGCTTATAAGTAGTTTATATTATTCATTTGATGCACAAGGTGCTTTTTTAGATGTTGCGCTAAATAAACATTATCAATTAACGCCCGTATTACAGCTTGATTTTAAAACCAGTGTTGGCTTTAATACAGGGTATGTGGCCGATGGGCATAATGGTGCTAATCATGTGCAATTTAGTACCAATTTATCTTACTCAGTAATAAAAAACATGCAGTTATACGCATATAGCAACTATAGTTTTGCTATTAATAAAGATTCAAACCGCTATGCCGACGATGAATTATTACAAGATGTATTTTGGGCGGGTCTTGGTTTAAGTTATCAATACAGATAGCGCCGATAAATATAAGTTAAATAGTCATTGTGCTAGATCATTAAAAGCTTACTTTAAACACTGTAAAAGTTTTAAACGCGCTAAACTTCTTAAGTAACCTGAGCTCCGGATAATAAACTTATCTCAAGCAGCTGTTTTCAGCGCTAACTGCGTTGAATTTACTTGCAATA